>JAIPCF010000028.1 GCA_021738385.1 Sulfuritalea sp. | reverse complement strand
CAATGCGATGTGCTGGTGATTAGCGATGCCGGCTCGCCTCGGGACGCTGACCGCGATGCTTGAACGCTGGCGCAAGCTGATCCCGACCCGTACGCAGCTGGAGAGTAACCGCTGGCTGGGCTGGCTGACGCCATTTCTCGGCCACCCCAAGCTCTGGCACTGGTCGCGGCGCGGGGTGGCGCTCGGGGTCGGCATCGGCGTGTTTTTCGGCCTGCTGATCCCGATTGCACAGATCCCTTTCGCTGCCGCCGCTGCCGTGATCCTGCGTGCCAATCTGCCGGCAGCCGCGGCGAGCACGCTGGTTACCAACCCCATCACCTTTGCACCGGTCTACGTCGCCGCTTACCGGATCGGCGCCTGGGTCACTGGCGAAACGCCCAAAGCGCGCCTGCCAAGTACGAGTTCTCCCCCACCGGCAGATGCCGGCGTCTGGCAACGCGTCAAGGCCCTCGGCAAACCACTCGTCATCGGCCTGGCCATCACTGCCACCCTGGTCGGCCTGACCAGTTATGCGCTGATCAGCGTTGGCTGGTACGTATACATCAGGCAAAAGCGCCGGCGACCGAGGCGGCCATCGCAAGCTCGTAAGTCCTGAGCGCGCACATGACACACCACCATCGATCAGGAGGTGAAAGTGATGTTGCAATGCAAGGCATGACAAAAGTCGGCGATGGCGTGACGGCGGCAGTGTTGCGCCGCGCACCGATGTTCGCGCTCTTGTGGTGGGTGCTGGCCGAGGGGCAATCGGAGGCCTGGGGACTGGGCGCGGTCGCTGTGGCCACGGCGACCTCGGCCAGCCTCTATCTGCAACCACCGTCGCGACGACGCTTCAGCATTACCGGATTTCTCGGCTTTGCCGGCTTCTTCCTCTGGAACTCGCTGCACGGCGGCGCTCAGGTCGCATGGATGGCTTTGCGTCCGCGTCCCGATCTGCGGCCGGAGTTTCTCGAACTCGAACTTGCCCTACCGGTAGGCTCACCGCGGGTCCTGATGCTGAATACGCTCGGACTGATGCCTGGCACTCTGGGTGTCAGACTCGACGGTGATCGCCTCAAGTTGCACGTGCTTGACAAACGCTTGCCAGTGGCAGCTTCGGCGCGTGCACTTGAAGCCCACATTGCGCGTCTGTTCGGGGTGGAGCACCGCCCACCGGGCCGCCCCAGGGGCGGCGCAGTCAACGACATAAAGCCGCAAAGCGGCGAACGACTGTCACCCCCTTCCTCTGGATGGGAGCGGGGGGAAGGTCCATGACGGGGCTGGAGCTTCCGCTGGCGTTGTTCCTGCTTCTCAATCTGGTCGTGGCCCTGATGCGCGCCGCGCGCGGACCGACGCCGGCCGATCGCATGCTGACCGCACTGCTGTTCGGCAGCACCGGCGTTGGCGTACTCGTGCTGCTGGCCTATGCCGGCGCTGCCCCCGCTTTGGTTGATGTGGCGCTGACACTGGCACTGCTGGCGGCCATTGCCGGAGTCGCTTTTGCCCGGCGTGCCTGGCAGGATAAGGATCAGGAGAACATGGGCGATGACTGAATTCGCCAGCACGACGCTGCTGCTGCTCGGCGCCTTCTTTTACTTCGCCGGCACCGTCGGCCTGCTGCGCTTTCCCGACGTCTACACACGGCTGCATGCGCTTGCCAAGGCCGACAACCTGGGCCTGGGGTGCCTGCTTGCCGGCCTCGCCCTGCAGGCGGACAGTCTCGCTGCTGCACTGAAATTACTGCTGATCTGGCCGATAGCGCTGGTGGCCAGTGCAGCGGTGAGCTATGCAATCGCGCGCCGCGCCGACGCGCTGAGACTGGCACCGTGGCGTGGCGAGCAAGGTGAGAACAAGCCGTGACTACCGGCTTGACCTTTGATCTGCTGCTCGCGACAGCGTTGCTCTGGAGCGCCTGGCGCACGCTGGTTACGCCGGACATTTTCCGTGCGGTGATCCTCTTCATTGTCTTCGGCCTGCTGATGACATTGGCCTGGGCGCGACTGGCCGCCCCCGACATTGCTCTGGCCGAGGCCGCCATCGGCGCGGGGCTCACCGGGGCGCTGTTGCTTGACGCCATCGGTGTGCTGCGCGGACGCGAGCAGGACGACCAATCCTCCGCCCCCCTTTCCGGGGAAGGGGGCAGCACTGGTTCGCAGACTGTGTCTGCTCCACGTCGTTGGCTGCGCCACCTTGGGGCGACCCTGCGGGGGCGATCATGAAGCGCGCAGCGATAATTATTTTCGCCGCGCTGTTCGCCTTCGTTCTGATCGTGGCGATGCTTGAGCTGTCTGCGCTGCCTTCGCCAAAAGTGAATCTGCCGGCCGCTGTAGCCGCAAACATGGCCGCGAGCGGCGTCGAACACCCGGTCACCGCCGTGCTGCTGAACTTTCGCGGCTACGACACGCTGCTCGAAATCGCGGTGCTGCTGCTGGTGCTGCTGGTGGTGCTCGCCGTCAGCCCCCGTGAGGGAAAGGCCCCTGCCGCATCCCACGAACCCGTGCTGCAGGTGCTCGCGCGAGTCGCCGTGCCGGTGATGCTGCTGGCCGCCGTGTATTTGTTGTGGGCTGGCGCGCACCGGCCAGGCGGCGCTTTCCAGGCCGGTGCGGTGCTCGGCGCTGCGGCAGTACTGCTGCATCTGGCCGGCCTTCTGCCCGGCTGGAACGCGCCACGGCTGTTCATGCGTGCAGGGCTGGCCGGGGGCTTTCTGGTCTTCCTCGTTGTCGCTTCCGCACTGCTGGCAAACGGCGCGTTGCTGCACTTTCCGCCGGAATTCGCCGGTGCGCTGATTCTGCTGATCGAGGCTGGCCTGACCGTGTCGCTAGGCCTGATCCTCGCCGGGCTGTTTCTGTTCCTCGCATGAGCACGGGGCTCATCTTTGCCGGCACGGGAGCGATTCTCTTCGCCATGGGCGTGGCCGGCGTGATGTTGCTCGCACACCTGCTGCGTCGCATCCTCGCTTTCAACCTGATGGGCAGCGGCGCCTTTCTAATTCTCATCGGACTGGCCCAGCGCGCCGGACTGGTCGACCCCGTGCCACAGGCGATGGTGCTCACCGGCATCGTTGTTTCCGTTGCGGCAACTGCTTTGGCGCTGGCGTTGACGCGGCGCCTGCACAAGCTAACCGGTGCCTACACTCTGCCGGCGACGCGCGATGACTGAGTTTTTTGATCCTCTTGCCTGGCTGATCCTGCTGCCGCTGTTCTGGGCCAGCGGCGCCTTCCTTCTCGGGCCGACGCGAGGCGCGCGGCTGGCCATTGTGGGCGTGGCAGCGCAACTGTGGCTGGCCATCGATCTTGCCGTTAAAGTCGGCGATGGCGGGACGGCGATAAGACACGCGGTCGGCGGCTGGGGCGCCCCGTTGGGCATCGACCTCATAGCAGACGGACTGGCAGCCGCAATGCTGTTGCTGACACATATGGTCGCACTGCCGCTGCTGCTCTACGCGCGCGGCTACTTCGCCGCCGACGCATCCGTCGCCCGGTATTTCTGGCCGTTGTCGGGATTCCTGCTGGCGGGACTCAACGCACTCTTTCTTGCCGCCGACTTGTTCAATCTCTACGTCACGCTGGAGATTGTCGGGCTGGCCGCCGTTGGCCTGGTCGCGGCCGGCGGCAATGCAACGCAAATCGCTGCGGGCCTGCGCTACCTCTTCGCCACGCTGATTGGTTCAGGGATGTATTTGCTCGGCGTCGCGCTGATTTACGGCGCTTACGGCACGGTTTCGATCGCCACGCTGACGCCTCTGATCAATGCCAGCGCTGCCTCTGCGGTCTGGATCGCAGCGGCGCTGATGCTGCTCGGGCTGATGCTGAAAACCGCGCTGTTCCCGTTCCACTACTGGCTGCCGCCCGCCCACGGCGGGGCACCGGCGCCGGTCTCGGCGCTGCTCTCGGCACTGGTGGTCAAGGCCTCGTTCTACCTGATCCTGCGCCTCTGGCTCGGCCCGTTTGCCCCGCTGACCGGCACCATCGCCTGGCTGCCGGCGCTGCTGGGCAGCGCAGCAATACTGTGGGGCTCGTGGCAGGCAATCCGTGCCGTGCGCCTGAAAATGCTGGTTGCCTATTCCACGATCGCCCAGCTGGGCTACCTGTTCCTGATCTTTCCGCTGCTCGGACCCGATGGACTGGCACTGCAGGCGGGCGGCATGCAAGTGGTGGCCCACGGCCTGGCCAAGGCGGCGATGTTCGCGGCGGCGGGTGCGATGATCCATGTCACCGGGCGCGACGCCGTCGCCGACGTGGCGGGTGTGGCCAGCCGCATGCCGGTGAGCTTGTTTGCCTTCGCCCTGGCCGGCGTGACACTGATGGGCCTGCCGCCTTCGGGCGGCTTCCTCGCCAAGTGGCTGCTGATTGATGCCGCATTGACGCAGGGGCAGTGGTGGCTGGTCGCGGTGATCATAGCCGGCGGCCTGCTGGCGGCGATCTACGTCTTCCGCGTGCTGCGCCAGGCCTTTCTGGTGCCGGCGCAGGGCGAACGGCGACATCTATCGCACCGGGCGCCGCCGCTGCTGGAATGGACGGCCTTCACGCTGGCTGCCGCCAGTGTGTTGCTCGGCCTGCGCGGTGTCGATCTGCTGCGCTTGCTTGCCGTGGGAAGCGGGCCGTGACGAGCAACGAAATACTGCCCCTCGCCGTCATGGCCTCCTCGCTGCTGCCAGGCCTGATCATCTTCACTCTGCCCGAGTCGCGCATTCGCTGGCGCACCGCGCTCAACCTGCTCGGTGCACTGGCAAAGCTGCTCCTTGTCGGCCTGCTCCTCGCCGGCGTTGCCGCCGGCGAGGAATACGGCTTTCGCTACGCCGTACTGCCGGGTATCGATCTCGCCTTCAAGGCCGATGCGCTGGCGTTGCTGTTCGTCACGCTATCTGCCTTGCTCTGGCTGTTCACGACGCTTTACGCCATCGGCTACCTCGAACGTTCGCCGCACCGCAGCCGCTTCTTCGGCTTCTTCAGTCTCTGCGTTACCGCGACGATGGGCATCGCCATGGCGGGCAACCTGTTCACCTTCTTCGTCTTCTACGAACTGCTGACCCTGACCACCTTCCCGCTGGTGGTGCATCGCGGCACCGACAAGGCGATGCAGGGCGGCACTGTGTACCTGGCCTATACACTGGGCGGCGGCGCGCTGCTTTTGACCGGCATCGTCTGGCTGCACAGCCTGCTCGGCCAGATTGAATTCACCCACGGCGGCGTTCTGGCGGCGCTCGCCGACGCGCCCACTTGGCAACTGCAAGCCATTTTTCTGCTTTTGATCGCCGGTGTCGGCGTCAAGGCCGCCATCGTGCCGCTGCACGGCTGGCTGCCGCAGGCGATGGTGGCCCCGGCGCCGGTCTCGGCGCTGCTTCATGCGGTCGCCGTGGTCAAGGCCGGCGCCTTCGGCATCATCAGGATTGTCTACGAGGTCTACGGCATCGAGTTTGCGCAGTCATTGGATCTGCTCACGCCGCTGGCTGTCATGGCGACGGTGACCATTCTCTGGGGCAGCTTCCGCGCGCTGTTCCAGGACGATCTGAAAAGGCGGCTGGCCTTCTCGACGATCAGCCAGATCTCCTACATCGTGCTTGGCGTGGCGCTGTTCGGTCCCCTCGGCACCGTGGGCGGACTGGTGCATCTGGTGCACCAGGGACTGATGAAAATCACCCTGTTCTTCTGCGCGGGAAACTTCGCCGAGACGCTGGGCATCCACAAGGTCAGCGAAATGGACGGCGCGGGCCGGCGCATGCCGTTGACCACTCTTGCCTTCAGCATCGGTGCGCTTGGCATGATGGGCGCCCCGCTCACCGCCGGCGCGGTCAGCAAAGCCTGGCTGATCGACGGCGCCACCGCAGCCGGCATGGATTGGGCTGTCTGGGTGCTGTGGACCTCAAGCCTGCTCAATGCCGCCTATTTCCTGCCTATCCTCTGGCGCGCCTGGCTCAGGCCACTGCCAGCTGCCTTTCCGAACGAGCGCACGGCGGCACGCGGATGGCGCGAGACGGCGTGGCTGTTGCTGATCCCGCCGCTGGTCACCGCCGGTGCCGTGCTGGCCGCCGGCATGTTCTCCGATATCGCCTGGAGCCCGCTTGCCTGGGCGCAACTCATCGCACAACGGGAGTATCTGCAGGGAATGCCATGAGTTCACCACAGCGCATCGCCCGGCCAGGATCAAACAGCGGAAATCACGCCGGGAGGGGCTAAGCGCAGCGGCCGAAGTCTTGGGCGAGGATGCCGCATTCGAGATAGCGGCGAAAACGCACGGCTTCAATTCGATTGGCATTCAATTCCGGGGCTCGTCGCGACTGCGTAGTGGTTGGCAGAAACCTTCATGCAGGAGAAAGAAAGCTCGCCCTCAGATCATCCTATGAAGGGTTGCCGTAAAACTCGGCGATGGCGATACGGCGACGTGTCGCCGATTTCACGTTTTGATTGACGCTGACGCCACCTGCATCCGGATGGATCTCCTGCATCGTGGATGGCTGGTCCAGTCGGTCTTCGCCCGATCTGCCGCATTTCAGCTCGCCCTGTGTTTGGAAGCAGGGGCACCAGGAAAGCCGGCCGCAGTGACCAGCAGTTCGACCCTGCAAAGCTCAATTCAGTGTACGGCCGGGAATAATTTGCTGATATCGAGGCGATTAATTTCTTGAATCAAGTGAATTTTGCTGAAAGAGTAGAGTAACCATTCTTTATATATGGATAAGTGGTGATCACGATGAAAAAGGCACTTCTTCAGTTATTGATCGGGCCATTTCTGCTTTTTTCCAGCGGACTGGCATTGGCATCGGTTTCGATCAGTGTCGGGGTATGCAATACCGATAATATTGAAGAGGTCAGCGGTGGCGGATTCACCGGCTCCGGGAGTTGCCCCATCACCTACAGCGATGGAAGCAATACAGCGTCGGGTACGGTAAATATTTCAGCAAGCGGTTTCAGCGTCAGCGTATCGGGGTCTTTGACAGGTGCATTTACCTTTTTCGCCGGTAGCGGTTCCTTGACAACCACACAGGATGGGTATCTGTTTTTTTGTTCTGTAAATAACACCGGCGGCGTCGGCAGCACCTCTTTATCGGGTAGCTGCACCGCAAATGCGGGGGGCGCGGGAGGAACGACTTCGTCGAGCGGCGCACAGCAACAGGCCCAGGCAACCGTAGTGCAGCAGATCAATGCAATATCGAACGTCATCAATGCGCGAATGCTGGCAAACATCGGCGGACCGCAGCCGACCAAGCGGGCGTCTGCCGAGTCCGGGCTTGCCGCTGGAAATATCTCCGAAAAGTGGAATGGATGGGCAGCACTCAACACGAATAATTCGAGCTACGCCCCTTCCAACACCAACAACAAGCGCTCGGCCGACGTGACCAACGCAGTTTTTGGTGCCGACTACCAAATTACCCCGACGGCGGTTCTGGGGCTTTCCGCCGCCGTGGATCGGGGTAATGGTTCGGTGGGCGCGGGCTCAACAGGCATCAGCACCAATGGATTCGCTATCGGCCCATACGTCGGCATGCAACTCGGGCCGAATATGGCTCTCGACCTTTCTGCAGGCTTGGGGCGCGGTGAAGTGAGGCAAACAGGCGGGATCAAGGCCAAATCCGATCGCCGATTCGCCGCAGCCAATTTGGGCTACGTCAGGTGGTCAGGGGATCTGCAGTATTCCGGCAAATTGGGTTACCTTGTTTCGACAGAGAAATATGGCGATATCAGCACCAACGGTACTGCTGCCGCAAACACCAGCAGCAAGAGCGAGATCGGACAATTGAATCTCGGTGCGGAGGTGGCGTACTGGATGAACAACGGGACAATGCCCTACCTTGGCCTGGCGTATTCCCGAGATACTCGGCTCAACGTTACGGTCAATGACCCGAATTGGGATAGAGATTCATTTACGCTCAAGCTGGGTTTGAATTTCTTTTCTCTTGCCAGCAAAGTGACAGGCGGCATTGCTTACACCGAAGAGTTTGGTCGCCGCAATGCCAGGAACGCGACGTTGATGGGGAACATCAATTTCCGGTTCTGATTGCGACAATCAAGGTTTTCGCAACCATGTACATCTGCGGTATCACATCGCTTGAATTCTTTGGCGGCCTCAAACAGGAAGTGCAACACACACCGGGAAGTAATGTGTTGCACTTCCTATTTGAGGCCGCCCCATTTCGAAAATCAGGCACCACGTCGAAATAGCTTGAAGCAGACAAGGTCAATGAGAACGTTCGGTCTGGTTCAGCTTGGCCGCATCTTCTATTCATAGTAAGCGGCGGGGGCGATGGAGGAACCATGGGGGCACTTGCCTCCTCCAACCGCCGTATCACCAGCGCCGACTTTTCGCGGCGCGTCGCCTAGAAGTGAATCCCGCGCATGAACTGGCTGAAGGCCACCTGATCAGCCGAAGGTAGCGCCGGAGCAGCGTCGCCCTTGCCCTTTGCCGCGCCAGAGTCGGGGAACATGCGGTAGGTGGTGTTCATGATGATCTGCGCGATGCGTGGCGCCACGGCGTGCAGAACCTGCCCGAAGACGCCCAGCCGCGTGGCAATGCGTACCTGACGATGGATGATGGCATCGACGATCATGTCGCCGGCGTCATCAGGTGTCAGGGTCGGCACATGATCGTAGAGCTTGGTCGGCGCGATCATGGGCGTTTTCACCAGCGGCATGTTGATGGTGGTGAACTCGACACCGCGATCAACGAACTCCGAGGCCGCGCAGCGTGTCCAGGCGTCGAGCGCCGCCTTCGAGGCGACGTAGGCCGAGAAGCGTGGCGCGTTGGTCAGCACGCCGATCGAGGAGATGTTGATGACATGCCCCGCGCGTTTTGCCGTCATGCCCGGCAACACGCCCAGGGTCAGGCGCAGGGCGCCGAAGTAGTTCACCTGCATGGTGCGCTCGAAATCATGGAAGCGGTCGTAGGAAGTCTCGATACCGCGCCGGATCGAGCGGCCGGCGTTGTTCACCAGGATGTCGACGCCGCCGTGTTTGTCGTTGAGCTTGGCCATCAGTTCGGCGCACTGCGCTTCGTCGCCGACGTCGGCTGAGTAGGCAATCATCTTGAGGCCACGACTCTTGGCTTCGGCCAGGGTTTCGTTGATTTTTTCCATGTCGCGGGCGACGATGATGGTGACCGCGCCAGCCTCGGCAATCTTGAACGCCGCCGCTTTGCCGATGCCCGATGAACCGCCGGTGATCAACACCACCTTGCCGGCGACACGCCCCTTTAGACTGCGGTCGATGAAGAGGTCGGGATCAAGGCGGCGCTCCCAGTAGTCCCACAGTTTCCAGGCGTAGTCTTCCAGCTTCGGTACGCTGATGCCGGAGCCGGCCAGTGCTTTTTCCGTTTCACGATTGTCGAAGCGGGTCGGGTAATTGACGAACTGCAGGATGTCTTCGGGCAGTCCAAGATCCTTCATCACCGCGTTGCGGATGCGCCGCACCGGCGTCAGCGCCATCAGGCTCTTTTTGACACCGCGCGGAATGAAGCCGAACAGGGCGGCATTGACGCGCATGGCCATTTCCGGCGCATGACCGGCACGGGAGAAAATGTTGAGCACGTCGCCGACACGACGCGGATGCGGGTCGGTGAGGTGGAAGGCGCGCTTGTCCAGACCCTTCTTGTGCGCAAGAAAATACATCGCGTCGACCACATAATCGACCGGCACGATATTGATGCGGCCGCCCTCAAGGCCAATGGCCGGCATCCATGCCGGCATCAGCCTGCGCATTTTCTGGATCAGTTTGAAGAAGTAGTAGGGGCCGTCGATCTTGTCCATTTCGCCGGTACGTGAATCGCCGACCACCACACCGGGGCGATAGACCCGCCAGGGCCGCTTGCACTCCTTGCGGACAATCTTTTCCGATTCATGCTTGGAGCCGAAATAGGGATGCTCGAGGTTCTCGGCTTCCTCAAACATGTCCTCGCGGAAGACGCCCTCGAACAAGCCTGCGGCGGCAATCGAGCTGACATGGTGAAAGCAGCCCGCCTGGAGTTGTTCCGCCAGTTGCACCGTATTGCGGGTGCCTTCGACGTTTGCCGCCATCTGCGTTTCTGCGCTGGCACCGAGGTCATACACGGCGGCCAGATGGAAGAAGTGGTTGACCTTGCCTGCAAGCTTCTTGATGTCGGCCTTGCCGACGCCAAGGCTGGGCTGCAGCAGGTCGCCGACAATCGGTATCGCGCGTTTCTGGTCGGTCTTCCAGTAGTCATAGAGCACAGCGAGGCGTTCCGGGCTTTTGTCGCGGGTGAGGAAGTAAACCGTGGCTGCCGGCTTCTCCAGCAGTCTGGCAACCAGTCGCTTGCCGATGAACCCTGTCGCTCCGGTGACGAAATAAATCATTGCAGTCTCCTCACTTTCTTCGGTTAGTGCACGCGGTCCTTACCGGCGGCATCCTGTGTGAATGATACAGAAGCTATGAATCCTAGAGGGTTTCACCCAGGACTTTAGTGTGACCTCTCTAATCCAACTCGCTAGACTTTCATCCATGGCAGACACAGCGTCTGCTGCTGTCTCGCCAAAGAGGCATCGGAAATTAATCGTTCAGGAGAATGTCATGGTAAAGAAGCTTGTGGTCAAGAAACTCAAATCAGCCGGTCAAGATGGCCAGCTTTCCGCCACTATTCGTGAATCTGCCCAGCAGATATGGTTGGCGGGTCTCGGCGCTTTTGCCAAGGCGCAGCAGGAAGGCAACAAGGTATTCGACGCTCTGGTTCGTGAAGGCGAGTCGATCCAGAAGAAAACTCGCAAAGTGGCAGAGGACAAGGTTACCGATATGGCCGCCAAGGCTACCGGTACCTGGGACAAGCTTGAGCAGGTTTTCGAGAATCGCGTTGCGCGTTCCTTGAACAGTCTTGGTGTTCCAACCAAGGCAGATGTTGATGCCCTTGCGAAGCGTGTTACCGAATTGAAAGCCGAGGTGGCGAAACTGAATGGCGCCGCCAAGCCCAAAGCGGCTGCGGCCAAGCCGGCAAGTCGCGTAGTGCGCAAATCTGCACCGAAGGCAGCGCCCAAGGCTGCTTCCTGATAGCGCAACGCCATGACATTGGCTGATGGCTGCCGGCGGAGTGTTTTGACATGAAACCGGCAGACCAGAAGCCTCGAGTGGCATTGGCGCTGGCGGGTGGTGGCCCGCTCGGTGCAATCTACGAGATCGGAGCGCTCATGGCGCTCGCGGAAGCGCTGGACGGGTTTGATTTCAATGATCTCGATGTTTATGTTGGAGTCAGCGCGGGCAGCTTCATCGCCGCTGGCTTGGCCAACGGCCTGAGTCCGGCCTATATGTACCGGATGTTTATCTACAGCGATTCGGCCGAGGTTCCGTTTGAGCCCGGCATGTTGCTCAAGCCTGCATTTGGCGAGTATGGGCGGCGAGCGGCGATGGTTCCAGCGCTGCTGTTCGACTCCCTTCGAGATTATGTGCGCAATCCACTGCAGAAGGATTTCGTGGCCTCGTTTCAGCGTTTGTCGCAGGCGATTCCTACCGGAATTTTCAATAGCGCGGGGATCGATGACTTTTTGACAAGGCTGTTTTGCCTTCCCAAGCTTACCAACGACTTCCGGAAACTAAGGAAACGCCTGTTTCTGGTGGCGACGGATCTCGATTCAGGCTCGTCGGTCGCATTTGGTTCCAAAGGTCACGATCATGTGCCTATTTCGACGGCAATTGAAGCCAGTGCCGCGTTGCCTGGATTGTTCCCGCCAGTCGAAATCGATGGCCACTGGTTTGTCGACGGTGCGCTGAGAAAAACCTTGCACGCCTCTGTGGCGCTAAAGGAAGGGGTTGAACTGGTGCTCTGCATCAACCCACTGGTTCCATTCGATGCCAATCTTGCGTCGCACGAGAAGCACGTCAAACGCCGCCGTCTGATTGATGGCGGTCTGCCGGTGGTTCTGGCGCAAACCTTCCGCGCAATCATTCATTCGCGCATGGAAACCGGTTTGGCGAAGTACGACATCGAGTACAAGAACGCCGACGTCATTCTCTTCGAGCCGCATCGGGACGATGCCGACATGTTCTTCAACAACATGTTCAGTTATGCGGACCGCAAGCGGCTCTCCGAGCAGGCCTATCGCAAGACTCGCGAGAATTTGTTGGAGCGTTACGATGAACTGGCCCCGAAACTGGCCCGCCATGGGGTATCAATCAACCGCGCCGTTCTCACCGATCCACATCGCTCACTGGCGCGACGCATGGCCCTGCTGAAACGTCGCCGGGCGAGTACCATGGGAGTGACTGCATTGACGTTGTCCGACACGCTGGACGATCTGGAACGGGCTCTCAAACGGATGCGGCCTCATGCTGCCTGATTCCCGACCCATGAAGGAAGGCTCAGAGGATTCTGCTATCCTCAACAGAATGGTCGAGACGGGTGACTGATGGAAAGAAAGCCAAAGCGCCGCACACGAGAGCGCATTCTGGAAACATCATTGGTGCTGTTCAACGATTTCGGCGAGCCGAACGTCACGACACAGCTGATTTCGGACGAGATGGGAATCAGCCCCGGCAATCTCTACTACCATTTTCACAACAAGGACGAGATCATCGAGTCCCTGTTTGCCGATTT
Organism: Sulfuritalea sp.; assembly: GCA_021738385.1. Classification (GTDB taxonomy): domain Bacteria; phylum Pseudomonadota; class Gammaproteobacteria; order Burkholderiales; family Rhodocyclaceae; genus Sulfuritalea. Next base: position 20,209 of record JAIPCF010000028.1, on the reverse strand, counting down.
CGAGCGGGAAATAGAAGAAACCCTGTCCGCACCGGTAAGGCGCGCGCCCAATGTCGAGGATATCTGGCTGTTTCTGCACCTGATATTCGAGGGCATCTGGAAGTTTCGTTTTCTCTACCGCGACATCAACGAACTGCTGTCACGCAATCGGCATCTGGAAATCCACTTCAAGCGCATCGTCGCGCACAAGGTGCAAACCGCGGCGGCAATTTGTCGGGGCCTGGTAGCCACCGGCGACATGAAAGCGTCGACTCCCGAAATACAGGCCCTTGCCCTGAACATGACAGTCGTTGCGACCTACTGGTTGTCGTTCGAGTTTGTCAGTGATCCACGCCGAAAAATCGGCGGTGAAAGCCTGGCGCGCGGCGCGTTTCAGGTCATGGCGCTCGCGGCGCCCTACCTGGTCGGGCGCTCGCGCAAACTGTTCGACGAGTTGTCAAAAGATTACCTAACTGCCTGAACACACGAGAGGAGATGCAGCATGGCAAAGCCGGCCTGGAAAAAGTTCCCGCATGCGGACAAGTCGTTTGTATACGCGGGCGCCGCCCTGAAAAAGAACTGGGATCGGCTGCATCGAGGTGATCGAGAGCCGTTTCCCGTTGATGCAGCGGTTCAGGAAGCCTGGCGTTTGTATCACCAGGGTGAATTCCAGAAAGCCTTCGAAGCCGGTCTGGCAGCGGGTGTCGATGGCTATAACGCAGCCAACAAGGCCGCCATGATTTACGGCAACTATCTTGAGAGCGACGAGAAGAAGAAGCTGGTGCTGTTCCAGGAAATTTCCGAGCGTTGCGATGAGCTGCAACAAGCGCAGCCGAAAAACGCCAACGCTTACTATATTCAGGCTTATGCGCTGGGTCGATACAGTCAGGGCATTTCGGTGATCAAGGCCTTGACGCAGGGATTGGGTGGCAAGATCAAGAATGCGCTGGAAACGGCTTTAAAGCTTGATGCCAAGCATGCCGACGCGCATAGCGCGCTGGGCGCCTATCACGCCGAGGTGGTCGACAAGGTCGGTTCCATGGTCGGCAAGCTGACCTACGGCGCGAGCAAGGATCTCTCCACCAAGCACTTCGACACGTCTCTGAAGCTGGCGCCGGACTCAGCGATCGGTTGCATCGAATACGCCAATGCGCTGGTCATGCTGTTCGGCGACAAGAAGATGAACGAAGCGGTCAAACTCTACGAAAAGGCGGCGGCGGCAACGCCGGTCGACGCCATGGAGCGCCTCGATGTCGAACTCGCAAAATCGGAACTTGAGGACTGAGCCTCAGGCCAGTTTGCGAAAGCGTTTCGGTACTCTGACCGGCGCCACGACTTCAGGAGGCGGCGCTTTGGCCGTAGCAGGCATGGGATGGGATGTCGGCGCAGTCTTGCTGGCTGCCTTCGTCCTTGGTCGACTTCCTCTACGCTTACCTGCAGCGGATTTCGAAGCTTTCCCGGCACTGAGCGGCGTCAGCAGCTCCGTGCCGAAAAGTGCCTGCTCGACCAAGGCCGGATCAAACTGGGTATCCCATTCGAGCATCAGCAAAGCCAGCACCATTTTCTCGAATTCAACGGCAAATAGCGGGGCGATGGTTTCCGGGTCGGGAACAAAGTGGCGGTCGGTGATCAGGCTGAACTGAACGTTGTCGTTGTAACTCAAGATCGATACGCCAATCCCGATGTCACCTGACTGCGGCACCCAGAACATGCACTGATCAAGCCGTGATCCGGCCAGATAAAGCGGTTGTTTGGGTCCCGGCACGTTGGTCATTACGGTGCTGGCCTTGGCGGCCAGGATATCCAGGAACTGTTGCTGCACAATCTTCGGCGCGACGCCGACTGCGGCGAGTATGCCCAGGGTTAGCGGCGGCTGATATGAGCCCTTGAGTTCATTCATGCGTTCTCGCACGATGAAGAGTCGCGCAAAAGGATTGCCTTCATGCAGGGGTAGCAGCAATGTGCCGAGGCCGAAACGATTGCCCAGCGTGCCTTCGTGCTTGGCTGAGCGTAAGTTGACTGGAATCATGGCGCGAACGCCTACGTCGCGAACCGATTCACCCTTCTGCAGAAAGTAGGCACGGAAGGCGCCCGCCACTGCGGAGAGCAAGATGTCATTGACCGAGCAGCCGAGCGCCTTGCCCAAGGCTTTTACCTCTGCCAGCGGGATCGGATCGGACCAAGCAACACGTTTTACCGTGCTGGTCTTGCCTTTGAGACTGGTCGGCGAATCGACGGGCATGGCGAGTAGTTTGGCGAGTTCGGTCAATAGTCCAACGCCATGCATGCCATAGGTTGTCAGGCGATCCCGGTCCGAGGCCAGATCCAATGCTTTGCCTCCCAACTCGGTGCCCATGCTGAGCGCCGAGTTGATTGTCTGGGAGAGCGTTTCGAGCAGGCCTTCTTCGGGCAAGTCCTCGGTCTCTGTTTCTTCCTTTCCCGGAGCGACCTTTTTTTGCGCCGGAGCGTTGGGCGAAGTGTCGGTCATTGAAAGGATGACGCCCACCAATGCAATGCCATCCGCGATACTGTGGTGGATGCGCACGACCATCGCCGAACCGCCATCATAGTTCTCGATCAGGTCAAAGCGCCAAAGCGGCTTGCCCGGATTAAGCGGCTGCACGGCAAGCTCTCCGGCCAGCGCCTGCAATTCCTTCTTGCCGGCTTTGGCCGGCAGCGCCCGGCGTTTCAGGTGTGCATCGAGATCGAAATCGGGATCGTCCTGCCAAAAAGCGCCGGTGACTTCCTGAATGGCACATTGACGAAAACGGCGATAACGTCCGACCAGGCGCGCGTCGATCGTATTGCGCAACCGGGCAAAGTCCATCTTTTGTTTGAACACCATGACGCCGACGATCATCATCAGGTTCGTCGGGCGATCCATTCGCAGCCAGGCCGTATCGACCGCTGACATTCTTTCTCGTCGGAGCATTGTGCGTGTCCTCGAATTTGACCGCATATAATAGTCCAAGCCAAATCATGGTGCCCACAAATTGTTTGTAGCCACGGAAGATGACATGAGCGATCTGAAAACCCAATTTGAAGCAGCGGTGGCCGACTCCAAGAAATTGCCGGAACGGCCTTCAAACGATGTCCTGTTACAGCTTTATGCGCTGTACAAACAGGGCACGGATGGTGATGTCGAGGGTAAACGTCCGGGCTTTACCGACATGATTGGTAGAGCCAAGTACGATGCCTGGGCCGCGATCAAAGGTACCGGCAGCGACGATGCCATGACACGGTACGTCGAACTGATCAATTCCCTGAAGGCTTGATTCGCCACGCTCGGATTCTTCGCTGCGTTGAGCGGGATTCCGTCGTCTCAAAAAGTCGGCGTTGGTGATACGGCTATTCTGTTGAACTCGCGCACCCAGGTGAGAAAGTCCGGCAGGGCCATCGGTTTGGCCACGCCATAGCCCTGCACCACATCGCATCCGTTGCTCCCCAGCCAGGCGAGTTCGGCGGGGGTTTCGGCACCTTCGGCAACCACCGAGAGTCCCAGTTCACGGCACAGGAGAATCGTCGAGCGAACGATCGCGGCGTTCTTCGGTGTTGCATCGATCCCGGTAATGAAGGCACGGTCGATTTTTAACTCGTTGACGGGCAGGGTCTTGACGTAGGCCAATGAGGCCTGCCCGGTGCCGTAGTCGTCAATCGAGAGCTTGATACCGTGAGCGGCCAGTTCGTCCAGATGTTTGAGCGCCAGTTCCGGTTCGTCCATCAGGGCGCTTTCGGTTATCTCCAGACACAGTTGGCTGGCGGGCAGGCCCGAGTCTTTCAGCAGCGCCAGTACCTGCGCTACCAGATCGTGATTCAGCAAATCATGTGTCGAAAGATTGACTGATGTCACGATGTCCATTCCCGAACGTTGCCATTGCGCAGCTTGCTGGATGACATCCTCGAGTACCCAGGGTGTGATCTCGCGGATGAATCCGGTTTGCTCGGCGAAGGGGATAAAGCGCATCGGCGGGATCATGCCTTTTTCCGGATGCTGCCAGCGAATCAAGGCTTCGGCGCTGGTAATACGGTTCTTTGCCAGATTCAGTTTGGGTTGGTAGTACACCACGAACTCGCGGCGCGCCAGGGCTTCTCGCATCTCACCGATCAATGAGAGTTGTTCATGGGCGGGCTCGGCATCAAGGTCGGAACCAAAGGCGACGCTGTCATGCCGTCGTTTGGCGTTGATCATGGCCAAGTCGGCCCGGCGCAGCAAGCGAGCCGCGCTCGTTCCGTCCTGCGGATACAAGGCGACACCGAAGCTGGCGTCGACGTCAAGGTGCTGCCCATCGACGATCATCGGGGCACGCAATTCCAAAAGAATCTGCCGAACCAATTCCGCCACCGCAGTTTTGTCGGCGCCATCAAGCAGCAGTGCAAACTGGTCGCCCCATAGGCGTGCCACTATTGCCGACTCGTCTGTCGCATGCTTGAGACGCCCGGCGATCTCGCACAACAAGCGGTCGCCGACGGCATGGCCAAGGGCGTTGTTGATCGGCGCGAAGCGGTCGATACCCAAAATTACCAGGGCGCCACTGCTCGCTGCAGGCAATGCACCAAGGATCTCGAGAAAGCGCGTGCGATTCGGCAGATTGGTCAGGGTATCGACGTAGGCCAGGCGCAAAATGCTGTCCTCGCGACTTGCAATGCTGTCGCGCATGATGGTCAGCGAACGCAGCAAGGCGCCAATTTCATCTTGCCTGCCTTGCGGCACGTCCTTTTTGTAATCACCGCTGGCGATTGACTCGGCTACCGCGACAGCCTCCTGTACCGGTTTGACAATACTGCGGGCAATGGCCCAGGCGAGAATGCCTCCGGTGGCCAGTGCGCTTAGTGCCAGGAAGATCGCTAGCAGTCGGGCGTTGGCGGCGGACTGCCTGAGGCCTTCCAACTCTGATTGCATCAACTGTTGCAGATGGTTTTCCAGCGCGAGAGTTTCAAAGAGCAAGGTATTAAGTACCTTTTGCGTTCTGTCTTCAAAGTGTCCACGCGCCTTTTCCGGGCCTTCAAGTTCGATCAGTTCGACGGTTTCCTGAAACAGGGCGCCGTAGCGCTGGCGCAAGTCGGCAACGCGTTCAATGTCGGTCTGAATGTCCGGCGGCAGCATGGTCTTGCCGAGCTCGCTGACAGCTTCATCGGAAGCCGCAATTTCCGCATCCATGGCGGCATAGAGCGGGACACGTTTTTCCCGATCCGGTGTTTGCAGCAAATTGAGCAAGTAAATCGCCGCTGCCTGGGCATGCCGATTGGCTCGCTGGGCGAGAAAGACCCGATGGGCCTGATAGTCAACTATCTCCTGGGTTTTGCCTGTCAGTTCGTCAGAGCGCTGCAACGAGACGGCCGTTACCGCAAACAACAAACCCAGCAGCACTGAGAAGGACAGCACCAGTCGGGCACGAATGGACATTGAACCGAACATCAGATTCCATCCTTGATCATGATTGCGGGCAATCCCGATCGGGTGATCTTTTCGACAAGTAGTGACAGTATTCCGCAGTCGGTTGTGAGTTCACCCAAAGCGCCGTCCAATCAGGTGGTCCAGTGACAGCTTGCCTGGGCCTCGGGCGATAAGGAATATCAACACGGTTGCCCAAACGCCGTGAGTCGGATAGGCGTCAGGATAGACCAGAAGTTGAATCGTCATGGTCATCACCAGCAAGGCAAGTGCGGAAAATCGTGTGGCCAGCCCAACCAGTATCAGCAACGGAAACAGATGCTCTGCGAAGGCGGCGGCGGGTGCTGCGAGTTCAGGTGGCACCAGTGGTAGCCGGTATTCATCCCGAAACAGATCAACAACCGAATCTGAAAGTCTTGGGATGCCAAACTGAAACTCGCCATTGATTATGTCGATGGCAAAGCCCTGAACTTTTGTCTGGCCGGATTTCCAGAATATCGCCGCAACCGAAAAACGGCCGACAAAAGCAATCAGGGAATCGGGAATATGAGTCAGCAGGTCGATCACGTTCCGAATCATGCGCACCGGCATGGAAGTCGTGTCCAATGTTGTTGTGGAAGTACTGTTTTCACTCATGCCAAATTCCTTTCAAATGTTGCCGGGATATCAGGCACTTTTTTCCTTGAATTCCTTGGTCTGACCGAATCCAGTCGGTGAGGTCTTTGAAGCCGTCTTGCCGCAGCTGCCTTTGGGCACGAAGGACCAGGCATTACCCTGATGGTCAATCTTGGAGGTGCCTGCGCACGACGTTCCGGCGCCGGCCTTGCAGTCGTTTTTTCCCTTTAGCGCGACGCCGTAGCATTTTTCCTTTTCGGTAGTCATTGACTTCTCGGCGGCAGCAACCGGTGCGGCAGCAATACTCAGAGCCGCGCCCAGCGCGAGGGCGAGTGAGGCAGTTGTCAGAGTTGTGTTCATGGGTTCTCCTGATTCAATAAGGATTAGTGGCAGGCATGCTTCCGACGCTTGCTGTCACAATAGTCGGCAGGTTCTGTACTTCCTTACACCCAAAGCTATTGAGTATTGATGCTGTTAGAAATTTTCCCGCGACAAGACCATTTCATATCGCTCATGTCTATACCCAATGAGGTGGTTATGCCTCGACAACCAGGAGACCCCGATGATCAAAGCCATATGGAACGATGCCGTGATCGCTCAAACCGAGCATTTTGAAACCGTTGAAGGCAATCAGTACTTCCCGCGGGAGTCGCTCAACATGGAGTACTTTCGACCCAGCGAGACGCACACCATCTGCCCATGGAAAGGCGAAGCGAGCTATTACGACATTGTCGTCGGCGATCAGGTCAACCCTGACAGTGCCTGGTATTACCCGATCACCAAGCCGGCTGCCGAGAACATTCGCGGCTATGTGGCGTTCTGGCGCGGTGTCCGCATCGTCGAGACAGCCGACGCCTAGAGATCACGGGCCAGGCGTATGCCGGAAAACTGCCAGCCGGATTCTTCCCGGCGCCAGTAGAACGGATGTTTGCGCTCCTGCGCAAGAGACCAGTCCCATCATTCAGCCAGCCAGTAAGCCGGATCGGTATAACCTCCACCGTCGATGAAAACCTGAAATTCAGCATTGCTGATCAGTCGTGATGCAAGTTGAAAGCCAGGCAGAAAGACATTGTGACGCGGCGTTTCGTTGTCATAGCAGAAGTCGTTTCCTTGGTGCCCAATCTCGGTCAGTCCGCTGGCGTAGTTTTGCCAGGAAAGCGCCGGAGCCTGGCCCTTGGCGGGCTCCACTTCACGATAAACCGGAGACAAGGGGCTGCAGGAAAACAGATGCTTGATATCCGTCAGCAGCAACTCCTGATGTTGCTGTTCGTGATGCAAACCGAGTATCACCAGTTCTCCGAATTCCGTGGTGTTTCTGCTCAACAGTTTTTGCATGCGATCATCCACGTCGGCGCGAAAGGCCGGCACTGACTCAAGGCTGGGCCGCGTCAGCAGGCCGCGTTGCGGTAGCGGATGTCTGTCGCCCACGGCGTTGTAGTAGGAGTTGTACAGCACGCGAAATGCCGTTTCAAAGGGCTGGAAGTCTTTCTCCCAGCGTTCGAGTACGAAAGTCTAAAAAACCACGTGGTGTGTTCCAGGTGCCCACTTCGCGGGGCTGGCATCAGGCATCGACTGTACGCAGCTGTCCTCGGCGGACAGAGGGGCTGCCAGTGCCAGACTTTGCTCGCGGACCTCGCGGTAACGGTCTGAACGTGTCGGAGGATTCATGGCGGGCGTTTCAAAGACTATCGGATCAGGGGCGGGCGAGGACACAGGCGAACCAGTGGCGCGAATCACACCAGATATCGGCATGACGAAAGCCGGCGCGATTCAGCAGATCGGTGAAGTCATCGACGCGATACTTGTGGCTGTTCTCGGTGTGGATGCGTTCGCCCTGCTCAAAGTCGCGCTGCGCACCAGGCCAGCTCACCCGGATTTTGGTGCGCGCCTCCAGATACATTTCAATGCGCGAGTCGACAGCGTTGAACAGCGCCCTGTGTCGCCACTGATCGAGGTCGAAATCACTGCCGATCAAGCTATTGACGTGGCTCAGCACATTCAGATTGAATGCAGCAGTCACACCTGCGGCGTCGTCGTAGGCGGCTTCGAGCACCGCCACATCCTTGACCAGATCGACGCCAATCAACAGCGCACCGTCGTCATCGATCAGATGCCGACAGCGTTCCAGCAGATTCAGTGCTTCTGGAAAATTGAAGTTCCCGATCGACGAGCCGGGGTAGTACACCAGGCGCTTTTGTCGGGGCAGATCGGCAGGCATCGGCATTTCTGCCGTCAGATCCGCCGCAACCACTCGCACATCAAGTGCGGGACAGGCACTGCGCAATCCATCCGCCGCCTCGTGCAAAAACTCGGCCGAAATATCGACTGCCACAAAATGTGCGGGCTGAACCAGCTCGCACAACGCGCGCGCCTTCTCGCAACTGCCCGCACCCAGTTCGATCACCGTACCGCCAGCGCCGACTTTTTGCGCGATCTTTGCACCATGCTCGCTCATGATCGCTCGCTCTGTGCGCGTCGGGTAGTACTCGGGGAGCTCGGTGATTTCCTCAAACAACATCGAGCCCCGCGCATCGTAAAAATACTTGGGAGCGATATGCGCAATCGGGTGAACCAGTCCGGCAATGATTTCCCGGGTATCGGCAAGCGGTGTTTCAGCGATAAATGTGTCAGTCATGCCGTTGTCGTGTGGTCTTTTCCTTTAGGGTAACAAACTCTTCGGCCGATGTGGGGTGAATGGCCACAGTTGCGTCGAAATCCGATTTGGTCGCGCCCATGCGTATGGCAATGGCTACGCCCTGAATGATCTCCGCTGCGTCGGCGCCGATCATGTGTGCGCCCAGCACTCTCTGGCTGGCGGTTTCGACGATCAATTTTAGAAAGGTTCGCTCCTTACGCGCCGTCAGGGAATGTCGCAGAGAGCGAAAGTTTGCGCGGTAGATATCGATCTCCTTGCAATGTTTCAGCGCCTCGGTTTCGCTCATGCCGACCGTGCCGATCGGCGGTTGGCTGAACACGGCGGAGGGTACCGTGGTGAGATCGGCTGCTGTCTGTGCCGGGCCGAACAGGGTGGCTGCCACCGCGGCGCCCTCGCGAATCGCCACGGGCGTCAGGGCAATTCGATTGGTAACGTCTCCGACAGCAAAAATGTTTGGAATATTGGTGCGACCGAAGGCGTCCACCTTCACGCCGCCTTTCGGATCCAGCGCCACGCCGATTTCCGCCAGTCCAAGCCCTTCGATGCTGGGTATCCGGCCGGTGGCGTACAAAACGCAGTCAACCGTCTTGTTGTCACTGCTCTCTTCAACAAAAGAAACATTCAATGCGCCGTCGGCCTGCCGCTCAATTCGGCTGACCTGACTGTGCAGTTGGATACGAATGCCGTTCTCGATCATCTCGTCATGCAGGTACTGGCGCAGGTCGTCATCGAAGCCGCGCAGAATCTGCTCGCCACGGTAGGCAATGGTGACCTCGGCACCCAGTCCATTGAAGATGCCGGCGAACTCGACCGCGATGTAGCCGCCGCCGACGATCAATACCCGTTTCGGCAATTGTGGCAGGTCGAAAACTTCGTTGGAGGTGATTACGTGTTCGACGCCGGGAATCTCCGGCAGGAAGGGGGTGCCGCCGGTGGCGATCAGAATGTGTTCGGCGCTGAAACGTTTGCCGTCGACTTCAATCGTGTGCGGATCAATAAGGCGCGCCAAACCGTGAAGCACGCTGACACCGGAACGGTCCAGATTGCTTTCGTACATGCCGCTGAGTTTGCCGATTTGATCATTCTTGCCCTGGATCAGCTTCGGCCATGAGAAAGTCGCGGGCGGTACGGTCCAGCCAAAGCCTTCAGCATCCGCGAAATCGGCCGAGAAATGTGCCGCATGCACCAGCAGCTTCTTGGGTACGCAACCGCGAATGACGCAGGTGCCGCCGTAACGAAAACTCTCCACGATTGCTACGCGAGCGCCGAACCCCGCTGCAATTCGGGCCGCGCGTACGCCGCCCGATCCGCCACCGATGACGAATAATTGAAAATCAAATGTTGACACGGCAGTCCCCTGAAAGTTGGATAGCGCACGAAAAGCCTGACTGCAGACTATAGCTTCAGCATGCGCCGATTGATGACAAACACTGTCGGCTCCGGTGGGAGTTTCTTACAGTGGCGCCGAAATGCAAGGAATCAACCGCGACGACATCGTGGATAAGTTGCAAGGAGCTTGTGTCCGGCTGTAAGGAAACCGGTCCCGCTGACGACCTATGGCCTGAATTCTCGAACCTTGGAGTAGATCATGTTCAAACCATTGCGCGCCTTTGTATTTCTTCTGTCTTTTCTCTCCGCCGGTACCAGTCTTGCCGCCGACACGCCATTCGACGCGGTTCAGTTCGATGCCCTGAACAAGCAGGGCAAGCCGATTCTGGTAGCCATCCACGCCGACTGGTGTCCCACGTGCCGGGCTCAGGCGCCGATAATCTCCGATTTGCTGAAATCGTCTGAACTCAAGAGCATCACGGCTTTTCGCGTGGATTTTGATGACCAGAAAGATGCCGTGAGACGTTTCAGGGCCAGCACCCAGAGTACGCTGATCGTGTTCAAGGGTGGCAAGGAAGTCGGCCGCTCCATCGGCGATACGCGACAGGAAGGTATTGCCGCGCTGCTGCGCAAGGCGATCTGAGGACTGCAGAGTGGATTTTGGGCTTAGCGCCTACGGGCTTTCCTTCGTCGCCGGCGGTCTATCAACGCTGTCGCCCTGTGTACTGCCACTGCTGCCGATTTTACTGGGCACTGCGGTGGCGGCCCATCGCTTCGGACCCCTCGCGCTGGCGGGTGGGTTGATGTTGTCATTCACCATTCTTGGTGTGTTCATCGCCAGCGTGGGAGTGGCCCTGGGTATCGACCAGGTGTTGTTTCGCAACATAGCCGCGGTGCTTCTCATCGGCGTAGGCGTGGTCCTTTTGTCTGCACAGCTACAGCAGCGATTTGCCGTCGCCACATCGGGTGTCTCGGGTGCCGGCCAGGTATTGCTGTCGCGGATGACGCTCGACGGACTCGGCGGGCAGTTCGCCCTCGGTGTGTTGCTCGGTATCGTCTGGAGTCCCTGCGTCGGCCCCACCCTGGGTGCCGCAGTGACACTGGCCAGTCAGGGCGAAAGCCTCACGCAGGTGGCAATCGTGATGGCGATCTTCGGTCTGGGCGCGGGCCTGCCGCTGATGCTGCTGGGCATGGCGTCGCGCGAAGCCATGCTGCGCATGCGTGGCAGGCTGCTGAGTGTCGGCAAACTGGGCAAGCAAATTCTGGGCGGCGTGATGCTCGCCTTGGGCATCGCGATCCTGACCGGCAGTGACAAGTTATTTGAAGGATGGGTACTGGACTCGGCGCCCGATTGGCTGGTGCAACTCACGACATCGATCTGACGCAGCCGCGGGCATTTTCAAAGGCGCGCGACAAAACTCGGCGATGGTAAGACGGCGAGGCAAGTCGCCAGGATCCTGGAAAATATCCGCTACGGACGGGCATCGCATGTCGGTCCCGCTGCCAATCCCGATGGGCGCTACCTTGGTTGCATTGGAGCTTCAGTCTTTTCCAAGTAGCATTTGCTTTTCGGCATGGGTCTGCCGCGATCAACGAGGAAAGGCAGGGAAGCCCGCATGAGTCATGTGAAGTCGCGTGAAGTCGTTCTTGCCGTCAATGTCACCGAGGAACTGAGTCTGGCGCTTGAATCCTTGCGCGATGCCTGGAGAAGAGATCCCGGTTCGATCCCGAGAGGCGTGTCCTGTTCCGAATCGCGGGAAGGGCATTTCCTGTTGGTGGCGGCTGAATCCGTGTTTGCCACACTGCCGGGTGCGTGCGTGATCAAGGGAATCGGTGCGGTCGAACTGATCGGCACCGAGCCGGTATTTGAAGAAGGAGCGCATTCGAAAACGCTGCTCCTGAGCGATACCGGCGACGGCTGGAAGTTTTCCGTCAAGTACGTGCCACCCATTGTGCGAGCCAGAAACGCCAAATGAGTCGGAAGAGAATTCGGTCATCCGGAATTCTTGATTGAAAATCTTCGGTGCAGCGCACTATGTCATAGGGTTGCGAGTCGCGGCTAAGTTGGAAGCCGCAGATGGGCCAGAAGCGGACAGCGGATGGGCGCTTCACGTCGCGCTCATTGAGGGCCCTGCTCTGCGTTTCCACGGCTCGCACAAACAATATGGGTTGGAGTGATTTCAGTTTTCAAATCACTCCAACCCCTATCATCCATAACACCGCAAGCCACCGAATTCATTTCTGAGTCCATTCACCAGGCCATGGTGGAAACCTTCAACGTCCCGCTCGACGATCGATTTCAGATCATTGCCCGTGATGCAACGGCAGATCTGGTCTGCGCGCCCGAGTTTCTCGGGATCCGGCATTCGGAACAGGTGGTGTTCATACAAATTACTTGCGCACCCGGGAGAACAGCGGACATGAAACGTGCGCTGTATGCCGGCATCGCGAGCCGGATTGAAGCAGGCGCAGGCATTAGCGCCAGCGACGTCGTCATCAGCCTGGTGGAGTCGGCGCGCGAGAATTGGTCATTCGGGAATGGCCTCGCGCAGTTCGCCCCTGCCGACGCTACAATTTGAAACTCATCCTTCAACATTCAGGAAACGATCATGTCCTCGACCAACGCTAAAACCTACGAACCGGCTACCCCCTGTCGAACCGCTTTTCTGGGCCTTGGCGTCATGGGCTTTCCCATGGCCGGGCATCTGGCGCTGGCCGGACATCATGTCACGGTGTACAACCGCAGCGCGGCGAAAGCAGCCGCCTGGGTCGCCGAATTCGGCGGCGCCTCGGCGCCGACACCGGCGCTGGCCGCCAGAGACGCCGACATCGTGTTTTGCTGCGTTGGCAACGATGACGATTTACGCGCCATCGTACTCGGCGCAGATGGTGCCTTCAGCGGCATGAAGCCGGGAACTCTTTTGGTGGACCACACCACGGCCTCGGCCAACGTGGCCCGCGAACTGTATGCGATCGCTATCGAAAAAGGGCTTCAATTTGTCGATGCCCCGGTATCCGGCGGTCAGGCCGGCGCGCAAAACGGTTTGTTGACGGTGATGTGCGGCGGCGATCAGGCGGCTTTCGACATTGCCAAACCCGTCGCCATGGCGTTCGCGCGCGCTTTCACACGTCTGGGCGAAAGCGGTTCCGGGCAACTGGCAAAGATGGTCAACCAGGTTGCCATTGCCGGCCTGGTGCAAGGACTTTCCGAAGCCATCGCCTTTGGTCAAAAGGCTGGGCTCGATATGAGTCAGGTACTGGATGTGATTGGCAAAGGCGCCGCGCAGAGTTGGCAAATGGACAATCGCGGTAGCACCATGGTTGCCGACAAGTTCGACTTCGGCTTTGCCGTCGACTGGATGCGCAAAGACCTTGGCCTGGTTCTCGACGAAGCCAAACGCAACGGTGCGCGCCTGCCGGTGACGGCGCTGGTTGACCAGTTCTATGCCGACATCCAGGCCATGGGCGGCAATCGATGGGACACGTCGAGCCTGATCAGGCGCCTCAAATAGACCTGATTGTCCGAAGTTGTCACTGATATTCGATGCGCTTGCAGAGGCGCAGGAGACTACGTGTCATGTCCATGAAAGTTGCTGAAGCGGTCACGACTCAAATGTGCCCTTATGTGGAGTTGCACATAAGGGCACTAAGCGGACACGACTGAGGTCAGGTTTAAACCCCAATGACCGGATAGGTACCGCACCGTAACAGGTTGCGTGTATCCCAATCACGAGTTCCGAATGGCAGCGAAAACTAAGCTACCGGCCCGAAATTCTCGTCGCAGAAACGGTTGATTTCCTGCTCAATGCGCGGGCGCAGTGCGATGAGCAGAAAGCCGAGCTTGACGTAAATCTCGACTTCCTTTTTGCTCACGTCGATATGTCCGGTGACACCCATGCGCTGAAAGCGCAGGGTGTTGCCGTCCCATTCGTGGTCGAGGCCAAATTCCTCACCGAGTTCTTCAGCAATGTGCTCGGCGCCCTTGCGGGCGCGTTTGAGTGTCGTGCCGTGCGGACGGCAAATCAGTATTTCGCTCAATTCCGTATCTCCGCTTCGCGCGTGGTGAAAGTCGCTTTGCTGACTGGCGCCAGGGTTACTTGTCGCGAAGCTCGCGGCGCAGAATCTTGCCAACGTTTGTCTTTGGCAGTTCGGTGCGGAAAGCAATCTGTCGCGGAACTTTATAGCCGGTGAGTTGTTTGCGGCAGTGTTCGATAATCGAGGCTTCGGTCAGATCCGGATCTTTCTTGACCACGAATATCTTGATGGCTTCGCCGGTTTTTTCATCCGGCACGCCGACGGCTGCGGATTCCAGCACCCCTGGATGCATGGCGAGCACGTCTTCGATCTCGTTCGGATAGACATTGAAGCCGGAGACCAGAATCATGTCTTTCTTGCGATCGACAATCTTGACGAAGCCCTTGCTGTCCATCACCGCCACGTCGCCGGTGCGCAGAAAACCGTCGGCCATGATGACCTTGGCGGTTTCCTCGGGGCGATTCCAGTAGCCTTTCATTACTTGCGGTCCGCGAATACATAATTCGCCAGGCTCGCCCAGCGGCAGATCCTTGCCGTCATCGTCGCGAATCACGACTTCGGTCGATGATATGGGTACGCCAATGCAGCCGTTGTATTCGGGAATGTCGAGTGGATTCATGGTGGCCGCAGGTGAAGTTTCGGTAAGGCCATAGGCTTCAATCAGTGTCACGCCGGTAATCTGTTTCCAGCGCTCGGCCACTGCGCGCTGTACTGCCATGCCGCCACCCAGCGTCAGATGCAGTTTGCTCAAGTCGATCTTGGCGAAATCCGGGTTGTTGATCATGGCGTTGAACAGTGTATTGACGCCCGTAATCGTCGAGAACGGATATTTGCCGATTTCCTTGATGAAACCGGGAATGTCGCGCGGATTGGTGATCAGCAGATTGGTGGCGCCGATTTTGAAAAAAGTCAGGCAATTCGCGGTCAGTGCGAAGATATGATAAAGCGGCAAAGCGGTGATGATGAGCTCATCGTCGCGCAGTGAGGACCTGATCCATGCGTGGGCCTGCTGCAGATTGGCGATGATGTTGCGGTGAGTCAGCATCGCACCTTTGGATACGCCAGTGGTGCCACCGGTGTACTGCAGGAAGGCGAGATCGTCATGGCCTGTCTCGACTGCCTGCAGGGGGTGGCGGCCACCCTCGATCAATGCGTCGCGCAGTTCGATGGCGTTCGGCAGATTCCACGCCGGGACCATTTTCTTGACGTGCTTGACCACCACGTTGACGATCATGCGCTTCGGGAAGTCCAGCATGTCGCCCAGTTGTGTCACCAGCACATGCTTGACCGGGGTTCGGGCAATGACCTTGTCCAGTACGCTGGCAAAGTTCTCGACGATGACGATCGCCTCGGCCCCCGAGTCCTTGAGTTGATGTTCAAGCTCGCGCTCGGTATAAAGCGGATTGCAGTTCACCACCGTGTAGCCAGCGCGCAAGGCGCCATAGAGGCAGATCGGGTACTGCAGCAGGTTGGGCATCATCAGCGCGATGCGGGCGCCTTTCTGCAATTTCAACACGGACTGGCAGTAGGCGCCAAAGGCCGCCGACTGGTGTTCCAGTTCGGTGTAGGTAATCGCCTTGTCCATGTTGATATAGGCCTTGCGTGGGCCATATTTCTGTACGCTTTTATCGAAGAGATCGCCAATGGAGCGAAATTCGTTGATATCGATTTCAGCGGGTACACCTGCCTGATAGCTACTAAGCCAGATCTTTTCCATGATGAATGTCTCCAGAAGTTTTTTCTATTGTAATCACAACATCAAGCCGATGTTGGGTGCGATTTTGAGTTCTATCCGTGCTTCATTCCAAATCAGCCCAGCCATTTCTTCAATTGTTTTGAAACTCCTTCGTTATCCAGCAGATCCATGTGGTTCATTCCAAACCCCGACCACTGATGCGAAACAGGAATTTTCAGATCGAGATTCTTGTTGGCATGCTGACCGAGGGCGCTACGCAAAGGCACCAGCCCGTCGCCCAATAGCGATTCGCCTGGATTGCCCGGCGTTTTTGCCAGCGTAACGCCCAAGGCATAGCACTCGACGTTTTCCGGTAGCGGAACGCGCTTGTGCTTCTTCTTGTGGGCGAAGCGATCGCCATGCAACCAGTCCTCGTCAAGGACGCTGCCATGGCGAAGATCAGTAATTCCAGCACTGCGGACCTTCGCCAGACGGGCCAGTGCGGCGGTGTAGGGGCTAAGCTCGAGAATGAAATTTATCCAGTTGCCGCCGCGCTCCAATGGTGCGCCGTGGTGGGGGGTACCGAGAAATACCATATGTTGAAGATGTTTCAACCAGTCATGCTGCTTGAGCTGGGCGTAATGGCAGGCGCTGCGGGCGACTAGTCCTCCCATGCTGTGGCCCACGATCACCAGTTTTTCCACCGGAACGGGCCAGATGGATAGCAGGGTTTCGAGCATGTTGGCCAGGGCGTGGCCATTGGTCGATACGTGCAGGCCGCTGTTGTAGTGCAGGTACAGCGGCGTAGATCCGGCTTCTTTCGCCAGCATCTTGCCGTGGTCGTGACCGTTTCGGTGCCACTGCAAGTCATTCATGCACAGCCCGTGAGCCAGCAACAGAATATTGCCGTTGGCATCCGGAATCCTGGTGGCAAGCTCTTGCGGGCTCAAGCTCAGTGCTTGCCCATCGCGACGCAACTGCATCGGGATCGCCAGGGGGTTTTCGCTGGTGGCGAGATGATCGCCCAGAACGCCATTGAGGGCAGCAAGCACCGCTTCGCGCCGGCTTGAGGAGTCCGTCGGTTCGCGGTCGAGAAGCGGAAGCAGTTGCCCCAGCAGCAAGTCGATACCGCTGCCGACCAGCCGTGTCGTGCCTTGTATGGTCCGGTAGACCAAGCCGGTGATGCCACGTGTGGGTTCCTGGGTGTATTTACCAAGGGGCACGGGAGCTCGGGATATGTTGTGGTGCATGGTCTCGACC
Source organism: Sulfuritalea sp. (assembly GCA_021738385.1). GTDB lineage: Bacteria > Pseudomonadota > Gammaproteobacteria > Burkholderiales > Rhodocyclaceae > Sulfuritalea. Next base: position 3,268 of record JAIPCF010000028.1, on the reverse strand, counting down.
AGACCGGTCAAGCCAATGGTGGCGTCAATCGCGAGACGGCTATAGCCGCGAATGTCGGCAGGCCGGATATGGGTTTTTTTGGTCATGACAACTCAATGGGTATCGGTTTGCTTGCCTTGGCTGCTTTGTCTGTCGCAGTTTTAATCTCAGGAACAAGTATTTTGTCGAGCACGGCCCAATCAAGCGCCGCTTCTGTCGCGTCGGCGAGTCGCTCGATATCGGCCTCGCGTCGGAGCGCGAAATCTGTCGTCAATGGTGAGGCCATTCCGGCCCAGGCCAGCACACCGCTGAGGGCTTGCGGATGGTCGAAAAGGCCATGGCAATAGCTGGCAAAAATCTGACCGTCTGCCGATTGCGCACCATCCTGGCGCCCGTCGGCGAATATCACGGCGGGCCGGTTCAGTGCGGCGCCGCATGTCGCGCCCATATGAATTTCGTAGCCTTTGATGGCCGGAGAGTTCGGCAACTGCAGTTGGCCGGTGACATTGCGCAACTGCTTTTCGGGTTCCAGCGATGTTTCGCAATCGAGCAGACCGAGACCGGGACGACTGCCGGGCGCGCCTTCCAGCCCCAGGTTGTCGTGCAGTTCGCGACCCAGCATCTGAAAGCCGCCGCAGATGCCGATCAACTTGCCGCCATAACGCAGGTGACGCTGAATCGCCGCCTCGTGACCCTGCTCGCGCAGCCAGCGCAAATCGGCCTGCACGGCTTTGGAACCCGGCAGCACGATCAGATCGCAGTCGGGAATGGATTGCCCAGGTCCAACCCAATCAAAATCCACTTCGGGGTGCAGGCGCAGCGGGTCGAGATCATTGTGGTTCGAGCAGCGCGGATATACGACAGCCACCACCTTGAGACGGGTGCTTGTCTTCTCGATGGTCTCGGTGGCGACGGCATCTTCTGCATCGAGCATCAGGCCTTGCAAATAGGGCAGCACGCCCAGCACCGGCTTGCCGGTGCGTTGCTCCAGCCAGTCGAGGCCGGATTCAAGCAGGCCGATGTCGCCGCGAAAACGATTGATGACGAAACCCTTGATGCGAGCCTGCTCCGATTCCGAAAGCAAATCCAGTGTGCCCACCAGATGCGCAAAGACGCCGCCGCGGTCAATGTCCGCGACGAGAATCACCGGTATGTCGGCGGCTTCGGCAAAGCCCATGTTGGCAATATCACGGTCGCGCAAATTGATTTCTGCCGGGCTTCCGGCGCCCTCCACCAGCACGCAGTCGAATTCGTCGCTGAGCCGCTGCCAACTATCCATCACTGCCTGCATGGCGACGCGCTTGTACTCGTGGTAGTCGCGCGCATTCAGGGTATCCAGTGCCTTGCCATGGATAATCACCTGGGCGCGCTGGTCGGTGGTGGGTTTGAGCAGCACCGGATTGAAATCGATACGCGGCGGCAGGACGGCCGCCAGCGCTTGCAGTGCCTGGGCCCGGCCGATCTCGCCGCCGTCGGCGGTGACCGCCGAATTCAGTGCCATGTTCTGCGGCTTGAATGGCGCGACATGGACACCGCGCCGCTTTAGTATTCGACACAGCGCCGCTACCAGCGTGGTTTTGCCGGCATCCGAGGTGCAGCCTTGAACCATCAGGGCGCGGGCCGCAAGGGATTTGTTTTCGCCCATCGTTAAAATGCCATGTCTTTCATTGTCCGATTATCCCATGCCCCCGCTGTCGCCTTCCCTGTTGCTTCCGCAGCTGTCGCATGTCGCTGCGGCACTGGCGGGTACATTTCTGGACCGGTGGCTGGGTGAGCCGCGTAACTTTCATCCCCTGGTTGGTTTTGGTCGCTGCGCTGACTGGGTCGAGAGCCGACTGCGTTCCGGCGCGCCGGGTCACTCTTTGGGGAATCGCCTGCGCGGACTGGCAGGTTGGACGCTGTTGGTAATGCCCTTCGCAGCACTCGCCGTCTGGCTGGGGCATCAGGCCTGGGGCTGGGTCGCCGATGTGGTCCTGCTCTATCTGGCGCTCGGTGCTCGCAGCCTGAGCCAGCATGGCGAACGCGTGGCGGCCGATCTTGCCGCGAATGATCTGGAATCGGCGCGTATCCATGTGGGCTGGATGGTGTCTCGCAATACCTCGGCACTTGACGAGGAGGGTGTCTCGCGAGCGGCGGTGGAATCGATTCTGGAAAACGGCAACGACGCCGTATTTGGCACGCTATTCTGGTTTCTTCTTGCCGGTGGCGCCGGCGCAGTGCTGTTTCGTCTGGCCAATACGCTCGATGCGATGTGGGGCTACCGCGACGATCGGCGCTTGTATTTTGGCTGGGCGGCAGCACGAATTGATGATCTGCTGAATCTGATCCCCGCCCGCTTGACGGCCTTGACCTATGCGGTGCTGGGAAATACGCGCGCCGCACTTTCCTGCTGGCGACAACAGGCTGCGAGCTGGAGCAGCCCCAATGCGGGTCCGGTGCTCGCGGCGGGCGCCGGCGCGCTGTCCGTGCGCTTGGGCGGTGCGGCGATTTATCACGGGCGTCTGGAGCAGCGGCCCAAAGTCGGCGCTGGCGACACGGCGAGTATTGGGCATATTCGTGCCGCGCTGGGACTGGTGGAGCGTGGGCAGTGGTTGTGGCTGGCTTGTGCCGGCTTGCTGGCCGTGGCGGCTTCCCGTGCTTGAGCACGGCGGGCGTTTGATGGCTGCGGCAGCGCGCTACGGCATACCGTTGGAAGACTGGACCGATTTGTCCACCGGTATTTCACCTTACGTCTATCCCGTGCCACCGATTGCGCCATCGGTCTGGCAACGGCTGCCGGAAGACGAGGACGGCTTGGCTGAAATTGCCTGCCGCTACCATGGCGCCAAAGCGGTTTTGCCTTTGCCCGGCTCACAAGCCGCCATTCAGCTTTTACCGCGCCTGCGGCCTTGCGGCGCGATTGCGGTACTGGAGCCCAGCTACGGGGAATACGCCGCGGCCTGGCAGGCGGCCGGGCATGAGCTGCGACGCTGCTCCATGGCCGAGTTGCCCGCGACAGCACGAGACGCGGATGCCGTGGTACTCGGCAATCCCAACAACCCGACCGGCGAGCGTTTTTCGCGCCCGCAACTGCTCGACATGGCGCGGCAGATGGAGACACGCGGGGGCTGGCTGGTGGTCGACGAAGCTTTCGCAGACGCCGAGCCAGCTGAGACGTCTCTTGCCGATGTTGCCGGCACTGATGTCGCCCGCAATGTCATCGTGCTGCGCTCCCTGGGCAAGTTCTTCGGTCTGGCAGGTGCGCGCGTGGGGTTTGCGATTGCCGCCGTGCCGATTCTGGATTCACTCG
>JAIPCF010000161.1 GCA_021738385.1 Sulfuritalea sp. | reverse complement strand
CGGCAATGCCAACGTATTAACATTGAATGGAACGCGGAGTTCGTATGCAAAAAGCACTTTTCCTGATGATTGCTGGCTTTCTGTCGGCTGGCGGGCTGGTCGGAAGCGCCCAGGGCGCGGATCTGCTGACGGTGTATCGCGATGCGGTCGCTTATGACGCACAATTTGCTTCGGCACGGGCGGCACTTGATGCCGGGCGCGAGAAATTGCCACAAGGAAAAACCGGGCTGATGCCCACCATCGGCCTGAGTGCGAGCTCCACCTGGAATGAGGTTGACACGACGCGACGGGTGAGCGGAGCGACCTCGACCAGCACGAAGTACAACAACAACGGCTGGACCTTGAGTCTTTCTCAGCCGTTGTTCCGCTGGCAGAATTGGGTTGCCTATTCGCAGGCGGAACTTGCCGTTGCCCAGGCCGAGGCGCAATTTGGCCTGGCCAGGCAGGAACTGATTGTTCGCGCGGCACAGGCCTACTTTGATGTGCTGCTGGCCCAGGATGCATTGGCGACCGCGCAGACGCAAAAGGCGGCGATTGCCGAACAACTTGAATCGGCGAAGCGCAACTTCGAGGTCGGTACCGCGACGATTACCGACAGCCACGAAGCACAGGCTCGGTTTGACTTGACCAGCGCCCAGGAAATAGCGGCGCTGAATGATCTGACAGTCAAACAGCAAACCTTGCGTGCGGTGATTGGCAAGGAGCCTGAAGGACTGAAGCGGCTTAAACCGGGCGTGCAACTGATTGGTCCGCAACCCGCAGATATCGACAAATGGGTGGAAATGGCCGAGACCCAGAGTTCGGCGGTGCAGATCTACTCCGCCTTGTTTGAAATTGCCACTCGCGAAATCGAGAAGCAGCGCGCCGGGCATTACCCGACGCTGGATCTGGTGGCGACAAATGGACGCGCCGGCGCTGGCGGCGGCACCACGGGCGGTTTCGACAACAAGACAAGCACCATCGGCCTGCAGTTGTCGATTCCGATTTTTGCGGGTGGCGGTATTGTCTCGAAGGATCGGGAAGCCGTCGCCTTGAAAGAAAAAGCGGCTGCCGATCTCGAAAACGCACGCCGCACGGCAGCGCTCAATGCGCGCCAGGCCTACCTGGGCGTGAGTTCCGGCTTGGCACAGGTGAAGGCTTACGAGGCGGCGCTGACGTCGTCGCAATCGGCGCTGGATTCGAACAAACTGGGCTACGACGTCGGCGTGCGCATCAACATCGACGTGCTGAACGCCCAAAGCCAGCTTTATGATACCCGCCAAAAACTGGCCAAGGCCCGGCTGGATACGCTGGGCGCACTGCTCAAACTCAAGGCCGCCGCAGGCAGTCTGGGTGAGGACGACGTCGCGGCGATTAACGCGCTGCTGGAATAATCATTTCCATGGTGCGTGCCGTTGCACCGCGATGACGCTTGGCAAAGCCGCGCCCAGCCAAAGCCATGTGCTTCCGTTCATTGGCATCCGACAGCAATACATTGACCTGACTCACGAGTTCGTCGGCGTCGATTACGTTCCGCGCCGCGCCGCAGGCGACGGCTTCCCGGGCGGCCTCGGCAAAATTCCGGGTTGAAGGGCCGATCAGGATGGGTGTGCCGCAGGCCGCCGCCTCGATCAGATTCTGGCTGCCGAAGTCGAGCAGACTGCCGCCGATAAAAGCGAGGTCGGCGCAGGCATACCAGGCAAACATTTCACCCATGCTGTCGCCGATCAACACATCGGTGCTTGCGGCAATGCTTGAGTTTTCGCTACGCCTTTGCACTTTGAAGTCGCGGGCTGCTGAGATACGAGCCACTTCATCAAAGCGCTGGGGATGGCGTGGAACGATAATCAGCAACGCCGCCTCACCAGAGCCGACTTTTGCACTGTGCAACTTCCACGCGTCGAGTATCAGAGCTTCTTCACCTTCGCGCGTGCTGGCGGCGAGCCAAATCAATCGTTCTCCGCAGCGTGCCTTGAGCACTTTTCCGAGATCAAGTTGATCTGCGGGCGCGGCAATGTCGAATTTGACATTGCCAGTAACAACCGCTTTTCGTGCTCCAAGGTCCTCCAGGCGGGTCGCGTCGCTTTTTGATTGTGCGCCAATGGCGCTCAAGCCTTGCAACGCTTCACGAGTCAGCGCGGCAAAGCGTGCATAGCGTCTGGCCGAGCGTTCTGACAAGCGCGCATTCACCAAATAGACAGGTACTTTCGCATCCAGGCAGGCGGCTATCAGATTCGGCCACAATTCTGTTTCAAGGATCAATCCCAGGGTGGGCCGGTAGTAACTAAGAAACTTCGCCATCGCCCAGGGCGTATCGTAGGGCAGGTAAATGCGTTCGACACTGTCGCCAAACAGCGCTTCGGAAGTGGCGCGTCCGGTGGGTGTCATATGGGTGAAAAGAATCCGATGTTTGGGATAGTGCTGGCGCAGCGCCGAAAGTAGCGGTTGCGCGGCGCGGGTTTCACCCACGGATACGGCATGCAGCCAGAGCGTCGGTAATCGTGATTGCTCTGGAGTCGGCTTGGGATACCAGGCGAAACGCTCGTTCCAGTGACGCAGGTATTCAGGCTGTTTGCGCGCTCGCCAAAGCAGATGAAGCACCGCCCATGGCAATAGCGCGACTATCAACAAGGTATAGGCAAACCGGGCCATCAGAGAAAACGCGCTGCGGTTGTTAGCACATTGTCGACGCTCGGCGGCTGCCCGCGCGTACCGAGATTGACGGCTGGTGTTTCGGCAAGTACGCCAGTGAGCGCTGGATCTGAAGCGGAAAACAAGGCCAGCGTGGGTCGCCCGAGCGCCGCGGCTAGATGTGCCAGCCCGGTATCGACGCCGATCACAATGCGGGCTCCGACCAGCTGTTGAGCGAGTTCCGTCAAGCTGAGAGACGGCAAGGCAACGGCGTCGGGGATTGCCAGAGCGATCCGCGCCGCGCGCTGACGTTCGGTTGAATTTCCTGAGGGCAGCAGGCATACGAGCCCTTTTTGGTGCAAGGCCCTGCCAGCTTCAATCCAGCACTCCTCCGGCCACAACTTGTCGTCGCGCGAGGTGGCGGTCAATAGCACGGCGCTCGATTCGCCAAAGCTCGGCGATGGCGTGTCATGCATACTTTGGGTTCCGCTTCGCGGGCAGCTAGCGGCGACTCCGTAGTCGGGCGCGGATGAGAGGCGGTAGTCGGCGGCCGCTGCGGCCAAGCGGCGGTTGCGTTCAACCGCATGCAGATCTTTCGAGACCTCGAATACAGCATCATAAAAGCGTGCTGCGACGGGCTCACGCGCGGACGAGGCTGTGTAGCCGCAGCGTTTGCCGTGGGCCATGCGAGCGATGAAAGCGCTTTTCAGCAGGCCTTGCGTGTCGATTACCAGGTCATAGTGTTCCGCTTGTAGCGTTCGCCTGAAAGAACGAACCTCGGTCCATGTCGATGGATTCGGTAGTGAGCGCCGCCAACGCCTGACCGCCACAGGAATGACGCGGCGCACTTCCGGATGCAAACGAGGAATTTCGGCGAAATCTTCCTCCACAACCCAATCGATCATTGCGTCGGGGAAGTTTTGGCGCAGATCGGTGACGACCGGCAGGTTGTGAATCACGTCGCCGAGAGAGGATGTTTTGACGAGAAGAATGCGCATCGGTAGGAGCGGGAGGGCGCCTTGCGCCGTAAAATGCATCTCGCCTGCCATTATATCCGCCACCGGCCAGACTACCGTATGCCCTTATCCGCTGTCCTGATCACCAAGAACGCCGCCGGGCAGCTTGCCGATTGCCTCGCGAGCTTGAAATTCTGCGACGAAATTCTGGTGGTTGATTCAGCCAGTGAAGACGATACCGTTGCGATCGCGGAACGCGGCGGCGCTCGCGTCATTCAGGCCGACTGGCGAGGCTTCGGGCCCCAGAAGCAATTCGCCGTCGAGCAGGCCGTCAATGATTGGGTGCTTTGTGTCGACGCTGACGAGCGGGTGAGTGAACGCCTGCGTGAGAGCATAGTGGCGTTGGCTGGAGCCGTCTCGCCAGCGCCGAGATTTGTGGCTTATCGCTTCGCTCGCTGCAACCGGTTCATGGGCCGCTATCTGAAGCATGGCGAGGGCTATCCTGACTGGAGTTTGCGCTTATTCGATCGCCGCGCCGGGTGCTGGTCCGACGACCCGGTGCACGAGAAAGTCGTCACCAGCGGCGACGTCGGTACGTTGCAGGGGGATTTGCTGCATGACTCGGCGGAGTCGCTGGAAATCTATCTGGCCAAGCAAAATCGCTACAGCAGCCTGGCTGCGAAAGCGGCGCTGGCGCAAGGCAGGCGGGCAAGCGTCTGGCATTTGCTGCTCTCGCCCATGCTGCGCTTTGTCAAGTTCTACTTCCTGCGTCTGGGCCTGCTCGACGGCCTTCCTGGGCTGGTGCATATCCTTGTAGGCTGCACGGCCAGCTTTGCCAAGTATGCGAAAATGCTGGCTTTTCAGCGAAACAGCCAATGAAAGTCCTGCTTACCGGCGCTGCCGGATTTATCGGCATGCATGTCTGCGAGCGCCTGCTGGCGCGTGGCGACGAAGTCGTCGGTGTCGACAACCTCAACGACTACTACGATGTCGCCCTGAAGGAAGCGCGCTTGGCGCGGCTTGAACCGAATCCGAATTTCAAGCTTGCACGTCTCGACATTGCCAACCGCGAGGGCATCGCGGCGCTGTTTGCTGCCGAGCGCCCGCAAAGAGTCATCAATCTCGCCGCACAGGCCGGTGTGCGCTATTCGCTGCAGAACCCGCACGCCTACGTCGACAGCAATGTGGTCGGCTTCGTCAATATTCTTGAAGGTTGTCGCCACACTGGTGTCGAGCATTTCGTCTACGCCAGCAGTTCCAGCATTTACGGTGGCAACGAGCGGATGCCATTTTCGGAGCACGACAACGTCGATCATCCGGTTAGTCTCTATGCGGCGACCAAGAAGGCCAACGAACTGATGGCGCATACCTACAGCCATTTGTTCAATCTGCCGACCACCGGCCTGCGCTTCTTTACCGTGTATGGTCCGTGGGGCCGACCCGACATGGCCTTGTTCCTGTTTGCCAAGGCCATCCTCGAAGACCGTCCCATCGATGTCTTCAATCACGGCAAGATGCGGCGCGACTTCACCTACATCGATGACATTGCCGAAGGCGTGATCCGCGTGCTCGACCGCCCGCCGCAGGCCAGTCCCGGTTTCGACAAACAGACGCCCGATCCGGCCTCCAGTTGGGCGCCGTATCGCGTGTTCAATATAGGCAACCACCAACCGGTCGAATTGATGGCCTACATTGAGGCGCTGGAACAGGCATTGGGCAAGACCGCGACCAAGAATTTTCTGCCGCTGCAGGATGGCGACGTGCCGGCAACCCATGCCGATACCACCGAGTTGAATCGCGTTACCGGTTTCTCTCCCGCGACATCGGTGGTCGACGGCGTGCAACGTTTCGTCGATTGGTACCGGAGCTACATGAATGCCTGATTCGCAGATTGTCCCTGTAGTACTCAGTGGAGGTTC
>JAIPCF010000160.1 GCA_021738385.1 Sulfuritalea sp. | reverse complement strand
GCTGCCGCGATAGCATTTGCCAGAGGTATCTGCGGCTCGCTACCCAAGAACGCGACCAGCTTGGCGTTGTTCAAACGATGCGCCCGCTGGTTGAGATAGCGCATGTCTAGCAAGGAGAGCCACAGTGGAATGAAGGGCGCACCCAAGCGAATCAAACCCCAGGGAAAGCGACTCACTTTCAGTGCCTTGTGCCCACCGGTCCTGATATTCAGCCACCCCCGTTCGCGCGCAGCCTTGCCCAGCATTTCGCACCAGTCCTCGTCATTCAGGCAATGCCCAGCAAAATGGAACACCTCGAAAGCCGGCAACTGTGCACGACGCTGTGCCAGTCGTACAAAGGTTTCAGCCAGGTCCGGCAGATACGCCCAGGGTGTTGCAACATCTTTCTCGCCGAGCACTGTGATCTTGCCCTTGGGCAAGTCCTTGACCAATGCCTGATCGAACATCGAGCCGTTCCCGGCACCGAAAAAATTCCCGGCCCTGATCACGATGGCGCGCAGCATTCCTGCATCAGCAGCCGCAGCAAGCTGACGTTCGAGCGCGATTCGCACCTGCCCTTTTGCGTGACTCGCCGTTTGCGCAGTGTCTTCGAACAATTCGGCCGGCATACTTTCGCCGAAGTTGTAGACGTTGCCCGGCAGCATCAGGGTCGCACCCAGCGCCGCTGCAATGTCGATCGCCGCCTGCATCATGCGTGGCGCTTCGCTGATCCAGGCCTGGTTGGTGTAAGGCGGGTTGAGTGCGTGAACAACCACCTGGCAACCGGCCGCGCCGGTGCGCAAGCCCTGACTATCGCCCAATTCGCGGGGCAACCAGGTCACGCCAGCCGGCGCCGGCAGAGTACTGCGGTCCCGTGCGGGCCTGATCTGTCCGACGACCTGCCAGCCGGCGGCAGAAAATGCACGTACTGCCGCAAGCCCAAAACGCCCGGCAGCGCCAAGAATCAATACTTGATTTTTCATGAGTGGCCTCCTTCAATAAGTCAATCTGCAAACCCAGTCTAGAAGGCAGCCACACTAAACACAATTGTATATATCTGAACTTCTGTATTACATTACTGAATATCTTAAAGATGGGAACAAGAGCGCTATGAACACCGACCGCTTCAGTTGGGATCTGGCCCGCTCATTTCTCGCCGCGCTCAATCAAGGCAGCCTGCTCAGCGCCGCGCGCCAGCTCAAGACCAGCCAACCCACCGTCGGCCGACATATCGCGGAACTGGAATCGCAACTCGGGTTGGTGCTGTTCGAGCGTACCGGGCGCGGTTTGAAACCAACGGCGGTGGGACTGCGTCTGGCCGATGCCGCCCGCTCCATGGAGGCCTCCGCGCTCGAACTGGCGCGCCTCGCCACCGGCACCAAGGTCAGCGAAACCGGTACGGTGCGTATCTCGGCCAGCCAACCCGTCGCATGCTACATGCTGCCGCCAATTTTGCGCGCGATGCAGGAGGCATTGCCGCACATACAAGTCGAACTGGTGAGCAGCAACGCCGTGAGCAACCTGCTGCGGCGCGAAGCCGATCTTGCAGTGCGCATGGTGCGCCCAGAGCAGGCCAGCCTGATCGCACGGCGCATCGGCAATGTCGGCGTTGGTGCGTACGCCAGCCGCGACTATTTGCGGCGAAATGGAACGCCGGACAAACCGCAAGACCTGCTGCAGCATCGACTGGTCGGCTATGACCAGAACGAAGATATCCTGCGTGGATTCGCGCGCTTGGGAACGCCGATCACGCAAGAGGCCTTCGATCTGCGCAGCGACGATCTGATCGTGCAATGGGAGGCCGTGCGTGCCGGTCTTGGCATTGGCTTTGCCGCCGACTATGTGGCGGCTGCCGATCCTGACATCGTTGCGGTGGTGCCCTCGCTGAAAATTCCAACCTTGCCGGTCTGGCTCGTCGTGCATCGCGAGATTCGCACCAACAAACTTATTCGTGCAGTGTTTGATTTTCTGGCCGAGGCCATCGCGCAACGCCTCGAACCAGGCACACAAAACGCACTGGCCGACCGATAAATGCGCCCAGAAGAATCGCGAAAACCCATGTCCCTGCTCTGGTCCGCGCTGCAGATCGCGCTTCTGGTCTATCTGGGCCTGATCGCATTGGTTTATTTCCGGCAGTCTTCGCTGGTTTTCCTGCCGGAGATCGATCGCGGTTTCTCTGCAACGCCCGCCAGCATCGGGCTGCCATTCAAGCCACTGAAGCTGACCACAAGTGACGGCGAAAACCTGGATGGCTGGCTGGTACCGGCGCCACGCGAAGCGCACGGCCTGGTGCTGTTTTTTCACGGCAACGCCGGAAACATCGCTCACCGCCTGGACTATCTGAACATGTTCCATTCCCTTGGCCTGGCGACGCTGATAATCGACTATCGTGGCTACGGTCGCAGCAGCGGCAGCCCGTCGGAGGAAGGTACGTACCTTGATGCCGAAGCGGCCTGGCGTCATGCCACGAAAGTGCTCGACTTCCCCGCCAATCGCATTGTGCTGTTCGGTGAATCGCTGGGCGGCGGCGTTGCGGCACAACTCGCGACGCAGCACCGTCCCGCCGCGCTGGTGCTGGCCTCTACGTTCAGTTCAGTGCCCGACATGGGCGCGGAACTCTATCCGCTGCTACCGGTACGTCTGCTCGCTCGTATCCGCTACAACACGCTGGATCGCCTCACGCAAGTCGACTGCCCGCTACTGGTGATCCACAGCCGCAACGACGACATCATTCCTTTCGCCCATGGCCGCCGGCTGTTCGCAACCGCGCGACCACCCAAGCGGATTCTGGAGATCGAAGGCGGACACAATGAAGGCTTTGTCTTCGCCCGCGCCGATTGGGTACGCGCGCTGGACGACTTTCTCAAACAGGCCCTGCCCTGATTTGCGGCCCTTGGCCTACGTCGCCGCCTGCCAGTACGCAGGGTCGCGCCAGATGGTTTTCAGCAAATCGATAAACAGCCGGACACGCAGCGGCAGATGCCTCCGCTGCGCCACCACAGCGTGGATGCCCACCGGCGGAGCGGCGCAGTCATCCAGCACACTGACCAGTCGCCCCGCCGCGATGTCTGCGCCCACTTCCCACAACGAGCGCCAGGCCAGCCCCTTGCCGGCCAAGGCCCAGTCATGCAACACGGCGCCGTCATTGCACTCCAGGCTGCCGCCCACCTTTACCACTTTTACCTCGCCATCGACACGCAGCGTCCAGCCGCGTTGCTGACGTAGCGACAAACAATTGTGCTCGGACAGAAAACTCGGCGCTGGTGGTACGGCAAACTTATCGATATACGCCGGGCTGGCGACGATCACCCGCTGCATTTCGCCCAGACGGATGCTTATCAGGCTCGAATCCGCCAGATCGCCAATGCGTATCGCGCAATCCACGTTTTCGTCTAGCAGATCGACCATGCGGTCGGACAAATCCAGCCGCGCCGTCACCTCCGGGTTGTCTTCGATGAAGCGCGACAGCAGCGGCGCGACGTGACGCCGGCCGAACCCGGCCGGTGCCGAGATGTTCAAGTGGCCGCCGGGCCGAATTCCGCCCAAACTCACCGCGCCTTCAGCGTCCGCCAGTTCGCGCAGGATGCGCTGGCAGTCTTCAAGAAAAGCCGCACCTTCGAAGGTCAGCGAAATCCGTCGCGTCGTGCGCAACAGCAATTTGACGCCGAGGCGCTCTTCCAGCGCATCCAGACGTCGCCCGATGATCGCGGGCGTCACTCCTTCGGCGCGCGCCGTAGCCGACATATTGCCGCGACTTGCGACCCCGACGAAGGCAGAAATCTGCTTGAACTGATCCATTTGATACCAATAGTAACTAATCAATTGATCAAATCATAGCTTCTGTTACGGATTGGGCAAGAATACAATTTGGGCATTGTTATCACCCTGACCAAGGAGTCCCCCATGAACCTGCCCGCCGGTATTCAAATCACCGCCCCTGTCACCGACGAATACGCCTCAATTCTCACGCCCGAAGCGCTGACGCTCGCGGCCAAACTGCACCGTGCCTTTGATTCGCGCCGCCAGGAACTGCTCAAGGCCCGCGTCGCACGGCAGGCCCGTATCGACGCCGGCGAGATGCCCGACTTTCTGCCCGAGACCAAGCACATCCGCGAAGGTGACTGGAAAATCGCGCCGCTGCCGAAAGCGCTGGAATGCCGGCGCGTCGAGATCACCGGCCCGGTCGAGGCCAAGATGGTCATCAACGCCTACAACTCCGGCGCCGACAGCTACATGACCGATTTCGAAGATTCCAACAGCCCGAAATGGGACAACCTGATCCAGGGCCAGATCAACCTCTACAAAGCCATTCGGCGTGAGCTCAGCTTCAAGAACGAGGCCGGCAAGGAATACAAACTCAACGACAAGATCGCTACCCTGCAAGTGCGTCCGCGCGGCTGGCATCTGGACGAAAAGCATGTGCTGATCGACGGCCAGCGTATCTCCGGCGGCATTTTCGATTTCGCCCTGTTCCTCTTCCATAACGCCAAAGAGCAGATCGCACGCGGCGCCGGCCCCTTCTTTTATCTGCCGAAGATGGAGAGCCACCTCGAAGCGCGCTTGTGGAACGACATTTTCGTCATGGCGCAAAACGAGATCGGCCTGCCGCAAGGCACGATCAAGGCCACGGTGCTGGTCGAGACCATCCTCGCCACCTTTGAACTCGAAGAGATCCTGTATGAACTGCGCGAGCACAGTGCGGGCCTCAATGCCGGTCGCTGGGACTACATCTTCTCGTGCATCAAGAAGTTCAAGCGCAACAAGGATTTCTGCCTCGCCAATCGTGGCGCCATCACCATGGAAGTGCCCTTCATGCGCAGCTACGCGCTGGCGCTGGTCAAGGCCTGCCACAAGCGCGGCGCCCCGGCCATGGGCGGAATGAGTGCGCTGATCCCGATCAAGGGTGATCCGGAAGCCAACGAGAAAGCCATGGCCGGCATCCGCCATGACAAGACCCGCGACGCCAACGACGGTTACGACGGTGGCTGGGTCGCCCACCCCGGTCTGGTGCCGATCGCCATGGAAGAGTTCGTCAAGGTCCTCGGCGACAAGCCCAATCAGTGGGAAAAGCAGCGCACCGACACGTTTGGTCCCGCCGACTGGCTCAACTTCCAGCCCGAAGCCCCGATCACCGAAGCCGGCGTACGCAACAACATCAACGTCGGCATCCACTACCTCGGCTCCTGGCTCGCCGGCAACGGCTGCGTGCCCATCCACAATCTGATGGAAGATGCCGCCACCGCCGAAATCAGCCGCTCGCAGATCTGGCAATGGGTAGTGAGCCCCAAAGGCAAGCTCGACGACGGCCGCAAGGTCACCGCCGACATGGTGCGTGCGATCATTCCGGAGGAACTGGCGAAAGTGAAAGCCGTGGTAACGGCAGCCGGTGAAGCCACCGCCACCTACGATCAGGCCGCAAAAATCTTCGAGGAAATGTCGCTCGCCGACAACTACCCGGAGTTCCTCACGCTGCCGCTGTACGAGGCGATGGAGTAGTCTGTTGCACCGCGCCCGCTGAAAAGTCGGCGCTGG
>JAIPCF010000159.1 GCA_021738385.1 Sulfuritalea sp. | reverse complement strand
CCGCCTGTGCGACAAAACCGGGCTCCGCGGAATGCTCGATGGCTTGTGCGCATTCGTCAAGAACTGCGTTGGCCCGATTCTGACCCAGCACCATGAGGGCGCCCTGAATCTGACGAATCGGTTGCTTGAGCGCGGACAAGGTCGATTGGCGCGAACTGTCGCGGAAAAAAGCGTCCAAGGTCTGTTCGATGGCGCCGAGATTGGAGTGAATTTCCCGGGCGACAGATTCCAGCAGCAATCGCTCCTGGGCACGGCGAGACATGGCATCGATCTGGGGCAGATCCATCATGCCCAGCGCTTCGCCTCTGCCAACCGCCGCAAGTCGACTGACAACGGCTTCGGCAGAACGTGCGAAGTCGGCATCCAGTGACTGGAAATTTTCCAAAGCAGATTCTGCGAGCAGAAGTGCGGTGGCCATCTCCAGTGCCAGAACATCATTGTGCTGCGTCGGGTCCCTTCGCAGCCGGTCGGTATGTTCGAGAATGGCAGCGGTCAATTCGATGTAGTCAGCTTGTCCGGTCGCCTGGCCTTCTTCGGCAATTTTTGCTGCCCGCTCGTGGAAGGGAGGGAGCGCAGCCACGGTGCCTGCGCAAAGGCGATTCCAGTCATCCTTGGCACCTGCGAGCAACTCCCGCAAGCGACGCAGGTGAGGCAGCAGTCTTTCCGTTTCGGACGGCGTTTCCGTGGGAACCATGCCGTCCAGGCGGTAGGCAGCGCGAACGATCGACAGGGCATCGCCACCGGCTGTGGCGCAGGCCGCCAGGTACAAAGCCTCACGCAGAAATTGCTCACCGACTTCCGCTTGGCCTTCGATGAGTTTCTTGATTTGACCTCCCAGGCGCATGGCAAATCGCTTTGCCTCGTTGGGGTCGGGCAATCCATTTGCGGCAAGCGCGTCAAGTACGCCGAGCGCAATCCACCAGTAGGCCCGGGCCGCAGGTGTTGCCCGGGTGGATTCAATCATCGAGGTCGAGACTTTCATCTCGACGATTCCTTTGGGATCGTTCTTGATCCATTTCAGAAGTCCGCGCTCGAAGCCGAGGCGGGCCGCCTTGAGGCGTGCCGTCAAGGCTTCAGGCGCAAGCTTTTGCGGGTCTTTCTCGCGCTTGGGTGGGCGCTGGGTTAAGTCCGGGAAGAACAGTTCGGAAGGGCCGGGAGCCGGTTGACCGCGCGCAACCACCATCGCTCGATACGGTTCAAAAAGCTTGAGCGGCTGATCGGGATGACCTGCCATCAGGTCATCGAGATAACCGCGCAGTGCGGTAAAACCGGATTGTGCGGCACTGGAGGCGGCCTCGCGGTCGGTCGCCACGCCGTCACACATAGCCGCCAGCAGTTTCTCTGTCGCGTTAGCAAACTCCGTTATGCCGTCAAGTCCGACGATGGCCAGTGCGCCATGTGCCTGATGCATGCTGGCGATGGCTTTCTCCAGGCTTTCGCTTGTCGGGTCGCCAGCGAGACTTTGTCCTGCGCGTTCTAGCGCAAGATCAATTTCTCCCTTGACCCAGGACAGCGGACCAATATCGAGATCCATGCTCATGAAAGGCAATTAACCGGGCGTTGATTCACGTTTCGCTCCGTCAGACCTTGAAGCCCGAAACCGAGCCCTTCAGTTCGACCGCAAGTTCGGCAAGCTCGCCAATCGACACGGCGGTTTCTTGTGTGCTGATGGTGGTCTGACCGGTAATTCGAAGAATTTCCTTCATCGAGTCGGCCACGTGCGTCGCAATATCGGCCTGTGCCTGGGTATCGCTGGAAATGGCCTGAATCAGATTTGCAAGATCCTGCGACACGCTTGAGATTTCATTGAGAGCCTGTCCAGCGGCGTCCGACAGCTTGGCCCCTTCCACCACGCCCTGAGTTGAGTGTTCCATGGCGGCGACTGCGTCATTCGTATCGGTCTGAATTGTTTTGACAATGGCAGCAATCTGTTTGGTGGCCTCACCGGAACGTTCAGCCAGTCGTTGCACTTCCTCCGCAACCACCGAGAAACCGCGACCGGCCTCGCCGGCTGATGCTGCCTGAATGGCGGCGTTCAAGGCCAGCACGTTGGTTTGCTCCGTAATGTCCGAGATCAATTCGACGATTTCACCAATTTCCTGTGAAGATTCACCGAGCCGCTTGATTCGCTTTGAGGTTTCCTGGATCTGACTGCGGATTTCGTTCATGCCCGATATTGAATTTGATACCGCGACGGCGCCTTTCTGCGCCGCTTCGAGTGACGCGCGGGCAACCCGTGCGGACTCCAGGGCGGATGAAGACACTGTTTTCATCGAGTCGGCCATCTCGAGAACCGAGGCGTTGGCTCCCTGAATTTCGGCTGACTGAATCTTGGTAGCAGAGATCAGCTCATTCGAAGTCGACTGCGCGGCGCTGGAGGCGCGGGTCACGCGGTCCGCTGCATCGTTGATTCGCCGCACCAGAACGGCCAGCTCCTCAACCGTGTAATTGACCGAATCGGCAATGGCGCCGGTAATGTCCTCGGACACCGTGGCGCGAATCGTCAGGTCGCCGTCGGCCAGATCACCCATCTCATTCATCAGCAGCAAGATGGCGCTCTGGCTGGCTTCCTTTTCAGCCTCGGCAATCCGGCGCTGACGCTCGGCTTCTTCGGAGCGCCGCGATGCTTCATCGCCGAATGCCTTGATCAGCAGTACAACCATGAGCAAGGCGAGTGATCCGCTAATGGCGGTGATGGGTGTCAGACTCCGGGTGCCCGCAGAATCATCCACGTAGGCCTTTTTCAGTTCGTTGGCAAGCTGATCCAGCTTCCGCCAGTCGGCAAGAAACTTGTTTTCACTGCCGCGTACGCGCGATAGTGATTTGATGTCGGCGGTGGCCGCCTTGGCGGCAGGTTGCAAGGCCTGCAGGGTGAGGGCCAGCTGTGAACCGGCGGGCGTTTGGCTTATCGCTGCCGCCAAGTCTGCGTTCAATTGACCGACCAGGCGTTCATCGATTGCGGGTGCCCACGCGAGCTGGGTAACAGCGCGCAGCACGCGTCCGGTCAATATCGACAGTTCTCCTCCTTTGGCTTCTGCATTTTCGGACATCACCAAACTGTATTGAAGCATCTGCTCTGCCAATTTCCCGGTGGCGATTAAACTGGACTCCTGCGCAAGTATTCTGTTGATGGGTGCGCTTTGCGCCTCCCAGGCTGCGCGCAGGTCATCAAGTGCCGGCCGCACTTCAGCATTGGTCGGTGGGATCGTTGTGCTCTCATCGTCGCCACCATCGGCAAGGACATCGAGAATCTGGCGAAAACGCGCATTGGCCTCACGCAGATCCTTGAACGCAGATTTTTCGCCTTGCATGGCATTTTGCGCGGCGCGCGGAATACGCTGCGTCAGGGCGGAAACTCGAGCTACCACCGAAACATAGGTTGCCTCACGGTTCGAAGACTGTGCCTGCAGAAACACGATGTCGACTGCGACCAGAACGCTGATGGCAAGTATTGCGCCGAGTATGCGGAACTGCATATTGAAAGGAAGATGCCCGATCAATGGCAGGCCTTTGGTTCGCTTTTGACCTCTTGCAGCCGATGTCGCGGGAGTCTTCGAAGCGGAAGTGGGAGCAGTTGCCATGGCAGGTTCTTTCTTGAGTGGTCAGAGAGCAACGTCGAGATAATCAGGATCGGCCAGCAAGGCAGAAATTCTCAGTTGAGTCCATATCTGGTTTTGTTCATCCATGAAGCGGCCCCCGAGCCAACGTGAGCCTTCATGCTCCAATGCATGAGATTCGTCGGGGTGATGGATGTCTTGCGGAGCGTCATCGACGGCATCCGTCGCATGCAGTTGCTGTTGCGGTCGCAGCCCTAGCGCACGACTTACCAACAGGGCACTGGCGATACCCTGTCGGGCGCCGACCAGAATCAAGCGAGCTTGCGCATTGCGAGGCGTAGACGCCCCTCCGCGCCAGGCAGAAAAATCAACTACGCCGTAGAGAACGCCACGAATATTGGCGATGCCAGCAAACCAGGATTTGGTCAGCGGTGCGGGGGTCAGTTGCGGAAGCGGCACTACTTCACCGGAGTCGCCTAAATCCAGCAGCCAATGACTGCCTCCCGGAAGATCCGCCTTGCCGGACTCAATCCCGAGCAAGGTCAGCTCGCCATCACCGCGTCGCGCCGAAAGCAGCCTTTCGGAAAGACCTTGTTGAAACTCGCGCAGACTGATGCGTTTTGCCATGGTTGGCGATTAACCCAGCGCCGCTATCATGGCAAGGAGCATTGGGCCATCCACTGGCTTGGTGACGTAGTCATGGGCACCTTGACGCATGCCCCAAACCTTGTCAGTTTCCTGATTCTTGGAAGTGCACATGATCACTGGAATATTCTTGGTAACTTCGTCTCTGGATAGTGCGCGAGTGGCCTGAAAGCCGTTGGTGCCGGGCATCACAACGTCCATCAGAATGAGGTCGGGCATGATCTGCTTGGCCCGCGTAATACCTTCGTCGCCACTTTCGGCAGTACTGACTTCGTATCCGCCACCGGTGAGCAGTTGGCTCAGGATTTCGCGTTCAGTGGGTGAGTCGTCGACAATCAGAACGGTTTTGACAGGCATGGAGGTTCCTTCAACATAATTTGAGAAATAAGCTAGGCACGTGCCGCGTGCGTCGCGACCGTTTGGAGGAGGCTGTCCTTGGTGAATGGTTTGGTCAGGTACTCATCCGAGCCGACCATGCGTCCACGCGCCCGGTCGAAGAGACCATCCTTGGACGAGAGCATGATCACCGGCGTCGCGGCAAACTTTGGATTTTTTTTGATCAAGGCGCAGGTCTGATAGCCGTCAAGTCGCGGCATCAGGATGTCGCAGAAAACCACGTTCGGCTGGTGATCGTTGATTTTCGCCAGCGCGTCGAAGCCGTCCTCCGCCAGGACTACCTGAGCGCCGGCTTGTAGAAGGAAAATTTCAGCGGTCTTGCGGATGGTGTTCGAGTCATCGATCACCATTACCTTGATGCCGGAAAGACTGGGCATTTCGCTCACATTACTCCACGCAGTATTCAGCTTTTTCTTGCACGCGCAGGAGATGTGACATGCAGCGCCGGAAACTTCCACATTCTTCCGACCTGTGCACCTCCCCCCGCGTCCTTTGCGTACTTTTTTGTCGAAGCAGGACGTCGTTAACCCGCATCATACTTAGATTTCAACCATTTCAAAGTCTTCCTTGCGAGCCCCGCATTCAGGGCAGGTCCAATTTGGGGGTACTTCATGCCATCGAGTTCCGGGCGGCAGGCCTTCTTCCGGCAAGCCGGCGGCTTCGTCAAAAATGAAGCCGCAGATCAAACACATCCATTTGGAATAGGGTGGTTGAGCAGTCATGGTGGGGCGGTGAGGTAGAATTACAGAATACTAACCCAAGCGGTTCGCCGCCCGAAATGCCCCGACCGGGTCAGGAAAATCATGAACGCTGCCCCCGCCGCCAAACCGCTGTCCTCCGCACCGATAACGCCCCCCATCGTACTCACGTTTGCCGCCGCCGATCCCACCTGCGGGGCAGGGTTACAAGCCGATATTCTGACGCTTGCCAGCCTGGGTTGCCATCCGCTTTCGGTGGTGACCGCAATTACCGTGCAGGAC
>JAIPCF010000027.1 GCA_021738385.1 Sulfuritalea sp. | reverse complement strand
TTGGCTCACATGATCGTCAGCGCGCTAAAGGAAGAGTTTTCGCGGAATATATTCACCAAGATGGTGGCTCTCATGGCGATGCCCATCCTGAATGCTTTTCGCCAGAGATTCGATGCACGACGTTACAACGGCGCCAGTCTGCTGGGTCTCAGGGGCATCGTGGTCAAGAGTCATGGCTCGGCCGACCAAACCGCTTTTCGCTATGCGCTTGAGAAAGCGGCGGAAGAGGCACGCCAGCGTTTGCCGGAAGCCATAGCAGCTCGCATGGCCGCCGTACTGCCAACGCCGACTTTGTGCGACTAATGGAGATCAAATGACCATAAATGCGCGAATCAGCGGCACCGGCAGCTATTTACCTGGAGAGCCCGTCAGCAATGCAGCCCTGATCGCGGCTCATGGACTTGATTCGTCTGACGAATGGATAGTCGAGCGCACTGGTATTCAATATCGGCATCTAGCTGCCGCGGATGTCTCCAGCAGTGATTTGGCGCTGGAGGCCAGCTTGCGCGCACTTGAGTCAGCAGGACGAAAACCGGGCGATGTGGATCTCATCATTGTCGCGACTTCAACTCCCGACTACGTTTTTCCCAGTTCGGCAGCAATGCTGCAGCACAAGCTGGGCATTACCAATGGTGCTCCGGCCTTCGATGTGCAAGCCGTTTGCAGCGGTTTCGTCTATGGACTGACGATCGCAGAAAAATTCATTCTTTCTGGTTCCCACAAATGCGCGCTGGTTGTCGGCGCAGAAGTTTTTTCTCGCATTCTGGACTGGAAAGATCGCGGTACCTGCGTCTTGTTTGGCGATGGAGCCGGTGCGGTAGTCCTTGAAGCGTCGGATGAGCCGGGTCTGCTGGCTAGCGCTCTGCATGCTGACGGTAGGCACCATGGGATTCTGTCGGTACCCGGACAGGTCTGCGGAGGAGTGGCGACTGGCGACCCTTTTCTGCGCATGGACGGGCAGGCTGTGTTCAAGTTTGCCGTAAAGGTTCTGGCCGACGTCGCAAATGAAGTGCTGGCGGCGGCGAGTCTCACAACAGACCAGGTGGACTGGCTGATTCCACATCAGGCAAACGTACGCATTTTGCAGGCCACAGCCAAGCGGCTCCATTTGGCTCCCGAAAAATGTATCGTCACCGTTGACCATCATGGCAATACATCAGCTGCGTCGATTCCGCTTGCGCTCGACAAATCGGTACGTTCCGGACGGATTCAGCGCGGCCAGAATCTGCTGCTTGAGGGCGTTGGCGGCGGTTTCACCTGGGGTGCGACGCTACTTCGGTTCTGACTTCGAGAAGAAACTATATGAAATTTGCGCTTGTCTTTCCCGGTCAGGGATCCCAGTCCCTGGGCATGATGGCTGCCTATGGTGACTCACCGGTAATTCGCTCGACTTTCGATGAGGCATCTGCTGCATTGGGTCGTGATTTGTGGACTTTGATTGTCGAAGGTCCCGCTGAGGCTTTGAATCAGACGGTCAATACCCAACCTTTGATGCTCACAGCGGGTATCGCTGTTTATCGCCTTTGGCTCGAAAAAGGCGGTGCGCGTCCGGCGCTGGTCGCCGGACACAGTCTTGGCGAGTATTCGGCATTGGTGGCTGCCGGAGTGATGCAATTGGCCGATGCCGTACCGTTGGTTGAGTTGCGCGCCAAGGCTATGCAAGCGGCGGTACCGGCTGGCGAGGGGGCGATGGCGGCGGTAATGGGGCTGGATTCCGCAGCCGTTATTGAAGCCTGCGCCGAGGCAGCGCAAGGGCAGGTCGTACAGGCGGTGAATTTCAACGAACCGAAGCAAACCGTGATTGCGGGTCACAAAGCGGCGGTTGAGCGAGCGGCCGAACTAGTCAAGGCAATGGGCGCCAAACGCGCTTTACTGCTGCCCGTATCAGCGCCATTTCATTGCGCATTGATGCAGCCGGCCGCTGAAGCCCTGCGGGTTCGCTTGGCTGAACTTACATTGAAATCACCGCAGATTCCCGTGGTGAACAATGTCGATGTAGACACTCTATCCGATCCGGATGCAATCAAGGAGGCACTGGTGCGCCAGGCGGCCTCTCCCGTGCGCTGGGTCGAGACCATGCAGGCGGTTCAGTCTGCCGGGGTGACAAGGGTATTTGAGTGTGGTCCTGGCAAGGTATTGTCCGGACTGGTCAAGCGTTGCGTTGATGGGATTGAGGGTGCGGCCATGAACGATCTGGCTAGCGTGAACACGGCGTTGCAACTGATCAAGGGAGATTGAGTATGGCGGAACTGGATGGACAGATTGCCCTGGTAACGGGAGCCTCGCGCGGCTTGGGCCGAGCGATTGCGCTCGAACTTGGGGCCCAGGGGGCCACAGTGATCGGTACAGCAACCTCGAATAGCGGAGCAGCCAGAATTCAGGAGGCACTGGATGCTGCGGGGGTGAGTGGCTGGGGTGCAACGGTAAATGTTACCGAAGCGGCGGCCTGCGAAGCGTTGATCGGCGAAATTGAAAAGCGGTTCGGCCCGGTTTCGATCTTGGTCAATAATGCTGGAATCACCCGGGACAATCTCGCAATGCGCATGAAAGACGACGAATGGGATCTGGTTATCGAGACCAATCTCAAAGCTGTGTTTCGTATGTCCAAACTGGTTATGCGCGGCATGATGAAAGCCCGCTTTGGTCGCATCATCAACATCACCTCGGTAGTTGGTGAAGCTGGCAATCCCGGTCAGGCCAATTATGCGGCAGCAAAAGCCGGCGTAGCGGGTATGAGTCGAGCCTTGGCACAAGAGCTTGGCAGTCGAAACATAACGGTGAATTGCGTGGCTCCGGGTTTCATCGATACGGATATGACCAAGGAACTGCCAGAAGCTCAACGCACTGCTTTATTGTCGAAGATACCTTTGGTGCGCCTCGGGCAGCCCGACGAGATCGCCGCGACCGTAGCATTTCTTGCGACCAAGCGTGCCGGCTACATTACCGGTACGACACTGAACGTCAATGGCGGCATGTACATGGATTGACCGGATGTCAAACCCCCAGGGGTACCCGGCGTTTTTGCTAAAATAGGCAGGTTTGGATCACCCGATTAACTCAGGGAAGGAGCTTCAAGATGGAAAACATCGAACAACGCGTCAAAAAGATCGTCGCCGAGCAACTGGGCGTCAACGAAGCTGATATCAAAAACGAGTCTAGCTTTGTAGACGATCTCGGTGCCGATTCGCTCGATACCGTAGAACTGGTCATGGCGCTGGAAGAGGAGTTCGAGTGCGAAATTCCCGACGAAGACGCGGAGAAGATCACCACAGTGCAGCAGGCGATCGACTACGTTAACGCCAATATCAAGAAGTAAGCTTCCTACCCGTTTCAATTTTTTCGGAGTTCATCGTGTCACGACGCCGTGTGGTCGTCACCGGTTTGGGCCTTGTCTCGCCGGTTGGCAATAGTGTTCCAGAAGCCTGGGATAACCTGGTTGCCGGCAAGAGCGGTATAGGGCCCATTACTCGCTTTGATGCGTCGGCAATATCGGCGCGCATCGCTGGTGAGGTGAAGGATTTTGATGTTGCCGCCTATCTATCCGCAAAGGAAGCGCGTCGGATGGATACCTTTATCCATTTCGGCATGGCGGCCGGGATTCAGGCATTTCGCGATTGCGCTATCGAGGTCACAGAAGAAAACGCAGATCGAATTGGGGTGAATATCGGCTCCGGGATCGGTGGCCTGCCGATGATTGAAGATACCCACAATGACTTTCTGGCTGGCGGTCCGCGCAAAATTTCCCCGTTTTTCATTCCAGGTACCATTATCAACATGATCTCGGGCAACCTGTCGATCATGCTGGGATTGAAGGGGCCAAATATTGCAGTTGTTACTGCTTGCACCACAGGTCTGCACGCAATTGGGGTCAGTGCGCGCATGATCGAGTATGGCGATACCGATGTGATGGTATGTGGTGGCGCAGAAGCCACGATGACACCATTGGCTGTAGGTGGCTTCGCCTCGGCCAAGGCGCTGTCGACGCGTAACGATGATCCAGCAACGGCAAGCAGACCGTGGGACAGGGATAGAGACGGCTTTGTGCTTGGTGAAGGTGCCGGAGTAATGGTGCTCGAAGAATACGAGCACGCAAAGGCACGTGGAGCAAAAATCTATGCCGAACTCGCTGGTTTCGGTATGAGTGGCGATGCTTTTCACATGACCGCACCGGATACCGACGGTCCTCGACGCAGCATGGTCAATGCCCTGAAGAATGCTGGCGTGAATCCTGATGAAGTTCAGTACGTCAATGCTCACGGCACGTCGACCCCGCTCGGTGACAAAAACGAAACCGAAGCTATAAAACTGGCGTTCGGTGTGGATACGGCGAAGACACTGGTGGTTAATTCAACCAAGTCCATGACGGGCCACTTGCTCGGTGGAGCAGGCGGTCTTGAGTCCGTAGTAACCGTGCTCGCCGTACATCACCAGATATCTCCGCCGACAATCAATATATTCAACCAGGATCCCGAGTGTGATCTCGACTACTGCGCCAATATGGCACGTCCAATGAAAATTGACGTCGCGTTGAAGAACAATTTTGGTTTTGGCGGCACCAACGGCTCATTGGTTTTTCGTCGCATTTGAGCTGACGCGGCAATGAAGTTTGCCGCCACTTGGGGTATTTCTCTCAAGCCGTCGCGTCGGCTGTTTCTGATCCTGATTTTTGCCCATATCGCGGCTCTCGGTGCAATACTGGCCGCCACGCTTCCTTCCTGGCTAACGGCTGGTCTTTTGGTTGCTGTCGGCGCTTCTCTGGCAAGTATGCGTCGGCTGCAGGCGGTTGCGGGTTTGACTCTGCATGGTGACGGTCGGCTTGAAACAGTCGGCATTGACGGGACGGCGAGCGAAGCTTTCGTACAGCCGCAAACCGTGGTCTGGTGGTTTCTAGTGGTGCTGCTCTACCGGCAGGATGGTCGTTTGCGGTCAACCGTTCTGTTGGCCGACAGTTTTGATTCGGATGACTTTCGTCAGCTCAGGATTTGGCTGCGCTGGCGCGCATGCGCTTCGATCGCTGCATGAATTGTCACCCGGTCAATATTGGCGCGGATGAAGCACGGTATCCAGTGCGCGCGGGAGCGTCTCGGGAAAGTCGCGACTGAAATGAAGGCCGCGACTTTCATGACGCCGTTGCGCGCTTTTTACTATGAGATGAGCGGTTTGCACCAGATTGCGTAGCTCGATAAGGTCGTTGCCGACTCGATAATTCACGTAGTACTCGTCGATTTCTTTTTCCAGCAGGCGAATGCGATGCAACGCACGTTCCAGGCGCTTGTTGGTGCGCACAATGCCCACGTAGTCCCACATGAAGCGCCTAAGTTCGGCCCAGTTGTGGGAGATGACGATTTCTTCATCGGCGTCTCGTACCCGGCTTTCATCCCACTGTGGAAGGTGAGGCAGGGGTTCCACTGGGGTAGCCAGAATTTTTTGTGCAGCCGAAGCCGAAAAGACTACGCATTCGAGCAACGAATTCGAGGCCAGGCGATTGGCGCCGTGAAGGCCGGTAAAGCTGGTTTCACCCAATGCATATAGCCCATTCAAATCTGTACGCGCCGCTAGATCGGTGACTACGCCGCCGCAAGTATAGTGTGCTGCTGGTACTACCGGTATTGGTTCTCGGGTGATGTCGATACCCAACTGCATGCAGCGCGCTAAAATCGTTGGAAAGTGCTCGTTCAGGAAATCGGGCGATTTGTGCGTCATGTCCAGGAACACACAGTCCAATCCGTGACGCTTCATTTCAAAGTCGATGGCGCGGGCAACTATATCGCGTGGCGCAAGTTCAGCTCTGTCATCGTGAGCGGGCATGAATCTCGTTCCGTCAGGCAAGCGCAGAAGACCGCCTTCGCCTCGCAGGGCTTCCGATATCAGAAAAGACTTGGCATGAGGGTGGTAAAGGCATGTTGGGTGAAACTGTATGAACTCCATGTTGGCTACCCGACAACCAGCGCGCCAGGCCATGGCAACGCCATCTCCCGTGGCGGTGTCGGGATTCGTCGTGTAAAGATAGACCTTGCCTGCCCCACCAGTGGCCAAAGCCGTGTGACTGGCTCCAAGTGTCAGGACGCGATCACGGGCTATATCGAGAACATAGGCGCCGAGGCAACGATTGCGCGGCAGGCCAAGTTTTGCTGCCGTGATCAGGTCGACCGCAATGTGGCGCTCCAGAACCGTGATGTTGGGGTGGTTCTTTACTTGCTCTGTCAGGGTCTTCTGCACGGCGGTGCCGGTTGCATCCGCAGCATGAATGATGCGTCGCTGACCGTGACCGCCTTCACGTGTGAGATGGAAGCCCAGGGGTGAGTCATCCGCTGTGAACGGGACTCCTCGAGCGATCAGCCAATCGATGGATTCACGACCGTGCTCAACAACAAATCGGGTAACTGCGGGATCGCACAGGCCGGCGCCTGCAGCAAAGGTATCGTTGACATGAGCCTCAATCGAATCGGCGGGGTCCAGTACGGCTGCGATACCGCCCTGAGCCCAAGCCGAGGCGGAATCAGACAGCGCTTTCTTGGTGACGAGCGCCACGCGACGCGTATCCGCGAGTCGTAAAGCCAGGGATTGACCCGCCAAGCCGCTGCCGATAACAATGACGTCGAAGTGTTGCACCGCCGCTGAATTCATGGTGCCGGACTATATCACTGCTCCGCCTGAGGAACTATTTGGAAAGCAAGGGGTCAGTGTCGGCAATGGCTGCGTGTATTCGTGGCTGGAGCAGTGAGGAAAGTGGGCGGAGAGGCTTGTTATACTCGCTTGCGGCTAATTTGAGCCGTGCATTTTTTTCAGGCGAAAGCAAAAACCAAAGCCCATGGGAGATCGCGAAACAGACCGGATATTGGTCGAGCGGGTGCAGGCGGGCGACAAGCAGGCTTTTGGCCTGTTGGTTGCTAAGTACCAGCGCAAGCTCGCGCGTCTGGTGTCGCGCATGGTGCGTGATTCTGGCGAAGTGGAGGATATTGTTCAGGACAGCTTCATTCGAGCTTATCGAGCACTGCCGGGTTTTCGCAACGACAGTGCCTTTTACACGTGGCTATACCGGATTGGAGTCAATACCGCCAAGAACTGGCTCATAACTCATGGCCGGCGTGCTTCGGCCACCACCGGTGTTGATAACGAGGAAGCGGAAAGCTATAACGATGCCGACCTGCTTCGCGACAATGACACACCAGAGCGGTTGTTGATGACTAAACAGATCGGCCAAACTGTAAATGCGGCATTGGAAGCTTTGCCCAAGGAACTGCGCACAGCGATTACCTTGCGTGAAATAGAAGGTTTGTCGTATGAGGAAATTGCACAAGTAATGGATTGTCCGATTGGTACCGTGCGATCAAGAATATTTCGAGCACGCGACGCGATATCGGTGAAATTGAAACCCTTGCTGGACTCTGCTCCTGATAAGAGATGGTGATGATATGAAAACGCGAATATCTGCTTTGATGGACGGTGAACTCGAAGACCATGAACTCGCGGAGACTTTGCGAGCTTTACACAAGAGTGAAGATCTGCGGGGGCAATGGTGCGATTGTCAATTGCTTGGCGCCGCATTGCGCGACGAGCGCGAACTCGGTATCGATGTGGTTTCGCGTGTGATGACTGCGCTTGAGCTCGAACCCACGGTCATGGTGCCGCCTAAGCGAAGCCGGCCTGATTGGCAGCGTCCTGCTCTCGCACTTGCAGCATCGATGGCTGGTGTTGCCTTGGTCGTCTGGCTGGCGCTTGCGCCGAGCGACGATGGAAAGGCCGGACTCAGGGAACTGGCTGCGGCCAAACCGGGAACGATGGTGGCTCGCTCAAAGGAACATTCAACACCGCGCTTGCAAGAATATCTGGTGGCTCATCAGACTTATGCGCCTGCTGGTGCAATGGTCGGCGGTGCCCGCAACATACATATGGTTGCAAGCTCCGGCGAGGGCCGCTAATGACTGGCGTCAGTACAATCCGGCTGCTTTTGTTGGCGTCATTGCTGGTGCCGAACCTGACGCTGGCAGATGATGGTCTGGCAATGCTGCAGAGAATTGCGCAGGGATCAAAGCAGCTAACCTACAGCGGAACCTTTGTCTACCGCAGTGGTGTCAAGGTGGTCACCTCTCGCATTGCCCATTCTTTGAGCGATGGGGTCGAGATGGAACGCATCGAAGCGCTGGATGGTAGTCCGCGCGAAGTGATTCGCATCGGAGGTCAGGTTCGTTGCTTTTTTCCGGATGAACAACTCCTTATTGTCGAAAATCGATCCAAACAGCGCGGCTTCCCCGCTTTGCTACCCGTCGGTCTTGGCTCATTGCCGGATCACTATGCCATTCGCAGCGGGGCTCAGGGGCGTGTCGCTGGCATTAGGAGCCGAGCTGTGAATCTTGAGCCGCGTGATGCCTTGCGCTATGGTCATCAATTTTGGATGGATGAATCGAGTGGCTTGTTGCTGAAGGCGAATATGGTTAGCCAGCGCGGAGAGACGCTGGAGTCTTTTGTTTTTACGCAGGTCAAGGTGGGGGGGGTGCTGGAAGATGATGCGCTTAAGCCTCGCTTTGATACAGAACGCGTACGCGTGCAACAGGTTCATGCAACCGAGGTGAACGCCGATGCAATGGGCTGGAACTTCAACAGTTTGTTGCCGGGATTTCGCAAAGTCGCGGCGATGAGGCGGCAGACGGCTCGCGAGAACCCCGAAAGCTTGCACGTTGTGTTCTCAGACGGATTGGCGTCGATATCTGTTTTCATTGAGTCAGGTGGAGCCGCAGACGAGACAGACAAGGTAACTACCGTTGGGCCAATCAATGTGTACCGGCGTCAATTAGGTGAGCATCGACTCATTGTGATGGGCGAAGTCCCGGCTCTTGCTGTCAAGCAATTGGGGGATGGCATAGAACGGAGGCAAAAATGAGTCAGTGCGATGCGGTAGTAGTGAAGGCATCTGATAGTCAGGTCTGGGTTGAAGTGCCCAGACGCGCTTCCGCGTGTAGCAATTGCCAGACTCCCGAGGCCTGTCAGGACAGTCTGCTTGGCTTTAGCGCCGGGCCTCGCCGCTACCGACTGGAAAATTCCATCGGAGCTCGGGTGGGCGATCGTGTACAGCTTGTCGTGGCCGAAGGCACGCTGTGGCAAGCATCCCTGGCTTCGTATGTGATACCGGTCCTGTTTGTGATTATCGGTGCGGCCGTCGGTCAGTCCCTGGCCGGCGATCTTGCGGCTGCTTTGGGGGCACTGATCGGTCTGGGGTGTGGCCTTGCCTTGTTGCGAATCAAAGAGTTGCGGGCCAGATACGTCAGCAATCCCTACACGCTGCAAATTCAATCCCCTCAAAGACGTTTCAAGGAACAATCATGAAGAGACTATTCATCGCATTGGTAATTGCGCTGTCCTCGTTGGTTTCAGTTCAAGCGCAGGCAGGTGACCTGCCAGACTTTACTGAATTGGTAGAACAACAAGGTGCTGCTGTGGTCAATATCAGCACGACTCAGGTGATCAAAGGACGGAGGGGCGTTCACCCGTTTTCATTTGACGGCGACCAGGACATGCAGGAGCTTCTGCGTCGCTTCTTTCCCGGTCAGATTCCGAATATTCCTGGCGTGCCACAGGAGTTCAAGAATCGCTCGCTGGGTTCCGGATTCATTGTGAGCGCCGAGGGTCACATTTTGACCAATGCCCATGTTGTCTCCGGCGCCGACGAGGTGTTGGTAAAGCTTTCAGACAAGCGGGAATTTCAAGCCAAGGTGCTAGGGGCCGACAAGCGTACCGATGTTGCGCTGATAAAGATTGAGGCAAGCAATCTTAAAGTGGTCAAGCTCGGCGATTCGACAAAGCTCAGGGTAGGTGAATGGGTGGTGGCGATCGGCTCTCCTTTCGGTTTCGAGAACACGGTGACCGCCGGGATTGTGAGTGCCACCGGACGTTCGCTGACTCACGAGAACTACGTGCCCTTTATCCAGACGGATGTGGCGATTAATCCAGGCAATTCTGGAGGGCCGCTGTTCAACATGAAAGGCGAGGTGATCGGCATCAATTCGCAGATCTACTCACGATCCGGCGGCTCAATGGGTTTGTCATTTTCGATTCCCATCGATCTGGCCATGGATATCCAGAAGCAGCTGAGAGACAAGGGAAAGGTGAGTCGTGGCCGCTTGGGTATCGGCATTCAGGACGTCAACAAGGAACTGGCGGAATCCTTCAAGCTGCCAAAGCCTCAGGGTGCGCTGGTTGCTTCTGTTGAAAAAGGAACCGCAGCCGACAAGGCCGGCATGCAAGTCGGTGACATCATTCTTCGTTTCGATGGCAAGGCGGTGGCCGAATCCAGCGATTTGCCGCGCATGGTGGGATCGACTCGGCCTGGAACCAAGGTCATTGTTCAGGTCTGGAGAAATGGCGGAAACAAGGACCTGAGTGTGACCGTGGGTGCGGTACCCGACGATGAGGACGATCCGAACAGTTCTGGTTCCAAGGAAAAATCGGCAGAACCTGCAGCAGCCAATCGACTAGGTCTGGTACTGGCTGTGCCGACGGCGGAGCAGAAGCGGGTGCTGGGCATTCGGCATGGCTTGATCGTCGAGGAAGTCAGAAATGCAGGGACGCGCACAGAACTGAGGGCTGGCGACATCATTCTGTCGGTGATTGCCCAGGGGCGGCAGACCGATATTAAATCCATCCGCCAGTTCAATGACCTGCTGCAGGGCGTAGACAAGAGTGCAACGATAACGCTGCTGGTACGCCGGGGCAATTCGCAAACATTTGTGACCATCAAGGGAGTCGGTGATAAATAGCCCTGCTGGCGAGAAGCAGTTGCTGGAACTAAAACTGTTCAGCCGTGACTATTGCCATCTGTGCCACGACATGCTCGCTGCGCTGGAAGTCATGCGCAGCGAGCCTGAGCTACCGTATTTCAATATAGTGGTAACCGATGTTGATGGAGATCCGCAGCTAGTCGCGAAGTACGACGAACTGGTTCCAGTACTGGTCGATAGCGAAGGTCGAGAACTCTGTCGCTACTTTCTTGATACGGTGAAAGTGCGTGAGTATTTGAACACTTTCCGGTAAAATTCGCCCCTTGCTTTTTCGGTCTCCAAGGTGCTCTGCGGCTTGAACGAGCGCCTTTTTTGTTGCCCCCATGGATCACATCCGAAATTTCTCCATAATTGCCCATATCGACCACGGTAAATCGACCCTGGCCGACCGGATTATCCATCGCTGCGGTGGGCTCTCCGACCGCGAGATGGAAGCGCAAGTGCTTGACTCGATGGATATCGAGCGTGAACGCGGTATTACCATCAAGGCACAGACGGCTGCACTAAGCTACAAGGCGCGAGACGGAAGGATATACAACCTCAACCTGATCGATACCCCGGGTCACGTGGACTTTTCCTACGAAGTCAGCCGTTCGCTTTCAGCCTGCGAAGGAGCGTTGTTGGTGGTTGATGCCTCCCAGGGCGTGGAAGCGCAAACGGTGGCGAATTGCTATACCGCGCTGGATTTGGGTGTTGAGGTGGTTCCTGTACTCAACAAAATAGATTTGCCGGCGGCTGATCCTGATGGAGCTAGACAGGAGATCGAGGATGTAATCGGCATCGACGCGACTGATGCCATTCTGTGCTCTGCGAAGTCCGGCCTGGGCGTGGATGATGTGATCGAGGCTGTCATAGGCCGCATTCCGCCCCCAATCGGCGATCCCACGAAAGCCTTGAAGGCGCTGATCATCGATTCCTGGTTTGATAGCTACGTTGGTGTGGTGATGCTGGTGCGCGTTGTTGACGGTGTTGTTCGCGCCAAGGACAAGTTGATGCTGATGTCCACAGGATCCACGCATTTGTGCGAGCAGGTTGGCGTCTTTACGCCAAAATCCCTGACGCGAAGTGAGTTGCGTGCGGGTGAGGTCGGCTTCATCATTTCAGGTATCAAGGAACTGGATGCCGCCAAGGTCGGCGATACCGTTACCGCTGCCGATCGGCGCGCACTTAAAGCGTTGCCGGGCTTCAAGGAAATCAAACCGCAGGTTTTTGCCGGCCTTTATCCGGTCGAGTCAAATCAGTACGATGCGCTGCGCGACTCGCTGGAAAAACTGCATCTGAATGATGCTTCTTTGCACTATGAGCCCGAAGTTTCCCAAGCGCTCGGGTTCGGTTTTCGCTGTGGATTTCTCGGCCTGCTGCACATGGAGATCGTGCAGGAAAGATTGGAGCGCGAGTTTGATCAAGACCTGATAACCACCGCACCGACAGTGGTCTACGAGGTGCTGATGCGCGATGGCTCGCTGATCCAGGTAGAGAATCCTTCAAAATTGCCTGAAACACAAAAAGTGGAGGAAGTTCGCGAGCCAATCATTACTGCAAAGATATTCGTGCCGCAGGAGTATCTCGGCTCAGTGATCACCTTGTGCGAAAGCAAGCGCGGCTCGCAGATCAACATGGCTTACCACGGCCGCCAGGTCCAGCTGACTTATGAGATGCCGATGGCTGAAGTCGTCATGGATTTTTTTGACCGGCTGAAGTCTGTATCGCGCGGTTACGCTTCGCTTGACTACGACTTCAAGGAATATCGGGCCGCCGATGTGGTCAAGCTGGACATACTGATCAACTCCGAGAAGGTCGATGCCCTGTCGATGATCGTGCATCGAGCCAATTCGGCCTATCGTGGGCGGGAACTGGCCGCCAAGATGCGCGAACTGATTCCGCGCCAGATGTACGATGTCGCCATTCAGGCGGCAATAGGTTCGACAATCGTCTCGCGCGAAAACGTCAAGGCCATGCGCAAGGATGTGCTGGCGAAGTGTTACGGCGGCGATATTACGCGCAAGAAAAAGCTGCTGGAGAAGCAGAAGGCTGGCAAGAAGCGCATGAAACAGGTCGGTCGGGTGGAAATTCCTCAGGAAGCATTCTTGGCGGTGCTACGAGTGGGTGACAAATGAACTTCGCTCTGATTCTCTTCTTGCTTGTGCTCGCCACCGGGAGCATCTGGTGCATCGATTTTTTCTGGGCCAGGAAGAAGCGTCCCGCTGATGCCGCGGATCCTTGGTGGGTGGAGTATGGCGGCAGTTTTTTCCCGGTCATCCTTGCCGTTTTTCTGCTGCGCTCCTTTCTGGTAGAACCCTTCAAAATTCCGTCCGGTTCGATGATCCCGACCTTGCTGATCGGTGATTTCATTCTGGTCAATAAATATACCTACGGCGTGCGTTTGCCGGTCATTAACAAGAAGATCATCGAACTCAATTCGCCACAGCGGGGCGACGTGGTGGTTTTTCGTTATCCGCCGGATCAAACACTGGATTACATCAAGCGAGTGGTTGGCCTGCCGGGCGATAAAGTGGTTTATCGCAATAAGAAACTGACCATTAACGGCCAGGAGATCGTGCAGAAGGCGACCGAAGACTATCTGGACCGAGATCGCCTGTTTTATACACCGCGATTCGTCGAGACGCTGGGTAGCGTGGAGCACGAAATTCTTGTCGAGGCTGAAGCGCCACCCTTCAATCGCCAGATAGTTCGCTTTCCGTATGGCGACAAATGTCACTACAATAGCGAGGGAGTGAGTTGCGAGGTTCCTGCCGGGCACTATTTCATGATGGGCGACAACCGGGACAACTCGCAGGACAGCCGCTTCTGGGGCTTCGTTCCTGACGAAAACCTGGTTGGCAAGGCGTTTTTCATCTGGTTCAATTTCTCCGATTTGAAAAGAATCGGCTCGTTTCATTAGGGGATGAACATGAAATACCAACGTGGATTGAGTCTGAATGGTCTCGTACTGGGCGGAGTCGCATTGGGTCTGATTGGATTGCTGGCGATGAAGTGTCTGCCGCCTTGGATGGAATATGGCAATGCGGTCAAGCACATTAAAGGCGTCGCCACTGACAACAGCCTAAAGTCGGCGACGGTTGGGCAGGTTCGCGCGGCGTTTGACAAGCGATCCAGTATCGACGACGTCAAAAGCGTTACGGGAGCCGATCTGGATATCACCAAAGAGGGTGACGAAATCGTGATCTCGTTTGCGTATTCTTCCAAAGTGCCTCTTTTTGGCAATACCAGTCTGGTCTTCGATTTCGAGGGCAGCAGCGCCAAATAATGAAGTCGAAGCGTCTGGAGGCAGCACTCGGGCACCGTTTTGACCGACCTGAGTTGCTGAGTCAAGCGCTGACTCATCGCAGCTTCGGTTCTCCAAATAATGAGCGCCTCGAATTTCTTGGCGACTCGATACTCAACTGCGTAATCGCCTCAGCACTTTTCAACAATTTCGCCGCGCTCAAAGAAGGCGAGCTATCCCGACTGCGGGCCAGTCTGGTGAGGCAGGAGTCGCTGGCTGAAATCGCGCGAGACCTCAATCTGGGTGATTTTCTGTCTCTCGGCGAGGGGGAGCTAAAAAGCGGTGGAGCTGCCCGCCCCTCGATTCTTGCCGATGCCATGGAGGCGATTTTCGGAGCGATTCATATCGATGCGGGCTTTGATGCCTGCCGAAGCGTGATCGAGAAACTGTATGGGCCGGCGTTGGCCCGAATTGATCCCAGCGACACCAGCAAGGATCCGAAAACGGCACTGCAGGAAATTTTGCAGGGCAGGCATTTACCCTTGCCGCGCTATGAGCTGCTCGCCACGCATGGCGAGGCACATGCACAGGAGTTTGAAGTTGAATGCATTATTCCGGATTTGCGCATTCGAAGCACGGGTAGGGGAGGCAGTCGGCGCATTGCCGAGCAACAGGCGGCGCAACGCGCCATGGCCGATATCAAGCAATGAATCCTGACTTTCGTACAGGCTATCTTGCCGTCATTGGTCGCCCCAATGTGGGCAAGTCAACCTTGATCAATCGACTGGTGGGGGCGAAGGTCAGCATCACGTCGAAAAAGGCGCAAACCACTCGGCATCGTATTCATGGCGTTCTGACCACGGATGATGCTCAGTTTATTTTTGTCGATACGCCGGGTTTTCAGATGACGCACAAGAATGCGCTCAATCGGCTGATGAATCGAAGTGTGACCTCAACCTTTGCCGACGTCGACGTGATTCTGCTGGTGATTGAAGCGGGCAACTGGGGTCCCGGTGAGGACCAGATATTGCAGATGCTGCCCGCGGATACGCCTGTGGTGCTGGTGATCAACAAGATAGACAGGCTCGCAAAAAAGTCCGAATTGTTGCCGTTCATTGCCAAAATTTCGGCGCTGCACGAGTTTGCCGAACTGGTGCCGCTGTCGGCCGAAAGGGGACTGGGCACCAAGGAACTGTTGACGGCCGTTGCTCGCTACCTGCCGCAGTCGCCACCGATATTCGATGCTGACGACATTACCGATCGCTCCGAGCGTTTCATGGCTTCGGAGATTTTGCGCGAGAAATTGTTTCGTAATCTCGGAGAGGAATTGCCCTACGGCATTGCGGTGGAAATAGAAAAGTTCGAGCAGGAAGGCGAGTTGCGGCGGATTCATGCAGCAGTCATCGTTGACCGAGCCGGACACCGTGCGATCGTGATTGGTAAAGCGGGCGAACGGATGAAACGCATCTCGACGGATGCGCGCAAGGAAATGGAAACCCTGTTTGGCGGCAAGGTCTGGCTTGAAACCTGGGTCAAGGTCAAGGGCGGCTGGGCGGACGATGAGCGCGCCCTGAAAAGCCTGGGCTACGATTAAGCGTCCGAGTATGAGTTCCTTGCGTTGCGGCCAGGCATGAGATCGTGAGCAGCAAGCGAGTCGACGGCCAGACGGCCTATGTTCTGCATCTTCATCCCTACAGCGAGACCAGTCTCGTGGTTGACGTCTTCACGCGTGATCATGGGCGAGTACCGCTGGTGGCGCGTGGTGCGAGGCGGCCGCGTTCCGCGATGCGTGGCGCATTGATGTCGTTTCAGCCGCTGGAACTGGGATGGTTTGGCGGTGGCGAGGTCAAGACGCTGGCGAAGGTTGAATGGCTTGGCGGAATGCCCTTGCTGGGTGGCCGTTGTCTGTTGCTCGGCTACTATCTCAACGAACTGCTGCTGAAAATGCTGCCGCGCGAAGACGCCCACAGCGTACTGTTCGACGCTTATGCGGCCGCATTGCGTGCGTTGGCTGCTGGCGCCGCAGATGCGCCGGAGTTGCGTCGCTTCGAGAAGACCTTGCTGAAGGAACTGGGCTACGGTCTGACGCTGGATGTGGACATCGCGTCAGGCCGGCGTGTGGTACCCGACGGTGACTACACTTACCTGATCGAGCGGGGGCCGGTCGAAAATCTCGGCGCTGGCGACACGGCAGAGGGCGAGGCGCCCCGCCTGCACGGCAAGACTCTGCTCGACATGGTGGCTGATGACTATTCGGATCCGCGTACCAGGATGGAAAGCCGGCAATTGATGCGTCAGTTGATCGCGCATCATATGGGAGGCAAGCCCTTGCAGTCGCGGCGGGTTTTCATGGAGTTGCAGGAGTTGTGAGCAGTTTCCTGTTTTTGATTTTGCGGCGGAGGAAGCATGATTGAACTTGGTGTAAATATCGATCACGTGGCGACGGTACGCGAGGCAAGAAAGACGCATGAACCCGATCCCGTATGGGCCGCAGTCGAAGCACATTTGGGCGGTGCAGATGGCATTACCGTGCATCTTCGGGAGGATCGCAGGCACATTCAGGATCACGACGTGCGACGTCTGCGTGAACTGACTCACATCAAACTCAATCTTGAAATGGCGGCCACCGAAGAGATGGTCGACATCGCCTGTCTGATCAAACCTGAAATGGCCATGCTGGTGCCGGAAGGACGACACGAGATCACCACCGAGGGCGGGCTGGATGTTGCGGGTCAGGAGGCTCGGTTGCGTGAGGTAATCGCACGACTGGCCGATGCCGGCATCATGACGAGTGCGTTTATCGACGCAGAGTTGCCGCAGGTGGAAGCCGCGGCGCGCATTGGTGTCCGGGTCTGCGAAATCCATACCGGGCCCTATGCCCATGCGTTTTATAGTCGTGGCCGTGATATCGAAAGTCCCCCGGTGTTGGCCGAGCTCGAGAAAATTCGTCGTGCCGGTGCTGCAGTTCGAGCTGCCGACATGCGTTTCAACGCGGGTCATGCGCTCAACTACTTTAATGTTCAGCCGGTAGCGGCCTTGCCTGGAATTCGCGAGCTTCACATTGGCCATGCAATTGTCAGCCGGGCGATCTTTGTCGGCATGCGTGAGGCAGTGGCTGAAATGAAACGTCTGATGCGCGAGGCGCAATGCTGATCGCGCAAGTACTGCTAATCCTGCCGGCAGTGTCCGCATGATTTTCGGTATCGGTACCGATATTGTTGCGGTAGCCCGCATGGCCGAGTATTGGCAGCGTCACGGCGAGCGCGGCCTGGAAAAAATGCTGGCACCTGAAGAGCGTGAGTCCTGTCGCAGCAGCAATGACCCGGCGCGTTTTCTGGCCAAGCGATTTGCCGCCAAGGAGGCGCTGGGCAAGGCATTCGGCACAGGCATCCGGACTCCCTTGCTGTTGCCGGAGATCTGTGTCAGCCACGACGATCTCGGTAAACCGGGTTTTGTTTTCGCGCCACAACTGGCGGCTCATTTCAGCGAGCGACGGTTGCTTGCTCATCTCTCAATCAGCGACGAGCAGGAATATGCCGTTGCCTTCGTGATTCTGGAATCCTCATGAATACCAAACCTTCAGATTCATCGCTTCTGGGTCCGCTGATGATCGATATCGCAGGCCTTGCGCTGTCTGATCTCGACCGGGAACGACTGGCGAATCCGTTGGTTGGCGGGGTCATCCTGTTCGCCCGCAACTATCGTGACACGGATCAGCTCACGGCTTTGTGCAACTCAATACATGCGCTACGCTCGCCGGCACTGCCGGTAGCGATTGATCATGAAGGTGGGCGGGTGCAGCGCTGTCGCGAAGGGTTTACCCAGGTACCGCCGATGCGTCGTCTCGGCGAGGCCTGGGATCGTGATCCATCATCCGCCTGTGCCGCGGCAGCGGATATTGGATATTTGTTGGCGGCTGAGCTGCGCCAGTGCGGTGTCGATTTTTCCTTCACGCCGGTACTGGATCTTGATTGGGGTCCCAGCGGCGTCATTGGTGATCGCGCATTTCATCGCGACCCAAAGGCGGTCACGGAACTGGCCGGTGCACTGATCGACGGATTACGCGCTGCCGGCATGGGCTGTTGCGGAAAGCACTTTCCCGGACATGGCTGGGTTGCGGCGGATTCTCATCTGGCCATTCCGGTCGATGAGCGCAGTTTTTCCGACTTGGCGCCCGACATGGAACCCTATCGCCATCTCAAGCTCGATGCCGTGATGCCGGCGCATGTTATTTATCCGCAAGTCGACGCCCGCCCAGCCGGTTTCTCGCCGGTCTGGCTGGAAATGCTGCGTAAGGAGTTCAAGTTCGATGGCGTCATCTTCAGCGACGATTTGTCGATGGAAGGTGCAAGTTTCGCGGGTGGCATGGTTCAGCGCGCAAATGCTGCCTGGGTGGCGGGCTGCGATGTGCTCCTGGTCTGCAACGCTCCCGATGCTGTCGCGGATCTGCTGGAGAACTGGAAGCCGGAGTACGACGCAGTACGAGCAGCGCGGCTGGAGCGGCTGTTGCCCGTCGCCGGTTGGCGAGTGGATGCAGTTCGCTATGCCGCCGGCAAAGCCGCAGTCAGTCAAATGGCGGCGTAGCGGGGCGGTTCAGTCGGCCAACTTTGCGGCTTTGGTGACGGTTGTTGGCAATCAGGGCGATCAGCACAATGGCGGCACCCATCAGTTCAAGACTCGCCGGTATCCGGCCTTGGGCGATTGCAATCAAATAGGTAATCACCGGCGCAAAATTGGCGAACAATCCGGCATTCAGCGGGCCGATTTTCGCCACGGCCATATTCCAGAAAAGTATAGCGAGCACCGATACGCAGAGAATAATGTAGGTCAGTTGCGGCCAGACGGCAACAAGTTGCTCCGCTCGTGGCGGGCTGCTGTGGCCGGCGAGAGTCGCGATGCCAAGCACCGCCGCAATGGCAAACCAGCCCAGCGAGCAGGACAAGGCCGTGTAGCGTACCGGCGACCAGCCGGGAAACTGCTGGCCGCCCAGCGTATAGGCGGTCCAGAACAGAGACGCGACAAAAACCAGACCATTGCCCAAGGCATCGCCACCGCTGAGTCGTGTGATATCGCCGGCGGTGAGGACGAAAGCTTCACCCAGCAAAGCGAAGGCAATTGCAGTCAGCGTGAAATTGTCCGGCCGCCGATGGGTCTGCCACCATTGGAATATCGCCACTTGAATCGGGCCCAGCGCCAGAATCATGGCGGCGATTTCGGGCCGCGTCAGCCGCAGGCCTTCAAAAAGAGTGATGCCGAATCCGGCAAATCCGAAAGCGCCGAACAGGGCGATTTTTTTCAGTTGTCCATCCGTGCTCAGCGCGCCGCGTCCCTCGCGCAGCCATAACAGTGCAAGGAAGACGCAGGCGGCGAATCCGAATCGCATGGCCGAAATCCAGTAGGGATCCACTAACTGCAACGCCGATTTGCCAATCGGCGGTAAGCCGCCCCAGATCACGATAACCAGCAGCATGTACAAGCTGCCGCGGCGATGATCGACGTGGGATGGGCTCATGGGGTATTCACAGTTGAAGGACGCCGCCAGCGAGATGCCGCGATTCCTGAAGCCGGGCAAGCGTGGGAAGCAGATTCAGGCCGGTTGTCCGCTTCAGTCGCAAGGCGGCAGTCTTGATATCTTCAAAAGTTCCCAACGGGACGCAGGGCGCTGGCTCGCTTTGCGTACCTGGTATTCCGCTTCGCGGGCAGCTAACGGCTACCGCGGCCAGCGCTATGGCATTGCCGCTGTCGCAGGAAGGGAAAGCGATGGCGTGACCCTCGAAGGCGTCTTTCAAGCGGATCACGCTCTTGCCAAAATCCTTGCGCCGCGACAACAGATTCGCGCACAGCAATCCATCATCGGCCAGGCGGGCACGGCAATCAAGATAAAAAGGCACCGTGTCCAAGCGGCCGGTACGCGCATCGGCATCGAAGCCGTCGACCAGAATCAGATCAAAGTGCTGTTTCGACTGAATCATGAAGTCGGCACCGTCGCCATGGCGAATTTCGATGCGCACCGGATCGTCAGGCAACTTGAAGAACTGCCGGGCAGCAGCCTCCACGCGTGGCTCGATTTCAACGATCGTCAGCTTTGCCTGCGAGCGGTAACGATAGAGAAACTTGGTCACCGATCCGGTGCCAAGTCCAATCTGCAGTACCTTGCGCGGCCAATCATCGCCATGGAACAGCAGTGGCGTCATCATTTCGCGGGTGTAATCCAGCTCCAACGCGAACGGCCGCGCAATACGCATCGCGCCCTGTATCCATGACGAGCCGAAATGCAGATAGCGGACGCCCGCTTCCTCGCTGATATCGATGTTCATCGATGAGTTGCGGCGGCGAGCCCGGATCGGAAAATAGGAGCTGCTCTCAATGCAGAATCCGCCCGTTGGGCGGAAACAACTCGTCGACGATTTCGCGACCGAATCGATATTCGTGACCGCAGATCTCGTCTTCGATGGCAATGATTTCGGCATCGGCGAGCATGCTTTCAAGTTCCTCGCGACCCAGGGAAAGCAGCATGTTGCGAACTTTTTCCTCGTCGCGAGGGCAATGCCAGCTGGCTTGTCGGGGATCAAACAGGCGCACTTTTTCGGCGGCGAACAGTCTCGTCAGTAGAGTCTCGGGCGATAGCGTGAGTTCCTCAGGGCGCACGGTGGCGGCGAGGGCTTCAATCCGGTTCCAGCCGTCCTCATCGCGTGCGTCGGCGTCCGGCAGCTTTTGCAAAAACAGGCCGCAGGCAGTATTCGCCGTTGCCGCCAGCCAAAGCCGGGCGGGCTGTTGCTCCGATTGCTCAAGATAGTGCTCAAAGATCGTCGCCAGCGAGTCGCCGACGATCGGCACCACGCTTTGGTATGAATTGGGTGACGATTCCGGGTGCAAGGTCAGTATCAGTTGACCATCGCCCAGAAGCTTTCCTACCCCCGAGATATGGCTTTCGGCTTCTGCAGTCAAGTCGCTTTTCGCCGTGCCGCGCAAATGAAGCTGTTCGTTGCAATCCATCACCAGCATCGACACCGGCCCGTGTCCCTGCATCTGAAAAGTCAATCGTCCGGGAGCCTTCAGGTTACTGCCGATCAATGCCGTGGCCGCTGCCAACTCACCCAGCAGATTGCGCACTGGCGTTGCAAAATTGCGCTGCGCGGTCATCGTTGCCCAGGACGAACCAAGCTGCACCAGAGCGCCTCTTATGTCCAGGTCTTCCAACAGAAAACGATGCACGGTGTCCATTGGGCGCTTAGCGAACAAAACTGTCGAACAAGGTCGGATCGAAGCCCACCAGAACTTCTCCGGCGTCGTTTTCCACGACCGGGCGACGAATCACACTGGAGTGCTCCATCATCATTGCCACGGCCTGACCGAGCGTGGTGATGGCCTGCTGGTCCGGGCTGAGCTTGCGCCACGTGGGGCCCTTGCGATTGACCAGGGCCTGCCAGCCCAGTGATTCGCACCACTTGACCAGATGCTCGCGCGGGACACCCAGTTTCTTGTAATCGTGAAACTCGTGGCTGACGCCATTGGCCTGGCACCAGGCAAAGGCCTTTTTCATGGTGTCGCAGTTCTTGATACCGTAAATTTTGATCATTGCAGCGCGTGTCGGAAGCAGAAAGGGGTAGGAGCCGAATCATAGCAAACGCGGCATAATCGACCGCCATGAGTACCCCTCTTCGCAGCGAGGCGCAGCAACGTGCCGATGACATCGCCTGTTTCCAGGCGGAACTGGCCAGATTGGCGGGGGAGGGCGTGTTGTTACTCGACTCAGCCCAGCAACAGGTAGTTAACGAGCACCATGCGGCATTGCTGGCGGGATTTTCACAGCAGTTCGATATCGACCGCGACCCACAGGCCAAACAGTTGTCGCTGGGAATGCGGGTGGCCTCTTTCCTCGGTGCGCTTGCGCTGGCCGCCAGCGTCTTCTTTCTTTTTTACCAGTTCTGGGGTCGCTTCGGCGAAACCGCCCAGGTACTTATCCTGCTTGGCGCCTCACTTGGCAGTCTGGGTCTGACGGTCTGGATCAAGACTCGCGATGCTTCCGCCTATTTCACCAAGCTGGCCGCTCTGGTGGCTTTTGCCTGCTTCGTGCTCAATCTCGCCATGCTGGGCCAAATCTTCAATATCACGCCCACCGATCGCGCCCTGATTCCCTGGGCGGCTCTGGCTTTTCTGCTGGCCTATGCCTGCGATCTGCGTCTGTTGCTGGCGGCAGGCATTTGCTGCGTGATTGCGTTTGTCGCGGCGCGTGTCGGCGAGTGGGGCGGGATTTACTGGTTGTATTCGGGTGAGCGACCTGAAAATTTCTTTCCGGTCTCGGTGTTGCTGTTTGCCGTGCCGGCGCTATTCGATCACCGACGCTTTTCCGGCTTTTCCCCGATCTATCGGATCTTCGGATTGCTTTGCCTGCTGGTGCCGATGTTGATACTGGGTCATTGGGGATATGGTAGCTACCTGGCCGATTTTGAAGTATTCGACCGCAACTTCACCGAGGGTGCCTATCAGGTAGCCGGATTCGTCGCCAGCGCCACGGTGATCTGGGTCGGTGCGCGCCGGGCCTGGTCGGACACAGTGAATACCGGCATTACGTTTTTCGTCATTTTCCTTTACACCAAATTTTTCGACTGGTGGTGGGACGTCATGCCCAAGTATCTGTTCTTCCTGGTGCTCGGGCTGGCGGCGATCCTGATTCTGCTGGGTCTCAAACGCATGCGTCGGGCCGCAGGCACAAGCGGGGAGACGGGGTCATGAAGCGGGCGTCGTTAAAGATACTTGCCGCCGGCGCTGCGCTGATTTTGGTGACCAATGCGGTGGTCCTGATCGGTGTCTATTTCAATCGCAGTGGCGAGGCGGAAGCGCGCATAACACTCACGCAACGCGAGCTGTCCGTTCCCCATGGCGGGGACTGGGTCAGAGGCAAGGAGAACAGCGGATTGGCGCTGGACCTGAAATGGCGGGTCAATCAGGCAAGTGTCGACGAATACTATGGCGGTTACGGCTATAGCGGCGGTACGCCCGATTGGTTGGACGAGGCACGCATGAAGTCGCTGGGCTTCGACGTTGCGATCGCGGCCGAAAACACCGCAGGTCGGCGTCGTTTCGAGCGTCAGATGCAGCGGGAAATACTGCTGGTACTGGAACTCGATGGCCCCGCCTGGCAAAAGGCACTGGAGCACGCTCGCCAGAACGCGGCCCGTCACGAAGCGGCATGGCAAGCGAATGCCGGCAGCAAGGAATTCGAGAACAAGGCCAGGCATGCGAGGCAACAGTTACAGAATGAAGAGGCAATCAACAGCCGCCTGTTTGCCATTGATGCCGGTCTGGATCGAGAATCTCTGCGCGTCAAATATCCTGATCGCGATCGTTATCTGATACTCAAGGCACGGGTGAGACCGCGCCTGGAAGCCCGCAACAAAAAGACCCGTGTCACCGGCTATGTCAGCGAGCTTGCGGTCAGCCGATTCAATGTGCCGCATGCGATGCGCCCTGCACAAGCGCCGGCTGCTCGCGCTTCCATGCGCGCGGCGGACGGCAAGACACTACGCTTCGAGGCTACGCTGGCGGTCGGTCGGCGTCTCGAACCATGGATAGAGGCCTTGCGGATAGGACCGTGAGCTTTGATCGATGCCGTTCCCGAAAAGTCGGCGATGGCGACACGGCAAACCGCTAATCGCTGTTGAAAATCCCGAAAACCGCGGCCTTCTCGAGCCCTTGACTGACCCGGGATACAAACAACTTGATTCAAACACGGCATAATCGCTTGCCATGAATACATCCATCTTTTTGCGCCGGGTTTTGCCGGCGATTTTGCTTGTTGCTCTCGCCGTCGGCGGCTTTTATTGGACCACGCGCACCAAACCGGTGGCCGTAGTGCTCAAGAGCGTCGATCGAGGAATTGTCGAATCCACGGTGGTCAACACCCGTGCCGGCACGGTGGAGGCCTGCCAGCGCACGCGCCTGTCGACCATCATGGGTGGCCGC
This sequence comes from Sulfuritalea sp., assembly GCA_021738385.1. Taxonomy (GTDB): domain Bacteria; phylum Pseudomonadota; class Gammaproteobacteria; order Burkholderiales; family Rhodocyclaceae; genus Sulfuritalea. Next base: position 9,458 of record JAIPCF010000027.1, on the reverse strand, counting down.
ATCGAGTTCCTTGGCGTCAAGGAAGGCGACCAGGTCAAAAAGGGCCAGTTGCTGATGAAACTGTGGAATGACGACCAGAAGGCGCAGCAGACTCTGGCAGAAGCTCAGCGCCATACGGCGTCGCAGCGCGTCAAGGAAGTGTGTACTGCGGCGGACAGCGCCCGCCGCGAGGCCGACCGTCAGAAATCACTCAAAGCCCAGGGCTATGTCTCCGAAGCGAGAGAGGATGCCGCAAGGAGCGAGGCCGACGCACGTCAGGCTGCCTGCGAGACGGCTCGTGCCGATGTCGCCCAGGCCAAAGCGAGAATTAACGTCACCAAGGTTGAACAGGGGCGCATGACGCTTTACGCACCCTTCGATGGAACGGTGGCAAAAATCGTTGGCGAACTGGGCGAATACTCCACGCCGTCGCCACCCGGTGTGCCGACTCCGCCGGCAATCGATTTGATAGATGAATCCTGCCTCTACATCAAGGCTCCCATGGATGAAGTCGATGCGCCGAAGATCCGGGCCGGATTGCCGGTGCGCGTTTCGCTCGACGCCATGCCCAAACAGCCGCTGCCGGGCAAGGTCAGGCGCGTGGCACCGTATGTCTCGGCGGTAGAGAAACAGGCGCGTACAGTCGATGTCGAAGTGGATTTCGAAAGGCCGGCAAGCGGCCGCTTGCTGGTTGGTTACAGTGCCGATGTCGAGATTGTGCTCAGCAGCAGCAAGAATGTGTTGCGGGTGCCGACTTCAGCGCTGATCGAAGGCCATCGGGTGATGATCCTGAACGCTCAGACCGGCAAACTTGAGGAGCGCAAGGTCAAGACCGGCGTCGCCAATTGGGAGTTCACCGAAATTGTCGACGGATTGACCGAATCCGAGCGCATTGTCATTTCTCTGGAGCGCGAGGGTGTAAAAATCGGCGCCCGGGCAGTCGCGGTAGAAAAATAGAACGCATGGCAGTAATTCAACTTGCCGGCATCGAGCGCGTCTTCCATCTGGGTGACAGTGAAGTTCACGCGCTGACCCATCTTGATGTGTCCATTGAGGCCGGCGAATACGTCGCGATCATGGGCCCCTCAGGATCCGGCAAATCGACGCTGCTCAACTTGCTGGGTCTGCTCGATCGACCCAATACCGGCACTTATCATCTTGAAGGCCGCGACGTCACCACGCTGAGTGCCGACGAACAGGCAGCCGTGCGAAGCAAACGCATCGGCTTCATTTTCCAGAGTTTTCATCTGGTGCCGCGCCTGACCGCCGCCGAAAATATCGCGCTGCCCATGATGCTGGCCGGCATTGCGGCAGGTGAGCGGGCCAAGCGCGTGACGCAGGCGCTCAAGGATTTCGGTCTGGACACTCGGGCCGAGCACCGCCCCGACCAGTTGTCCGGCGGCCAGCGGCAGCGCGTCGCCATCGCCCGCGCAACGGTCATGCAGCCGGCGGTGCTGTTGGCAGACGAGCCGACGGGCAATCTGGACCGTGCCACCGGCGACGAAGTGATTCGCCTGCTGGAGGAACTCAACCAGCGCGGCATGACGCTGATTATCGTCACCCACGATCAGAAGATCGGCAGCAGGGCGCACCGGCAGTTGATGATGGAAGATGGCGCACTGAAGAGCGATACACGGTCTTCGCCTGCGGCAGGAAAGGCTTAGCCGTGCGTAACGCCGATGTCCTGCGATTCGCCCGCGATGCGGCAGCCGGTTATCCCTTGCGTACATCACTTTCAGTGCTGGCCATGGCTATCGGTGTGGCTGCAGTGGTTGTCCTCACTTCGCTCGGTGATGGCGCCCGGCGCTATGTGGTCGAGCAGTTTTCCTCGCTGGGCAGCAATCTGGTGATCGTCCTGCCGGGGCGCTCCGCCACGGGCGGTTTCAATCCGGCCAACGCGGTGACCACCACACCGCGCGATTTGACCGTTGATGACGCAGCAGCAATTCAGCGCCTGCCGTCGGTTCGCCGAGTGGCGCCGCTGGCGGCAGGCACCTCCGAGATCAATGCCAACGGCCGGCTGCGCGAGGCGCTGGTGGCCGGCACCGCGTCGACCTACCTCGAGGTTCGCAGTTTCAAAATGTCCCAGGGCCAGTTTTTGCCGGTGGCCGACTGGAACCGGGGCGCGCCGGTGGCGGTCATTGGCGCCAAGATTCAGCAGGAAATATTTCCTGGTGGCTCAGCGGTAGGCGAACTGATTCGTCTTGGTGATCGACGTCTGCGCATTGTCGGTGTCCTCAAATCCACCGGAACCGGACTGGGCATGAACACCGATGAAGTGGTGTTCATTCCCGTGGCCATCGCCCAGGCCATGTTCAACACCAACACACTGTTCCGGATTCTGATCGAGGCCAGAAGCCGTGACCACATCGATGCCGTCAAGCGCGAAGTGGCAAGCTTGCTCAAGGCGCGCCATGGCGGCGAAGAAGACGTTACCGTCATTACCCAGGATGCCGTGCTCGCCACCTTCGACAAACTGCTGCGTGCGCTGACCGCCGCAGTGGCGGGCATTGCGGCGATCAGTCTCGCCGTGGCCGGCATATTGGTAATGAACGTGATGCTGGTCGCCGTGACCCAGCGTACCAGTGAAATCGGTTTGCTCAAGGCGCTCGGTGCGCGCGGCGACACGATACGCAATGCCTTCATGGCCGAAGCGGCAATGCTGTCGCTGGTAGGCGCCTTGACCGGTTACGGTCTTGGCTTGTTCGGCGCTTTTGTGCTGCGCCAGATGTATCCGGTGTTTCCTGCTTATCCCCCGGACTGGGCGGTGGTTGCTGCGTTGGTGACAGCGCTCTCGACCGGCCTGCTGTTCGGCATCATGCCCGCGCGCCGTGCGGCGCGGATGGATCCGGTAGAAGCCCTGATGAAGCACTGAAATGCTAATTGCCGACTCACTGACACTGGCTCTGCGCGCAATCAGCGCCCAGCGCCTGCGAAGTTTCCTGACCTTGCTCGGCATTGCGGTCGGTATTGCGGCGGTGATCCTGCTGACCTCGATCGGCGAGGGCATCCACCGCTATGTGCTGGCCGAGTTCACCCAGTTCGGCACCAATGTTGTCGGCATTCATCCGGGGCGGACCAAGACTGGCGGCGCTTCGCTTTCCGGTCTGCCGAGCAGCGCCAAACCGCTGTCACTGGACGATGCCGACGCGCTGGCGCGTCTGCCCAATGTGCTGGCGGTAACGCCCAGTGTCTGGGGCAATGCAGAGATCAATGCCAACGGTCGCCTGCGTCGTGTCTCGATCTATGGTGTGGGGCCGGGCATGCTGGTCGTGTTCAAAGGCAAGGTACGCAGCGGTCAGTTCCTGCCCACCGATGAAGCCGGCAATGCCCGCGCACAAGTGGTGCTGGGGCCTAAACTCAAGGATGAATTGTTCGGCGCCGAGAACGCGCTCGGTGCGCGGATTCACATCGGCGGTTTGCGATTCAGAGTGATCGGTGTCATGGAACCCAAGGGCCAGTTTCTGGGTATTGACCTTGACGACACCGCTTTTATACCAGCGGGCCGCGCGCTCGAACTGTTCAATCGCGCAGGTCTCAATGAAATCAATGTGGCGGCTGCCGAAGGCATCCCCTCGGAAACCGTGGTGGCGGCGGTCAAGGAAGTGATGAAAGCCCGTCACGGGCGTGACGATGTCACCATCATCAGCCAGGAGGAAATGCTGGATACGCTGGGCGGCATTCTCGATGTGCTGACCATGGCGGTCGGCGCTTTGGGCGGCATCTCGCTGCTGGTGGGCGGCGTCGGCATCGTCACCATCATGACCATTGCAGTGACCGAACGCACCAACGAGATCGGTTTACTGAAGGCGCTGGGCGCGCGCCAGAACACCATCCTCGGCCTGTTTCTGGGCGAGGCCGTGGCGCTCGCCGCCATCGGTGGCCTGGTCGGCCTGCTGCTGGGAATGGGGCTAGCGCAATTGATCAGTTTCTTCGTCCCGGCCTTGCCGGTTCACACGCCTTTGTCATTCGTGTTACTGGCTGAAGGTTTGGCGGCGGCCATCGGCCTGGCTGCCGGTGTGCTGCCGGCACGGCGCGCGGCGCGGCTGGATCCGGTGGAGGCCTTGAGAACAGAGTAAAAAGTCGGCGATGGCGATACGGCGCCTTTCGCCGATATGACGTGGCAAACCGCAGGGAGTAGACGCAATGAGACGCTGGAACGGCTGGGGCGATAGCGCAACCGAAATGAAGCTGAATGCGTCGGCGCTTGCGATGCTGGCGGAACTGGCCGGCGAGGCGCAGTCGACGCCCGCTACTGCTCAGGATGCCACGCTCGAAACCCTGCTGGCCGGCATCCCGGCGTCGCGCCTGCCGCCCGAGGTACTGAAAAATTCATTGATCTCGACCGACGCCGCCGAGCGCTTCAAGGTAGCGCTGGGCGAGAGTTATCCCGACTGGATACGCCGCCGTTGCGGTGCCTTGCCGCCGGTGCCCGATGGTGTCGCCTTTCCCGAATCGAGCGCGCAAGTGCGCGAACTGCTCAATCTGGCGCAGGCGCACGACTGGATCGTGATTCCCTATGCCGGCGGCACCAGCGTGGTCGGGCACCTGGATTGCCCGCAAAGCCCGCGTCCGGTTTTGTCGATCAATCTCGGCCGCATGAACCAGCTTTTGCATCTGGACCGCAAGAGCCAATTGGCGACCTTTGGCGCCGGCGCCATCGGTCCGGTCGTGGAATCGCAACTGCGGGCGCAGGGCTACACGCTGGGCCACTTTCCGCAGTCCTTCGAATATTCCACACTGGGCGGTTGGGTGGTGACGCGTTCCAGCGGCCAGCAATCGATGCGCTATGGCCGCATCGAACAGCTTTTCGCCGGTGGCCGGCTGGAAACACCGGTGGGTACGTTGTCCATTCCCACTTTTCCGGCGTCCAGTGCCGGGCCGGATCTGCGTGAACTGGTGCTGGGTTCCGAAGGCCGCTTCGGTGTGCTGACCGAAGCCACCGTGCGAGTCAGCCCGCTGCCCGCGCACGAGAGTTTTCACGCACTGTTTTTTCCCGACTGGGATAGCGCGGAGAGCGCCGTGCGCGAGTTGGCGCAACTGAAACTGCCGCTGTCCATGTTGCGGCTGTCCAACGCCATCGAGACGCAGACCAATCTGCTGCTGGCCGGTCATGCCGGCCAGATCAAATGGCTGGAGCGTTATCTTGGCTGGCGCGGCTGCGGTGCGGGAAAGTGCATGCTGATGCTTGGTGTAACAGCCGATGCGCGCACCGCAAAGCACGCCCTGGCACTGGCGCGGCGCGTACTCGGTCGTCATGGTGGCGTCTACATCGGTCGCGCCATGGGCAACAAGTGGTTCGAGAACCGCTACAAGGGCCCCTACTTGCGCAACAGCCTGTGGGACCACGGCTACTCGGCCGATACCATCGAAACCGCCGTGGATTGGCCGCAGGTCAGGAACACCATGCTCGCCATGGAAGCGGCGGCGCACGAAGCCTTTGCCGAGTTCGGCCAGAAGGTGCACGCCTTCACCCATTTGTCACATCTGTATCCGCAGGGCAGCAGCATTTATTCAACCTTCGTCTGGGCCACCGCGCCCGGCGGCTTCGAGGAAAACCTGCGTCGCTGGCAAAACTACAAAACTCGCGTCGCGGCCGCCATCGCCGCGCATGGCGGCACTGTCAGCCATCAGCACGGTGTCGGCCGCGACCATGCAGAAAACCTGGCGCTGGAAAAGGGCGCGCTGGGCATGGCCACGCTGGCCGATCTGTGCCGGCACTTTGATCCGAAGGGGATCATGAATCCGGGCAAGCTGCTGGACGATTGCGGTCCAGAACTGACATGGGCGAACCCCGCGCAATGACAAGCAACCCAGCCGAACAGCGCGCGCACAAGCTCGCGCAACTGGCCACCGAGGACTGGGATCTGCTGGTCATCGGCGGTGGCATCAGCGGGGCGGGGGTGCTGCGCGAAGCGGCGCGGCTGGGTTGGCGTGCGCTGCTGATCGAGCAGCACGACTTCGCCTGGGGTACCTCCAGCCGCTCGTCCAAGCTGGTGCATGGCGGCCTGCGCTATCTCAAGGAAGGGCAGGTGGGCATGACGCTGCACTCGGTACGCGAGCGACAGCGCCTGATGCGCGAGGCGCCCGAACTCATTGAGCCGCAAAGCTTCCTGTTCGCCGACTGCACGGGGCGCAAGCCGGGGCGGCGGCTGTTTCAGCTTGGCCTGACGATCTACGACATGATGGCCGGGCACAGCAGCCGGGTTTACTACGATGCCGAGGGCGTGCGAATGATGGCGCCGGGCCTTGCGCCGCCCGGATTGAAAGGCGCCACGGTGTTCATGGACGCCAAGACCGACGATGCACGCCTGGTCTGGCGCGTGCTGGCCGAAGCCGAAGCCGCTGGCGGCTTGGCGCTGAACTACCTTGCAGCACGGGCGCCCGTTCTCGATGGCGGACAGGTGCGCGGCATGACGGTGGAGGATGCGGCAAGCGGAGTGAGTCACACCATCAAGGCACGCGCGGTGATCAACGCCACCGGCGTCTGGGCCGACCAGTTACGCGGCAAGCTCGGCGGCAAGCCGCTGCTGCGACCGCTGCGCGGCAGCCATCTGATGGTGCCGTTCTGGCGCCTGCCGGTGGCGCAGGCCATCAGTTTGATGCATCCGCACGACGGCCGGCCGGTGTTCTTCTACCCATGGGAAGGGGCGACGCTGATCGGCACCACCGACCTCGATCATCACGCCGACCCGAACCGCGAAGCCTCGATCACCGGCGAGGAAGTCGCCTACCTGCTGGCCGCCGTGAATGACCAGTTTCCTGGGCTGGATCTCGGCCCTGCCGATGTCGCCGCCTGCTACGCCGGCGTGCGCCCCGTGGTGGATGAGGGCGGCGGCGACCCGTCGAGTGCCGGGCGCGACCATGTGGTGCTCGACGAAGCAGGCATGGTCACGCTCACCGGCGGCAAGCTGACCACCTTTCGCCTCATGGCACAGGATGCGCTGGCGCTGGCCGCGCCGCATGCCGGCAAGCCTTTCCAGCGCAGCGACGCCGCCATTTTCGCGCCGGCCTCGGCGATCAACCCGCGCTGGCCGGCGGCGGTGCGTCATCGGCTGGCCGCGCGCTATGGCGCCCGCGCCGCACAATGCTCTGAAGGCGCCACCAAGGATGAACTGGAGACGATTCCCGGCACGCATACACTCTGGCTGGAACTGAAAATTGCCGCAACCGAGGCCGTTGTGCATCTCGACGACCTGCTGCTGCGCCGCACCCGGCTCGGCATCCTGCTGCCGCGTGGCGGGCTCGATCACGAAGCGCGCATCCGCAGCCTGTGCCAACCGGCGCTGGGCTGGGACGATGCGCGCTGGCAGGCGGAACTGGCGCGCTACCGTGAAATTATTGCCGCACACTACAGCCTGCCCGTGCCGGCGGATATTCCCGATTGGCATGCCTACCTGAGGCCTTGACCCCATGAGCGACGACTATCTGCTGGCCATCGACAACGGCACCCAGAGCGTGCGCGCGCTGCTTTTCGATCTGCAAGGCAATCTGGTGGACAAGGCGCAAGTAATGATCGACAGCTACCAGTCGCCGCAGCCGGGCTGGGTTGAAAACGACCCCGAGGAGTTCTGGCGCGCACTGTGCCGGGCCTGCCAGCAGTTGTGGGCCAATACGCAGGTGCCGAAGGCGGCGATACGCGGCATGGTCATCACCACCCAGCGCGCGACCATGATCAATCTCGACAAGCACGGCCAGCCGCTGCGCCCGGCCATCATCTGGCTCGATCAGCGTCGTGCCGATGCAAAACCGAATCTGCCGTGGTGGTGGAATGCCGCCTTCCGCGCCATCGGCATGAGCGATACCATCAAATTCTTCGGCCATGAAGCCGAAGCCTGCTGGATCGCCGAGCATCAGCCCGAGATCTGGGCGCGCACCGACAAATACCTGCTGCTCTCGGGCTACCTTAACTACCGCTTCACCGGGCGCTTTGTCGATTCGGTCGGCAGCCAGGTCGGCTATATCCCCTTCGACTACAAGAAGGGCTGCTGGGCGCCGGCCTTCGACTGGAAATGGCAGGCGCTGCCGGTCAAGCGCGACATGCTGCCCGAACTGGTGCCGGGCGGCACGCCGATCGGCAGCGTCAGCGCTGCCGCCGCGCACGACACCGGTATTCCCGAAGGCCTGCCGCTGATTGCCGGCGCCGCCGACAAGGCCTGCGAAGTGCTCGGCGCCGGCTGCCTCACGCCGGAGATCGCCTGCCTGTCCTACGGCACGGCGGCCACCATCAACACCACCACGGCGAAATACCTGGAGGCGACGCGCTTCATCCCGCCCTACCAGGCCGCGATTCCCGGCCACTACAACACCGAGATCCAGATCACGCGCGGCTTCTGGATGGTGAACTGGTTCAAGGAACAGTTCGGCCTGCATGAGCAGATGCAGGCGAAAGAGCAGGGCGTCTCCGCCGAGAGTCTGTTCGACGAACTGGTGAAAACCGTGCCGCCCGGCTCGCTCGGCCTGATGCTGCAACCCTTCTGGAACCCCGGCATCAAGGTGCCCGGCCCCGAGGCCAAGGGCGCCATCATCGGCTTCGGCGACGTGCATACCCGCGCCCATGTTTATCGCGCCATTCTCGAAGGCCTGACCTACGCGCTGCGCGAAGCCAAGGAGCGCATCGAAAAGCGCGGTGGCCAGCGCATCGAGCGCGTGCGCATCTCGGGTGGCGGCTCGCAAAGCGACGTGGCGATGCAGATCGCCGCCAATGTATTCAACTTGCCCAGTGAACGCCCGCACCTGTATGAAACCAGCGGCCTCGGCGCCGCGATTCTCGCCGCTGTCGGCCTTGGCCTGCATCCTGATTTCGCCACCGCGATCCGCGAGATGACCCGCATCGGCCGTGTGTTCGAGCCGGAGCCGCAGCACGCCTCGACCTATGAGGCGCTCTATCGCAAGGTGTATTGCAGGATGTACCAGCGGCTGCAGCCGCTGTATCACGACATTCGTGAGATCACCGGGTATCCGCCGGAAGAGAAGTAGGGCAGGCAGTAAAGCGCCGTATCGCCATCGCCGAGTTTTCAGCGCGCCGTCATTCCGGCGGCTCTGCATGCCTTGGTTTCCGCTGCGCGGGGTGGCAACGCCGGAATCCAGTGCTTGAGTCGTATCCTCCGCCGTATCACCATCGCCAGCGCTTTGCGTCCCTTCGGGAACTTTTTGCTCGTCATTCCGGCGGAAGCCGGAATCCAGTGCTTGAGTCGTATCCTCCGCCGTATCACCATCACCAGCGCTTTGCGTCCCTTCAGGAACTTTTTCTACTGTGCCCTCAACAAACATGCCGGGACTCGCCCCGGCGGGCGAGTTACTTTCTTGTTGCACGACTAGAAAGTAACCAAAGAAACGTGCCCTGTACGAGTCAAGTACATCGGTAACAAATCGGTTCAAGGACATGGGTTACATTTTCAGGGTGAGGTAGTCGTTTCGCTGCCCCTTGGTATCACGTTCATCGAATCCGCCGATGCGAACTGGACCGAAATAGACAT
>JAIPCF010000158.1 GCA_021738385.1 Sulfuritalea sp. | reverse complement strand
CCGCCGATAAGCCGGGTTCTGTCGTGGGCAATCATTCCTCTGGGACCGCCGTTACCGACGGCCTCTAGCAGCCTACCCGGGAGCGACGCGGGCCACGCCAATGCTCCCCTATTTGGCCTTGCCCCAGATGAGGTTTGCCATGCCGTCCGTGTTACCACGTCCGCGGTGGGCTCTTACCCCGATGCCGCTTGCGCGACTTCGACGCGGCTTGCGCCACGCCACCATTTCACCCTTACCGGTCTTCTCCACTCCTCTTCAGGAGGGGGACTTTGCCGCCTTGCGGCGTCAAAGTCGGACTTAGGCGGTATCTTTCTGTTGCACTGTCTGTCACCTCACGGTGCCCGGTCGTTAACCGGCATCTCGCCCTATGGGGCCCGGACTTTCCTCCAAGCACTTTCGTACTCAGCGATTGCCTGGCGAACTTCCCGCTCGCATTGTACGCGCGGGACGGAAATGACGTGTGTCTTCGTAGTAAACAGGGTTCTCGTTTTCGGCCGTGGCGCCGGGGATTCCCAGCAAGGGCAGCGGCTGCCAGTCGCGTGGTGCAATGTCTGCGCTATCGAGCTCGGCGGCCAGCCGCGAATCAATTACCGACAAGGCATCTGCTGCCGATAGTGCACGCCAGGTGGCGTCGACTTCGATAAACGTCGCCTTGCCGCACAAGCCGAGAAAGGGCGCAGCGAGAGCGTCGTGACTGGCATGGCCGAAAACCAGAAAGCGCGTGCTCTGCATCAACTCGGCGCGACGTTCGACGAACACTTCGCGCCAGTGATGGTCCCGGATGGACTGCCACAGATCGGGACAGCTTCCCGCCACCACCACGCCGCACTCATCAAACTGGGTCAGCGCATCGCGCAGCGGGCCGCGTTCAGACTTTTTTGGCGCTGCGCCCAGCGCCGCGAAGTGTCGCCGGTTGAGCGCCGCCTTGGCCTGCGGAAAGGCCAGCCAGACCAGGGCATTGAACATATCGTGTCGATTTTGCGGGCGGGTTGCAATCTCGCCGGTTTGGTAGGCCCTTTCTTCATAACCCTGCGCGCGCCCGCCCGGCGCGACGAAACTCAGCGGCGCGCCGCTACCCGCTTTAAGGCAACGCTCGCGGGCGAGGATATTGAGTTGCGACAGATCAGGGAATTCGCCGCAATACCAGGGGCGCAAAAACGCCGACAGCGGGTGAAGCACCTTCTCGGATATCATTTCCAGACGGGAGTTACTCCAGCCGCCATGCCACTGATTCACCAGCGCGCAGTGGCACCAACCGGTCGCCGTCTATATAGTCGAGGCGGGCCGGGATGGCGATTGACTCGCGTCGCAACGAGATCTGGGCGGTGTTGCGCGGCAGGCCATAAAAATCGGCGCCGAAAAAACTGGCAAACCCTTCCAGCTTGTCGAGCGCACCTGCGGCTTCAAAGGCTTCGGCATACAGTTCGATGCCGGCATGAGCGGTGTAGCAGCCAGCACAGCCGCAGGCAGTCTCCTTGGCACTTTGCGCGTGAGGCGCCGAGTCGGTGCCGAGAAAGAACTTGGGATTGCCCGAAATCGCCGCCGCGACCAGGGCTAGCCTATGGGTCTCGCGCTTCAGTACCGGCAGACAATAGTTGTGCGGGCGAATGCCGCCGGCAAAAATTGCGTTGCGATTGAGCAACAGGTGGTGAGCGGTGAGCGTCGCCGCGACATTGGCGCCGCTGTCACGCACGAAGTCAATGCCGTTTTTGGTGGTGACGTGTTCGAGCACCACGTTCAGCGCAGAAAAATCGCACAGCAACGGGCTCAGCACGGTGTCGATAAAAACCGCTTCGCGATCGAAAATGTCCACCGCCGGATCGGTGACTTCGCCATGCACCAGGAGCGGCACGCCGAGCTTTTCCATGCGCGCCAGCGTGGCACTGCAGTACTTCAAATCGCTTACACCGGCGTCGGAATTGGTAGTGGCACCGGCCGGATAGAGCTTGACGGCGTGCACGAAACCGCTGGTCTTGACGGCGTCGATTTCCGACGGCGGCATGTTGTCGGTCAGATACAGCGTCATCAGAGGGGAGAAACTCATTCCGGCGGGCAGCGCCGCGAGAATGCGGTCGCGATACGCGGCGGCGAGTGCCACCGTAGTCACCGGCGGTTTCAGATTCGGCATGACAATAGCACGGGCGAAGCGCCTCGCAGTATCGGGCAGCACGGCGGCCATTGCAGTACCATCGCGCAAGTGCAAATGCCAGTCATCAGGACGGGTAAGCGTGAGTTTTTCCATGGCGGCGATTATAAGGCTTGGCCTTTAGGCGTCTTTCAGCTGCAGCGCTCGCGCATACAGTGCGTTCTTAGGCTGGCCAGTGATTTCGGCCGCCAGCTTGGCGGCCTGCTTGACCGGCAACTCAGTGAGCAAGGCGGCTAACACTCGCTCGCTTTCGGCGTCGAGGCCTTCCCGCGCTGGCGGTGCGGAAACCACCAGGACAAACTCGCCGCGTTGGCGATTGGGGTCGGCCGCCAGCCAGGCCGAGGCTTCACCCAGTGGTATGCGCTCGATCTGCTCGAACATCTTGGTCAGTTCACGGGCGATCACGATTTCACGTTGCGGCTCCAGCAGTTCGACCAGATCGGTGACGGTTTCCGTCACGCGGTGCGGCGCCTCGTAGAACACCAGCGCTGCGTCCACGGCGGCGAGCTCCAGAATCGCCGTCTTGCGAGCGCCGACTTTTGCGGGAAGAAAGCCGACGAACAGAAAACGTGCATCGGCCAGCCCCGCCGCCGACATTGCGGTGATGGCCGCGCTGGGCCCCGGCAGCGGTATCACCCGAAAACCCGCAGCGCGCACCGCAGCGACCGTCCGCGCGCCCGGATCTGACACGCCCGGCGTGCCGGCGTCCGACACCAACGCCACACTCTGGCCTTCGCCCAGCAGGCGCACCAGTTTCGCCGCCGCTTCGTTCTCGTTGTGCTGATGCAGTGCCAGCATCGGTACCTTGATGCCGTGATGATCGAGCAGTTGGCGCGCGTGGCGGGTGTCTTCACAGGCGACCAGATCGACGCCGCGCAGGGTTTCCAGCGCGCGCAGGCTGATGTCGCCGAGATTTCCGATCGGCGTGGCGACGACATACAATGCATTTTCCATGTCCCGGATTGTTGCAGTCTGATGAGCACGAGGCAAGCCAAAGGTGCAGCGGCCGAGCAATTGGCAGCAGATTTTCTGCTGCGCAAGGGTCTTTCGGTCACAGAACGCAACTTTCGGGTGCGCGGCGGCGAGATCGATCTGATCTGCCGCGACGGCAAAACCACGGTATTTGTCGAAGTAAGGCTGCGCAGCAGCAAGGACTTCGGCGGTGCAGCGGCCAGCATTACAGCCAGCAAGCAGGCCCGGCTGATTCTCGCCGCTCGCCATTGGCTGTTACGTCACGGCGAAACGCCCTGCCGTTTCGACTGCGTACTGCTCGATGAACTTGAATCCCGCAACATTGAATGGCTGCGCGATGCATTTGCGGCGGACTGAGCGTGCCGTCGTCGCCAGCCTTCTCGTCTTTCCAGGGGATAATGGAATCCAGTGACTCACCTCCAGTTTCCCGGCATGCCCGGAACCAAAGGCAACAAATGCCAATCGAAGTATTTGTTGTACTCTAGCCCGCCTATTCCAGTCTCGGGCAGGTACGGATGGCGGCTATCCTTGACGGCAAGTGAATTGGCTGCAAAGGATACGAAAAACTCGTAAAGAAATGACAACAATTTCCTTGCTGCTCGCTCAGGCCTCCGTATCCTCCACGTTTTGAATTTGAATCCCGCTCGCAAATGACATGAATCTATCCCTCGCAAACCGCATCCAGCAGCAGTTCACAGAAAGCGCCACGACCAAGCTTGCCGCCCTGGCCAGCATGGCGATCCCGATCGAGGAGGCCGTGCGCTGCATGACCGCCAGCCTGAAAGCCGAAGGCAAGATCATGGCTTGTGGCAACGGCGGTTCAGCAGCCGATTCGCAGCACTTCGCCGCCGAACTGCTCAATCGCTTCGAAAAAGAGCGCCCACCGCTGGCAGCAATTGCGCTGACCACCGACACCTCCACACTGACCTCCATCGCCAACGATTACCGCTACGAAGATGTCTTCGCCAAGCAAGTGCAGGCTCTCGGCCGCAAAGGCGATGTACTGCTGGCCATTTCCACCTCGGGCAATTCGCCCAACGTGATTGAAGCAATCCACGCCGCCCACGCCCGCGGAGTCACCGTGGTGGCGCTGACCGGCAGAAGCGGCGGCAAGATCGCCGCATTGCTCTCAGTAAACGATATCCACCTGTGCGTACCGGCCGAGCGCACTGCCCGAATTCAGGAAGTCCACCTGCTCACCATCCATTGTCTATGCGATGGCATAGACGCCTTGAACCTTGGAGAAACCCAATGAAGCTACAAACCGAAACCGGCAAGAAAATCCGCAATCTCGCCGCCCTGCTGCTCTGCGTTCCCGTTCTGTCCGGCTGCTTCGGTGCCGCCGCAGTGGGTGTCGGCACCGGTGCCATGATGCTGACGGATCGACGCAACTCTGAAACCTTCGTCACCGACGAAGGCATGGAACTTCGCGCATCCTCCCGTATCAATGAAAAGTACGGCGAGAAGGCTCATGTCAATGTAGTCAGCTACAACCGCATGCTGCTGCTAACCGGCGAAGTGCCGAGCGAAGCGGCCAAGGCCGATGCCGAAAAAATCGCATCGAGCGTGCCCAACGTCAAATCGATCACCAATGAACTGGCCGTCGCCGGACCTTCGGGTTTTGGCGTGCGTGGCAACGATGCCTATATCACCTCCAAGATCAAAGCACGCTTCATCGACCACGACAAATTCGCGGCAAACCATGTCAAAGTAATTACCGAAGCCGGCGTGGTTTTCCTGCTTGGACTGGTTACCCAGCAGGAAGCCGATGACGCCGTGGAAATTGCGCGAACCACCGGTGGCGTGCAAAAGGTGGTGCGTGTGTTCGAAATCATCAGCCCGGCCCAGGCCAAGGCCTTGGACAATCCACCGCCCGGATCGCAAAAACAGGGCAAGTAGCCGCGTTCGAATGAGCGACACAGCGCCCGCGTTTGAGGCCAAGATCACCGCGCCCGGGGATCTGGCAGAGCGAATCGCACTGCTACCACGGCCGCTGGTATTTACCAACGGCTGTTTCGACATTCTGCATCGTGGCCACGTCACCTACCTGGCGCAGGCCCGCGCGTTGGGCGCCTCGTTGATGGTGGCTGTCAATTCGGATGCATCAGTCAAGCGCCTGGGCAAGGGCGACGATCGCCCCGTGAATCCTCTGGCCGACCGCATGGCGCTGCTGGCGTCGCTTGAGTGCGTCTCGTTGGTAACCTGGTTCGACGAAGACACACCGCTGCAACGCATTCTAGATTGCCGGCCCGACGTGCTGGTCAAGGGCGGCGACTGGCCGGTTGAAAAAATCGTCGGCTACCGGGAAGTGACCGACTGGAGTGGCAGCGTGCATTCGCTGCCCTTCATTCATGAGCGCTCGACGACAGCACTGATGGACAAGATTCGCCGCCTGTAAAACTCGGCGATGGTGACACGGCGAGAATCAGAAACAGGATTTTTACCACGGCGACACGGCGACACGGCGACACGGCGAAAAACATAAACCAGAGCTTTGGTGTTCGCCGT
>JAIPCF010000157.1 GCA_021738385.1 Sulfuritalea sp. | reverse complement strand
AACTATCAAGCTGCTGAACGTCTGCCGCCTGCGCGACACGCCAATCCTGACTTTCATCAACAAGCTCGACCGTGAAGGGCGGCCGCCGATCGAATTGCTCGACGAAATCGAATCGGTACTGGACATCCAGTGCGCGCCGATGACCTGGCCGATCAGCATGGGCAAGCGCTTTCGCGGCGTGTACAACCTCTACGATGACAGCATCAGTTTCTTCGATCCCAAGGCGGAAAAAGGCACCGCCGAAGTCATCAAGGGACTGGACAATCCACGCCTTGACCAACTGATCCCGGATCAGGCGGACGAGCTGCGCATGGAGGTCGAACTGGTGCGCGGTGCTTCACACACTTTCGATCGCGAGGCCTACCTTGCCGGCAAGCAGACCCCAGTGTTTTTCGGCTCGGCGATCAACAACTTCGGCGTCCAGTCCCTGCTCGACGCAGTGGTTGATCTGTCGCCCAGCCCGCAGCCGCGAGCCACCGAAAAACGTCTGGTGCAGCCGAGCGAGCCCAAGTTTTCCGGCTTCGTGTTCAAGATCCAGGCCAACATGGACCCCAAGCACCGCGACCGCATCGCCTTCGTCCGTGTCTGCTCGGGCAAGTTCGAGCGCGGCATCAAACTCAAGCAACGCTCGACCGGCAAAACGCTGTCGGTCAACAACGCCATCACCTTCATGGCGCAGGATCGCAGCACCACCGACGAAGCCTGGCCGGGCGACATTCTTGGCATCCCCAATCACGGCACGGTGATTCTGGGCGATGCCTTCTCCGAAGGCGAAGACTTGAAGTTCACCGGTATTCCGTGTTTCGCGCCGGAACATTTCCGCCGCGCCCAGATCCGCAATCCCATGAAAATGAAACAGTTGCAAAAAGGCCTGCAGCAGCTTGCTGAAGAAGGTGCGACGCAGCTCTTCCGCCCGATTCACAGCAACGATCTGATCCTCGGCGCGGTCGGCACCCTGCAATTCGACGTGGTCGCGCATCGTCTCGAATTCGAATATGGCGTTGATGTGATCTTTGAGCCCTACCCGGTTGCCACCGCACGCTGGTTGCGAGGCAAAGATCAGGCGATCAACGCCCTGGCCGACAAATCCGGCGTCAATGTAGCGCTCGACGGCGCCGGCGACTACGTATATCTGGCGCCCAACCGCGTCAATCTGTCGATGACGCAGGAACGCCATCCGGAAGTGAAATTCCTGGAAACGCGCGAGATTCACTAGATTGAAGGTCTCGTCGTTGAGCCAAACCGAGTCGCAGGGGCGATTCGCTAGGAAATTCCCAGCGCCATGGCCAGATAGTCGAAGAACAGGCAATACAGAAAAATCGGAAGTGGCAGGCCCAGCAGTGTGCCAAGCAGATACTCCCGGAAACCGACTCCCGACAGAGCCAGGGTGTAGTTCAGGGCGGGCACGGTCTGAAAAACGACCCTCAGGATCAGGACGCTTTGCACCGGCCGGGCATCGAGCCGGGCCAGCATGCTGGCGACAAGCCGGTTGTCGAGCTTGCGCAGGGCGGAGCCCCCGATCCAGCGAATGCCCAGAAAGGTGAATACGCAGGAAATGCATGCCGCGATATAGGTGGCAATGCCGCCCCACATTTCGCCCAGCGCGAGTACCGCCGCGGCGAGAAATATCCAGCCCGGCACCTGAATCAGATTGCCCAGGCAAAACAGCAGGACAAAAATCAGCAAACCGTTGAACACGTGCTCGTTGATTCTTTGCCGGAGAAACTCAAGGCTGAAATGCTCCCTCAAGCCGGACAGTTCGAAAGCCGCAAACAACACGACGAGGAACAGCAGAACTGCAATCAATCGCTGGTAGCGAAGCAAGCGTTCTACCGAGAACAATTGATCAGCCTTTTTCGGGCATTGTGAAACCTGCCAGAAACAGAACCCGCTTCACGTATTGCCGGGTCTCACGATAGGGCGGCACGCCATCGTGTCGATCGACCGCGCCCTCGCCCGCGTTATAGGCAGCTGCCACCAACTCCCAGTCTCCGCCAAAGCGCGCTTTCAGCCATTTCAGATAGGCGAGCCCGCCCTTGATATTGGACTCCGCGTCAAACGGATCTTTCACGCCGAAACGTTCCTGGGTCGCGGGAATCAACTGCATTACACCCTGCGCATTCGCTTGTGATACCGCCTTCGAGTTGAGATTGGATTCGGCCAATCCAATAGCCAGGGCGATGCGCACATCAATTCCATATCCCACGGCCAGACTCTGAATCAAACGGGAAATTTTTCGCTTGGCGGGAGAAAGCCCCGACAGATAACCTTCAAGATCGAAGCGGTCGATATGCAAGCCATTGACGAAATTTCCGCACTCCTGTTCCAGCGGCGCGTTCTCGACGCGTGCATCATGAAGCATTGCGGCGCGGTGATGCCCGAGTCTCGCGGCGAGAGCGAGATAGGCATTGCCCAGTGTCGGATTCCGCAAATAACGCGGGCCCTTGCTGAGAATTCGGCCGAGACGAAAAAAACCCTCCGAACTGCCCATGGTGCCCGCATCGCAATAGAACTTGATCGCCAGCGAGGGATTGCGACGCAAGCCCACACCTGATTCGGCAGCCAACCCTTGTTCCAGCACCGCCACGACTCGCGGCGCTTCCTCATATGACAATTCAGCACGCGATACCGACACGAGAAGCAATGACATCGCCAACAGCAATAGCTTGACGTAGATCGGCGGGCGACGGCGCTCTACTCGATTCAGACAGAAACTAATCATGCGGGAATTGAACCATGGATTCTCTTGCAGATCCGACTGAAGTCACAGAGTTTTGATAGGCAGACATTCGCCAGGATGTTCCAAAGTCTAGACCGGTAGCGCGGTTTCGTATTTCACTTCGCGCAGTACGACACTGGTACGCACGTTGGCCACACCGGGCAATGTGAAGAGCACCTGATTGAGAAAAACATCAAATGCCTTGATATCTGGCGCCACGACCTTCAGCAGATAGTCGGCCTCGCCGGTCGAACTGAAACACTCTATGACTTCCGGGCATTCACCGATGGCATTCTCGAATTCCTGAATGGCACCTTTGACGTGCCGCTGCAAATTGACGCTGACCAGACAGCACACATGCAGGCCCAGTTTTTCGCGATTCAGCAACACGGTGTAGCGGCGGATCAGACCGTTTTCCTCCATTTCCTTCACCCGCCGCCAGCAGGGTGTGGCCGACAGACCGACGCGTGAGGACAGATCCTGCATCGAACTGCGGGAGTCTGTTTGAAGTTCGCGTAGCAGCTTTTTTGAGTAGCTATCAAGATCATTCATTTCGATCATTGCCCTATGGAGAAATGTTTGTTTCGATTTTATTGCAGTATCCAGAACAAAAAGTAACATATTCTCATGATTGATGTCTAAAGTACTGAATGATAGCGGCACGGTATCGCTATCCAGAAAGCCGCATCGGAGGAGAGACCATGAGCACTATCGCAAGCCAAACCCTGCTGCGCACAAGCTATCGCCTCGAAGATGCCCTGCAGGCAGAAAGTGGCCAGGTATTTCTGACTGGCACCCAGGCACTGGTACGCCTGCCTTTGATGCAGCGCGAACTTGATACCAAAGCCGGCCTCAATACCGCCGGCTTCATCAGCGGTTATCGCGGCTCGCCACTGGGTGCTTACGACCAGGCCCTGTGGCGCGCGAGCAAGCAGCTCGACGCCGCCAATATCCGCTTCCTGCCGGCCATCAACGAAGAGGCCGGCGCCACCGCCGTGCTCGGCAGCCAGCAGGTCGAGAGCGATCCGCAGCGTACGGTTGAAGGCGTATTCGCCATCTGGTACGGCAAGGGCCCGGGTGTCGATCGCGCCGCCGACGCGCTGCATCATGGCAATGCCTATGGTTCATCACCCAGGGGCGGCGTGCTGGTTGTGGCCGGGGATGACCACGGCTGTGTCTCATCGTCGATGCCGCATCAGAGCGAATTTGTCATGCAGTCCTGGGGCATGCCGATTGTCAATCCGGCCAATGTCGCCGAAATGCTCGAGTTCGGTCTTTACGGCTGGGCGCTGTCTCGCTATTGCGGCGCCTGGGTAGGTTTCAAAGCGATATCGGAAACCGTAGAGAGTGCGATGACCGTGGATCTCGATGCAATCAAACCGAGCTTCACCGCACCCGAGGGCTTCGTTGCACCGGCCGGTGGTCTGCACTTTCGCCCCAATGACACGCCCAGCCCGGCCATCGAGTTGCGCCTCGCGGCCAAGTTGGAGGCAGCCAAGTTGTTCGCTCGTGCCAATTCCATCGACAAGCTGATCTGCCCAGGCCAGACGGCCGACATCGGCATTGTCACCTGCGGCAAAGCGCATTTCGACCTGATGGAAACCTTTCGCCGGCTCGGGCTTTCGCTTTCTGATCTCGACACCCAGGGTGTGCGCATTTACAAGGTCGGTCTCAGCTATCCGCTGGAAACCGGGCGCATGGACGACTTCTGCCGTGGTCTCAAGGAAGTCCTGGTGATTGAAGAAAAAGGCGCCGTGGTCGAGCAGCAACTGCGCAACCTGTTCTACAACCGACCCGACGCCGAACGCCCGGCCATCATCGGCAAGACCGATGTCAGCGGCTGCGCCCTGCTTGCCGCCACCGGCGAACTGCGCCCCTCACGGGTGATGCCGGTGGTCGCGCAATGGCTGGCCGGCCATAAACCCGAACTGGACCGACGCGAGCTGGTAGTCGATTTCACCGCGCCGAAAGTGCTCTCCAACATCGCCGATGCGGTCAAGCGCATCCCCTACTTTTGCTCGGGCTGCCCGCACAACAGTTCCACCCGCGTCCCCGAAAGTTCGACAGCGGCGCCTGGCATCGGCTGCCACTACATGGCCTCGTGGATGAATCGCGATACCGCGGGCGCCATCCAGATGGGCGGCGAAGGCATCGACTGGGCGGCACACAGCCTGTTCACCCAGCGTCGCCACATGTTCCAGAACCTTGGCGACGGCACTTATTTTCATTCGGGCATTCTGGCGATCCGTCAGGCGATTGCAGCCAAGGCCAACATCACCTACAAGATTCTTTACAACGATGCGGTCGCCATGACCGGCGGCCAGCCGCCCGATGGCTCGATTTCGGTAGCGCAGATGGCGCGCCAGGTGGAAGCCGAAGGCGCCAAGCGTGTGGTGATCGTCAGCGACTACCCGGAAAAGTACGCGGGTCAGGAAGGCGACTTCCCCAAGGGCACGAACTTTCATCACCGCTCGGAACTCGATCCGGTGCAACGCCAGCTGCGCGAAGTGGATGGCGTCACGGTACTGATTTACGAGCAGACCTGTGCCGCCGAAAAACGTCGCCGCCGCAAGAAAGGTACGCTGCAGGCGGCAACCAGGCGCATCTTCATCAACACCGAAGTTTGCGAAGGCTGCGGTGACTGCGGCAAGAAATCCAACTGTCTTTCCGTGCTGCCGATCGAAACCTCGCTGGGACGAAAGCGCATCATCGATCAGGCTTCCTGCAACCAGGACTACTCCTGCGTCGATGGCTTCTGTCCCAGTTTCGTTTCCGTCATCGGCGGCAAACCGCGTCGCGGCGAGATGGCCGATCTGCAACAAATGCTGCAACTCTCCGCCAAGCTGCCCTTGCCGGAAATTGGATTGACCGACGCGCCTTATGACATTCTTGTCACAGGCGTCGGCGGCACCGGTGTGGTCACCATCGGCGCCCTGATCACCATGGCTGCGCACCTGGACGGCCACAGCGC
>JAIPCF010000026.1 GCA_021738385.1 Sulfuritalea sp. | reverse complement strand
TCATGTAGTTACAAGGCATAGGTGGCGGAGAGGGTGGGATTCGAACCCACGGTAGGCTTGCACCTACGCCTGATTTCGAGTCAGGTACATTCGACCACTCTGCCACCTCTCCGTGGGCGCGGATTATACCTGCGATGCGTCCATCGATCACAGCCTTCGCGGAGGGTTTGCGTTGTCGACACTGCTGCGCTTGATCTTCTGCGTTGCGCTGGTCTTGCTGGCTGCGTGCAGCCGCCTTGAGCCACCCGAAACCAGCGGCACGCTGATTGTCGCGATTCGTGAAACCCCGGCTTTCTTCGAGGAAGAGGGTGCAAACACGAAAGGTTTTGATCATGATCTGGCAATGGCATTCGCCGACAGCCTGGGCTTCAAAACAAAATTCGTCATGGCCGCCGACCCCTATGACTTGGTCGACCTGGCGGTTGCCGGGCGGGTGCACATGGCCGCCTCGATGCCGCTGAGCAACGCCCAGTTGGAGTGGTCGGAGCCGATTCGCAGTGTGTCGCAGTGGATCGTCGGGCATGGCGACTCGATCGAACTGAAACAGCTTTCCGATCTGGCGGGGCGTGACGTGGAAGCCCTCGCGGGTTCGCCCGTGGTGGACACCCTGCGCGGCCTTGACTATGAATTGCGCCCGCATGTGATCGAAGTTCCCGGTGTCAGTGAAATGGATCTGCTGGAACGCGTTGCCGTGCGCAAGACAACGCTGGTTGCCGTGAATCAGATGCATCTGGATGTGGGTGTTAATTTCTACCCGGATCTGAGCCCGATGCTGCAACTGCCGGGCACGCTGGAATTCGGCTGGGCATTCGGCGGCGAAGGGGCGGTTGAGTTGAGTGCCAAGGCCAACGCCTTTATTGCCCGCGCCCGTGCCGATGGCACACTGGCAAGACTTCAGGATCGCTATTTTGGCCATATCAAGCGCATCAATTCAAACGGAATTGCGGTGTTTCTCAAAGATGTCCGCACCAAACTCCCCACTTGGCGGCGCTATTTTCAGTCCGCGCAGGATCTTACGGGTATCGACTGGCGCTTGCTCGCTGCCCTGTCCTACCAGGAATCGCATTGGGATCCGCTGGCGACGTCTTTTACCGGCGTGCGCGGCATGATGATGCTGACCGAGGATACCGCCGATCTGCTACGGGTCAAAAATCGCCTTGACCCGGAAGAAAGCATTCGCGCAGGTGCGCGCTATCTGGCGGACCTGGTGGAACAATTACCCGCCAGCGCCAGATATCCGGACCGTTTATGGCTTGCACTATCCGCCTACAACCTCGGCATGGGGCATTTACGTGGTGCGCGCTATATCGCTACCACCATGAAGCGCAACCCGGACGACTGGTACGACATGAAGGCTGTGCTACCCAGGCTATCGAGGCCGGAAGTCTATTCGCGACTGAAAAGCGGCGCCGCCAGGGGCGGCGAAGCCGTGATCATGGTGGAAAACATTCGCAGCTATTACGACATCCTGAGCCGCTTTGAAGCAGCCCATCAGACGCCTTTTCAGGCCCGACGAAAATCATCTGGCGCTGATCTTTTCCAGGCCACCCATATAGGCCCGTAGCACTGCGGGTACCGTAATACTGCCATCCTCGTTCTGGTAGTTCTCCAGTACGGCCACCAGCGTGCGCCCCACCGCCAAGCCAGAGCCGTTGAGCGTGTGCAGCAGCTCGGGCTTGTTCTTTTCATTGCGGAAACGCGCCTGCATGCGGCGCGCCTGGAAAGATTCAAAATTGGAGCATGACGAAATCTCGCGATAGGTGTTCTGTGCCGGCAGCCACACTTCCAGATCGTAGGTCTTGGCGGCCGAAAAGCCCATATCGCCAGTGCACAAGGCCACCTTGCGGTAGGGCAATTCGAGTCTCTGCAACACGGTTTCGGCATGGCCGGTCAGTTCTTCCAGCGATTGCCACGATTGCGAGGGATGCACCATCTGCACCAGTTCCACCTTGTCGAACTGGTGCTGGCGAATCATGCCGCGCGTGTCCTTGCCGTAGCTGCCAGCTTCGGAACGGAAGCAGGGCGTGTGGGCGACGAACTTGAGCGGCAAGGATTCGAGTGCAACAATTTCTCCTCGCACCATATTGGTTACCGGCACCTCGGCAGTCGGAATCAGATAAAGCTTGCTGCCGTCGCTGCGCGGCACCATGAACAAGTCTTCTTCAAACTTGGGCAACTGACCCGTGCCGAACATGCTTTCCGGATTTACCAGATAAGGGGTGTAGACCTCGGTGTAGCCGTGCTCATCGGTATGCAGGTTGAGCATGAACTGGGTCAGCGCGCGATGCAGGCGAGCGATCGCGCCTTTCATCACCGTGAAGCGGCTGCCGGAAATCTTTACCCCCGTCTCGAAATCCAGACCGCCCAGAGCGGTACCGAGATCGACATGGTCGCGCGGTGCGGCGATTGCGCGCGGCGTGCCCCAACGCAATACTTCGACGTTGCCGGTTTCGTCATTGCCAAGCGGCACACTCTCATGTGGCAGGTTGGGAATCACGGCCAGAAACGCGTCGAAACGTGGAATCAACTCCGCCAGTGCCGTCTCACCAGCCTTCAGATCGTCGCCCAGTCCCGCAACTTCGGCCATCACGATCGAGGCGTCTTCACCCTTTCCCTTGAGCATGCCAATCTGCTTCGACAGGGTATTGCGCTTGGCCTGCAAATCCTGGGTATGCGTCTGCAAACGCTTGCGCTCGGCTTCAAGTGCCTCGAAAGCGGCGGTATCGAGCGTCACGCCGCGCAAGGCCAGGCGCTCGGCTACAAAACCAATATTGGTACGAAGAAGTTGAATATCCAGCATGGTGAAACCCTCTATATGTCTTTGGCCTTGCGGTCGAGTTCGCGCAGATGCGCCAGCTTCTCAGCGATCTTCTGTTCCAGTCCGCGCGCAACCGGTTTGTACCACTGCACGGCGGGCATGCCATCGGGAAAATAGTTCTCACCCGCGGCATAGCCCTCGGCCTCGTCGTGGGCGTAGCGGTAGTCAGCACCGTAACCCAGTTCCTTCATCAGCTTGGTCGGGGCGTTGCGCAGATGCTCGGGCACCCCGCGACTTTTGTCCTTGGCCACAAAGGCGCGCGCGGCATTATAGGCGACGTAGGCGGCGTTCGACTTGGGCGCCGCGGCCATGTAGAGCACCGCGTTGGCCAGCGCCAGTTCGCCTTCCGGGCTGCCCAGGCGCTCGTAGGTGGCGCAGGCATTGAGTGCCACTTCCCAGGCGCGCGGATCGGCCAAACCGACATCTTCAATGGCCATGCGCACGATGCGGCGCCCCATGTAAAGCGGATCAGCGCCGCCGTCGAGCATGCGCACCAGCCAGTACAGCGCTGCATCCGGATTGGAGCCGCGCACGGATTTGTGCAGGGCCGAGATCTGATCGTAAAAGGCATCACCGCCTTTGTCGAAGCGGCGCAGATCGGCGGCCAGCGTCTGCTCCAGAAAGTCGGCGCTGACGACACGGCGCTCATTTGCAAAACCCGCGGTTGCTGCCGCCGTGCGCAGTTGTTCCAGCACGTTGAGCAGGCGTCGCGCGTCGCCATCAGCATAGCCTATGAGGCGCTCACGTGCTTCGGACTCAAACTGCAGATCGCCGAGCACGCTGGCAAGAGCTCGATCGAACAATTCGCCGAGTTCATCTTCGTCCAGACTTTTCAGCACATACACGGATGCCCGTGACAGCAAGGCCGAGTTCACTTCGAAGGAAGGATTCTCGGTAGTGGCGCCGATGAAGGTTACCGTGCCCTTCTCGACGTAGGGCAGGAAGGCATCCTGCTGCGCCTTGTTGAAACGATGCACCTCATCGACGAACAACAGGGTGCGCCGCCCCTGCTGCGCCATGACCTCGGCCTGCTGCATCGCCTCGCGAATATCCTTGACGCCGGAAAAAACCGCCGACAGCGCGATGAACTCGGCGTCGAAGCTGTCCGCCATCAGGCGCGCCAGCGTTGTCTTGCCTACACCCGGCGGGCCCCACAAGATCATCGAATGTGGCGTGCCGGATGAAAATGCCAGACGCAGCGGTTTGCCTTCGCCCAGCAAATGGCGTTGGCCGATCACCTCCTCGAGTGTACGTGGCCGCATCTGCTCGGCCAGCGGCGCGTGAGCGTTCACCTCGGCAAACAGATCACTCGCCGACAACATCGGCCCCGGCCGGTGCGACGAAACGGAACAGATCCTCCGGCAGCACCGGATTGGCCTCGAACTGAGTAAAGCGCAACAAGGTCACCTGGCCGAAGCTGTCATGAATTTCCATGGCCACCGGCTGCTTGGCAACGAAGCCGATCTTGATACGCTCGAAGCTGGTGTCACCGCCTCTGGGCATCGCCTCAACGAATTCAATTCCGTCAGCAGCAGCGGCCTCCTTGAGGATGAAATGTTTATCCAGATCCTGCCCGGCCAGCAGTGCCGCAGGACTGGCGCCGAAGGCCGTTCCGAGCTTCTTCACGGCAACCTGATTCAGGTCCGGATCGAAACTCCAGAGTTTGTTGCCGTCACTGACCAGCAGTTGTTTGTAGGGCTTCTCGTAGGACCAGCGAAACTTGCCGGGCCGCTGCAGGGCAAAGATACCGGCAGACTTCTGCGGCTTGCGCCCGGATTTACTGACCACAGTCTGCTCGAAGACGCCGCGCGAACTGCGATTGGTATCGAGAAAACTCTTGAGTTGCTCGAGGCCGGTAGCGTGCACCGGAGTCAGGAAGCCGGCGCCGCAAAAGGCGCATAAAACACGGAGAAAATTCTTCATACAGGGATTATCGCAGTCCAGTGCCCGTCGTGCTCAATCGTGCTCAATCGTGCTCAATGCCGGACCTGCCGAATCCGGATTAATCCGGGTCGGGTTTCGCCATCAATTCCCTATATTGCGGCGTGTGCCCGCGCGAAATCAACCAGTCCGCCAGCGCGTAACCGGTACCAGCCGGCCAGCACTTCACGGTTTCGGGTGTGAACAAGCGGTATTCGACCAGTTCCGGCGAGAGCCGTATCTCGCCGTGACACACCGCATGGTAGGCGATGATGATCTGGTTCATGCGTTGAAAGTCATAAACACCAATCAGGTTCAGCTCGCTGGTGGAAAGACTGGTCTCTTCCTGAATTTCCCTTGCGATGCCGCCCTCGGGTGTGTCTCCCGCTTCCATGAAGCCGGTGATCAGCGCAAATGTCTTGCCCGGCCAGGCGGCGTTTTGCGCCAGCAGGATCTTGCCCTCGTATTCGATAACCGCCGCCAGCACCGGTGTTGGGTTGTTCCAGTGCGTATAGCCACAAGCTGCGCAGCGCAAGCGCTCTTTGTCGCCACCGTCTTCCGTTTGCGTGATCATCGCCAGGGGAGCGGCACAACTCGGACAGTATTTGAAGGGCGGGTTCATGGGTTTAACGGCGGGCAGTAGAGGGAATCCAATTCACCGCACACGATGTGGTCAATCCGTAAAAGTCGGCGATGGCGATACGGCGTCTCAAGCATGCACGATGACGGGGGACCTGCGAAACTCACGACCCCCGGCCAAATAGGACTCGCTAT
This sequence comes from Sulfuritalea sp., assembly GCA_021738385.1. Lineage (GTDB taxonomy): Bacteria > Pseudomonadota > Gammaproteobacteria > Burkholderiales > Rhodocyclaceae > Sulfuritalea. The sequence continues at coordinate 28,262 of JAIPCF010000026.1, read as the reverse complement.
TCTGTCCGGTTCGGCGCAATCACTTCGCGCCCGCCCGCCCCGTTCATCGCAGAAACCAGACCGGCCTTTTCCATGGCTTCGATGAGCCGTGCGGCGCGGTTGTAGCCAATGCGCAAATTGCGCTGCACCAATGAGATCGAAGGCCGCTTTGTTTTCAGCACGACTTCGACTGCCTGATCGTACATCGGGTCGGATTCCGCGTCGTTAGCCGTATCGCCAACGCCGAGTTCTGTATCGTCACTCGATGAACCGTCCAGTACGCCATCGACGTAATCCGGCGGACCCACTTTTTTCAAGTGATCGACCACATGGTGCACTTCCTCGTCGGCGACAAAAGCGCCATGCACGCGAATCGGCAAGCCGGTGCCCGGTGCCAGATAAAGCATGTCGCCCTGCCCGAGCAGCGCCTCGGCGCCCATCTGGTCGAGAATGGTCCGCGAGTCGATCTTGGAGGACACCTGGAAGGCGATGCGGGTCGGGATGTTGGCTTTGATCAGCCCGGTGATCACGTCCACGCTGGGGCGCTGTGTCGCAAGGATCAGATGGATGCCAGAGGCGCGCGCCTTTTGCGCCAGCCTTGCGATCAGTTCTTCAATTTTCTTGCCGACCACCATCATCAAGTCGGCCAGCTCATCGATCACGACCACGATATACGGCATCGACTCCAGCGGTTCGGGTGCTTCCGGAGTAATCGAGAACGGATTGGTGAGGAGCTCGCCGGCTTTCCTGGCCTCGTTGATCTTGTTGTTTAGACCCGTCAGGTTGCGTACGCCCAGGGCCGACATCAGCTTGTAGCGACGCTCCATCTCACCCACGCACCAGTTCAGCGCATTGGCGGCCTTGGTCATGTCGGTCACCACCGGCGCCAGCAGATGCGGAATGCCTTCGTAGATCGACAACTCCAGCATCTTGGGGTCGACCATGATCATGCGCACGTCTTTCGGCTCTGACTTGTAAATCAGCGAAAGAATCATGGCATTGACGCCCACCGACTTGCCCGAGCCGGTGGTGCCCGCCACCAGCAGGTGCGGCATCTTGGCCAGATCGACCACCATCGGCAAGCCGCCGATATCCTTGCCCAGTGCCACGGACAATGGCGAATGCATACCGTGGTAGGCCTGCGAGCCGATAATTTCCGACAGGCGGACGATCTGCCGTTTTGGGTTAGGCAGTTCCAGCGCCATGCAGGACTTGCCGGGCACGGTCTCCACCACGCGAATTGAAACCAGTGACAGGGCACGCGCCAGATCCTTGGCCAGCCCGACGATCTGGCTGCCCTTGACGCCAACTGCCGGGTCAATCTCGTAGCGCGTTACCACCGGCCCTGGGTGCGCGGTCAGCACCTTGACTACGACATTGAAATCGGCCAGTTTGCGTTCGATCAGCCGGGAAGTGAATTCCAGAGTTTCGGCCGCGGGCAAGTCGGCCGCGTTATGCACCGGCTCGGCCAGCAAATGCAGAGGCGGCAGTGCCCCGCCAGGAGCATCGAAGAATAGTGGCGACTGGCGCTCTTTGGCGGCGCGAGCCACCGCCTTGGGCGCGACGGGAACCACGACTTCCACCGGTTCGATCTTGATCAGCGGCGCTTGCTCATCGAGTTTGCGACGTTCGCTTTCCACCACCACTTCACGTTGCTCAGCGACTGCGCGACCATAACGGCGATCCTGCCAGTTCTCCCAAAGGCTGTTCACGCCGACATACATGCCTTCGAGCAGGGTCCCGCATTTTTCCGCAATGACGATCCACGACGCGCCGGTGAACAGGCTGAAACCGATCATCGCCAGCACCATCAGAACCAGCGTGCCACCGGTGTAGCCTAAAAACTGCGTCACGTAGCGACCTACCTCAGTGCCGAACATGCCGCCCGGTGCCAGCGGCAACTCGACCTGCAGACTCCAGAAACGCATGGCCTCCAGACCGCAACTGGCTAGCAGAAGCAGCAGAAAACCCGAGATCGCGATCAACAGCGAGCGCCGGTCCCCTCCAAACAAATGACTCAACCGATGGTAGCCCCATGCCAGCAAGAAAAACGGCAGCACTACCCACCACCAGGTAGAAAGTCCGAACAGATACAGCAATAAGTCACTCAGCCATGCGCCAAAACGCCCACCAGGATTAGCGATGTTCGCAACGGTAGCTGTGTGCGACCAACCCGGATCAGCCCGCTCGAAACCCCATAGAATCAGGCCAAGATAAAGGCCTGCCAAACCGACCAACAGCCAGCGCGCCTCATGCACCAGCAGGGCAATTTTCTCGGGTAACGGGGTTGAAATAGATTTGGATACGCTGATAGCACTCATGGCAACTTGCCGACCAGCGCTTGAGCGCGGATCGGATTGACGGACACTTGTAAATTATGGCGGGCCGCGCACATGATCAAAGCGCAAAAAGCCGGCAAAGTCGGGCCTTGTTCCATCACTGCAGTAACCGCCCACCGGCATCATGCACAAAATCGCCGGCGAGACTTTTTCGCAGAGCAAAATGGCTTCTTACGCCAGGCACACGGAAATCAGCCACATACCGGCCTCAGCAACAAAAAGGGACGGCCACGCCGTCCCTTCTCCAAGCTCAAGCGAACCGCTTTTTGGTCAATTGCCCAGTGCCGCCTTGGCGAGACTCTGAATATCGGGATTGCTGGGTTGGCGGGACAGCATATCGCGAGCCACGATCTTGAGATCGTCTTCCATCCCGTTTTCCTCAAACACAGAGTACAGGAACAGCTCCGGCGTTACGTCATTGGGCGCAGCTTCAGCGCGCATAGCTTCATACGCTGCCATCGCTTCGGCAATTTCTTCTTTGCTTGCCGACTTTGTCGCCTTCGCGGACCGCACAACGAGACCACCGACACGTGAGGTGTTCATCAGTTCGGAAATCCTTGCAAGCCTTTGCGGCACTGCCGTCGGCAACTTCTTCACTACAGGCTTGTTGCCTTTAAGCAACTCACCACCGGACGAAGTAGCGACAAAACTACTGGGCCCAGTCCATGATTCCTGCTGACTGACGGTGGTATAGCTGATGCGAATGCTAGCCCCGGAGGCCAAGGTCACTTTGTCACCATGGCGCAGGCGCATGTAGGGCTGGGCTTTTTTCGCCGTGCCTTCCTTGCTTTGATAACTCACATCACCCGACAAGGCATTTACCAAGCCGACATCGGCTGCAACATCCTTAGCCAAGGCGACCCCCGTTGCCACGCTCGCGAATACGAACGCAGCAAAACTCGCAACTATTCTGGATTTCATGATGTTCACCAATTAGGAATAAACTCAACTCGACGATTCAGGGCACTGGACGGATTCTCCGTATCACGCAGTCTCTCGTCGGCGCGCCCTACTGTTTCAATATTGGTCAAACCGTACTCAGCCACCAGGAATCCTTTAACGGATTCCGCACGCGCCTTGGACAAGCGACGATTTAATTCATCGCTACCGGAACTATCCGTGTGCCCTTCGATCGCAAGTGACTTCCATACGCCAACTTTTCGCTTCAATGAAACTCCGACGGAGCGTAAAAACCCTTTGGCTTCCTCGGTCAGTGTTGCTGACCCCACTGCAAAAGTGACCTGAACGGTATCCAGGGCCGATTTCGGGATAACACTCTGACAGCGGAGTCCGATTTTCTCCATCTGGGCGCATTCCGACTTCAAATCCGCAATACCCTTAGGAAACAGGGCTTCATCAACCTCTTCCACGCTCGGGTTGGGCGAGTTGATCGACACCGTCTGCCTTGCGTCGGTGTCAGCAGCGAACGCGCTACCCCAAGCAAAGAACACGACCAATGTTGAAATTAATGTACGAATAAACATTGCCTACCTCCTTCAATCATCAAACATTGCAATCTACAGTGTCCAAGATAACCGCGACGTCCCGTAAGGTCAATGACAAAAGTCACAGTGCAAAACAAGTTCATACACTCCCTCTTACCTACTATGTAGCATTCGTAGGGCTCATTGGCAAGCCAACTGGCCGCCGCTAAAGCCGCCATCGCACAGCTCCGCGCTTGCCAAACCGGTGCTGTCGTCTATAGCCGGCTGGCCCGGCCCTGCAGAAGTCACCACCCCGCGGCGCAGCACTTTGTTAGCGTTTTCCTTGGCGAAGCCCGATTCCCGGATTTCAGTAGTCTGGTTGCGAATATCCAGGTAGGCGGCATCCAAGGCACCCGTCAATTGTGCGTTCGTGGCTTCAGCGCCGTTGTATTTCACCGACCGATACAAAGGATTGCCTGAAAACTCATACTTGGGTTGTACAGCGTCGTCGCCAACTAAGTGAATTGTGCCGGTACCGACTGCGTCACCAAAAACTTTTACAAGGCCGCTGGTATTAACGTTCAAACCCTGCGAAACGGGAAAAGCAACGTTACCAATTACGCCATTGCCGGGAAGTGTCCGAATGGTCAGTGCGGCGGTCGAACTCAAAGGGGCGGTTGCTGTTACCAAGCCACCACTTGTACCAGCCGCCGTAATGAAAGCACTTCCACTCGGAGCCTCCAGAGTAACGTTGGCTGCCTTGATCCCAACATTGGTCGTCGTTGAATCAGATGGCCGAACCTTACCCACCTCGATACGCGTGGCATTGAGCCATGCCTCCTTGCCCGAGCCTGCTATCAGTGAAGAGGTACCACTGAGAACATTGAGACTCTTGAGATAAATATTTCCGGATGACATGGCCCAAAGATTGCCGCCGATTGTCAGGATACCGGTCTGTGTGATATCGCCGCCTGCGGTGACGTCCAAATAGCCAGTTATTTTTGAAGCCCCCAAACTGACGGCTCCGGTGCCATTCAGCAGCACATTGCCGGTTACGCCCGCAGCCGCACCCCCTATGTTGCCTAAGCTGATGGCACTTCCAGTGACCGTAAAGCTGCTCAACGCCGCAGTATTACCAGTCGCTCCGGTAACAGATATAGACCCTGCTCCACCAGTCAGAGTCAGCGATACCCCCCCGTCAATTGAACTGCTGAAGAGAATGTTGCCGCCGTTGCTGTCCAGGCTCACGGCGCCGGTCGACAGGGTCGCCGCGCCGGTCACCGTCAGGCCGTCAAAGCCCGACCAGTTCAGGCCATCGAAGTTCGCCGTGCCGGCAAAGCTGCTGGCGGTGTCGCCGTCGGTCAGCGTCACGTTGTCATCAAAGCGGGTGGAACCGCCGGCGTTGCTGGAGACGATGCCCGAGGCGCCGCCGACGGTGTTCATGAAGCGCACCGCTCCGGTCGAGGCCAGGGTGATCGCCGCCCCCGTGCCGTCGCCCATGCCGCTCACCGCGCCGGTGAAGGTGGTGGTGCCCGCCGCCGTGCCGGCGGCGATGGTCAGGTCCTGATTGCCGCCGGCCAGCGTGCTGCTGAAGAGAATGTTGCCGCCGTTGCTGTTGAGCGTAAGAGCCGTACCGAGAGTCACCGGCCCCGTGTAGGTTTGCGAGGCCCCAGCTGCGCCAGTGGTAATCGTTGCCGTATTGATGTTGATCGCTGTAGCTGCTGCACCTCCATCCCCCTGAACAACGAGCGCCCCGGTTCCACTGTTCAAGGCGATGTTCGCGTTAATGTTGATCGTGGCGGATTCGAGTGTCAACGTCCCGGAGTTTGCCTGAGTGATGGCACTATTGACCGTGATGAAGTTAAGCGCATCAAGTTTTAGACTGGCGCCATTTAGCAACCCTTCAACAGCACCCGAAGTGATAACGCTTGCTGCCCCTGCAAAATCGGTCGCGTGATCATCAAGATCCGTTAGGGCGGTGATATCGTTCGTAGCTCCCGATATTGCTCCATCGATATCCGGGCTCGCCGCTTGAATGGTAATGCTGTCAGGATCCAGCAGCAGAGTACCAATCCTTCCGCCCGGCCCTGCTGTCAAATCCACCGCGCCCCTGAAATCAAGATAGCGTTTGCCGGAGACCTCGGCCATTCCGCCATCGCCGAACTGTGCCCCACTCCTGGCGGAAATTGCGCCATGGAAGCGAGTGCTGCCATCCGCCCAAACAATGACCTTGCCGCCATTCCCCGCCTCAACCGCATCAGCATTGATCTTCACGTCTTTGCCGACATACGTCATGCTGGCGTTCTGTTCCGGGCCCTTGCCTTGGAAATTGCCACCGACCAGCGCCGTACCGCCAGCGCCGACTCCTGAGACATCGATGTTTGCCTGACCGAACAGGCCGACCTTATCGCCCAGTACTTTGACAGAGCCGCCAGTCTGTCCGGTTGCAGCGCCGGAGGCATCAAGCGTGCCGGTCACATTGACCACACCCGAGTTGCCACCGCCGAGCCAGATTTCGCCGTTGCGGGATTCGAGGCTGCGAGCACGGATGACACCATCGTTGTTGAGTACCGTGGATAGCAAAGCATCTTTTGCCTGAGCGTTCATGACGACACGGCCGCCGTCAGCGATGATGACACCACTGTTATCAGTCCTCGCCGCAGCAGCGGCAACGTCCACCTGAAAACTCAGCATGCCGTCATGATCAAAATCGAGATTGACAGAATCGCCCGCAGCGAGACCCACGCTACCGGCGGTAGCGGTGATGGCGCCGCTGTTGCTGACCTGTGGCGCGATGAGAGCAACGAAGCCGCCATTTGCGGCGTTAAGCGTCCCTTGATTGATCACCGTGCCGCCAGCACCGACTTTTTCAAACTGATATTTGCCGGCGAGGAAATTTGTGTCTGAAATGCCCAAGGAGGAGGCCACCAGACCACCGACATTGACTTGCGCACCGGGGGCAAACAGAATCCCGCCTGGGTCGGTGACGAAGACATTGCCATTCGCTGTCATGCGGCCGAAGATGGCAGACCCATCACCGCCCATGACTCGGTTGAGGATGACGGACGAGGCGCTGGGCTGATTGAAATTGACGTGGGCCTGGCTTCCAATATTGAAGCTATCCCAATTGACGATGGCCGCGCTGGAGGACTGATTGAGGTCCATGCGCGCGCCACTACTGCTGATAGCGACCTGGCCAGCGGTGACAGCACCGCCGGTAGGCAGGGCTGTGGGCACCGGCTCTGCAGCAACGGCATTGGCGCCCAAGGTGAGCATGCCGGCGGCAACCACGCTAGCGCCTCGCTTGCCGTGCGAGCGGGCGAATTCAGAAACCGCAACCCAGGTGTGGTGCAATTCGCTCCAGACCAGGCGGTAAGCTCTATTCAAAGAGGCGTGCTTGAACATGGCTATTGGCTATGTCTTTGCTCAATAAATACGCATCGGATCGGTAAGACTAAATTGGACAACGTTGTACTGGAAGTGAAAAAGTCACAGTGACCGTTAATCAAAACAGCTTGCTGAACTGAAAGAAAACGAGCGGGTAGCGCAGCAGGTGATCTGCCGTGGCTTTGGTGGTGTCACGGAAAGCCATGGTGGCGCGCAAATACCAGTCATTTTGAACTTCCCAGTTGATCCCGATGCCAGGACCGGCAATTCGGCGCACTCGCGCGGCGTTGGCAGCGATATCCGCTGCGGTGGGTCTATTGATCAGGATGGAGCGGCCAAAGTCATAAAAACCTACCAGCACAATGGTTCCCGGCAAGTCATCTTCCAGCGGCAGGCGATAGCGTGCTTCAAGGCTGGCGAAGTAACCCCGGTCGCCGGCACCCTCCCCCTGCGGATAGGCACGCACTGCATTGGGGCCGCCAAGACTGAATTTTTCACTGGCATCGAGATTCTTGTTTGTGAACTGCTCGCTGTAGGCTCCGAACAGAGCCAACCGATCGGTCACCGCCTGCAGGCGCGACATTGAGATATTGGTTTTACCGTATAAACCTTTTGTCTTGCGCCCAGCCTGGTCGGTGGCCTCCAGGGCGGCATTTCCAAACTTGAGTTCGCCCAGGGTATAGGCAACGTTAAAGATGTTTATCCCTCCACCGAAAAAGGTGTCGCGAAAGTCACCTGACAAAGCCAGCAAATTGACATCGGTTTTCTTGAAAGTCTCTGCGCCTGATGCCAATTGTATATCGTAGAAATTTCGCTTGTCGCTCTGCCCGATCAGCAGAAGGTTGGTGTTGCGCGAACGAATGAATGGATGGATGGCCACCAGTGACTTCACGGATGCCAGACCGTTGACCTTGAGCGGAGCGAATAGCGAGGTGCCAAGACGAAACTTGAGATCCATGAAGGCGCCCCCAACCTTGGTACCCCATGGGCCCACCGGGAAAAGTGCAGAGACACGGGCAAAGCGCAGATTTCCGTCGATGGCGTTGGTGGCGCGCACATTGATGAGTTCGCCCATGCCCAACAGGTTGTTGCCGTCTATGCCGGCAGTGACCCGATGCTGACCGGTGTAGATCGATCCATTGGCGTCAAAATCGATATTGGCGTCGAAACTCCTGCCGCGACTGACCTTTATGGTGAGATCGGCGGTCCCGGGCTTTTCGCCAGGTGCGAAACTGCTGCGCGCGACGATGCCGCGCAGATCGTGAAACTGAAACAGCGCACGCTCAACGTCGGTGGTTCGAATCAAACCGCCTTCTTTCAATATCGCAATATAGGATTCCAATAGCGAACGACTGATTGAAACCTCGGGGTCGACTTCGAGCACGATCTTTCCCAGACGACCTTCCAGTACTTGCAATTCAACAATTCCATCTGCAATTTTCTGTTCGGGAATGATCACGTCGGCAAGAAAGAACCCTTGTCCAGCCAACTGGCGCTTAACCGCAGCAGCGGCGTCGAGTAGATCCTGGAAGCGCTTGCCTTTTCCAATAAAGGGTGCCACAGCGTCCGCAACATCAGCCTCTGTCGCCACTGTCATGCCGGTGATGCGAAACTTCACGATGTCGAGTTTCATGCCCTCAACATCGGCAATCGCGCGCAATGAGAGGGCGTCGTCGATTTTTAGACCGGTATCTGGACGCGTGACAACCGGCGGAACCGTTTTAAGCAGTTCACCTGCGCTGGGGGGCTTCGGCGTCTGACCATAAACTGCACCACAGCACACCGCGAACAGCATACCGATCAACCAGCAACTTGATGGACAACCGCGTTTTGATAACCGCAGTTGAATTCCAATACTCACAAAACGTCTCCCCAATCCTCCAGACCAGCAGAACCCGTATTGTGCTAGAGGGTTGGCTGGGAAGTCGATAGTACCATTCACGCCTCACGTAGCGCCGATGCTAAACCATGGTCCTGTAACAATATTTACACAAAATTGGTGGGCAGGTGTTACTTGATCTGGACACTGTTTTGACAACGTGCCACCAAAACATTTGTGCCTTGCGCAAGCACGTATGGATTTGGTCTTGCAGAACTCGCCGGAGGTGCAACGCAATCGATCTAGCTGGTCGTAGCGCGATCTTGCAAAACTCGGCGCTGGCAATACGGCATCTGGCAATGCAGAAAACCGTTCTTACCAATAGTTTCAGTAGCCTCGCGTAGCCAAGCGGGGTGGCGGCCGGTAACCAAGATCAAGAGCCTTGTTCTCAAATCGGGCCGCGTCCCCAACCTGCCCGGCCTGATTGTAGATTTCGGAAAGCTCCCAACTGGCGATACCGTTGCCCAACTCCGCCGCGAAACGAAGCCACTGCTCTGTCCGGCGCGGACTCGCAGCGACCCCGGATGTGCCCTCACGAAAAGCGATAGCCAGGCGATGCGCCGAATCCTTGTCGCCACGCAACGCCTTGGCCAGATCATCCCGAAAGTCCTTGTCGCCCACGGTGTCGGAAAAAAGATCGCTGGATATCCCTGCAGAGCGCTGGCTGTCCAGTGCTTGCCGGGCACCTGAGATCGTCGCTTTCACCTGCTGACTGAATTCGCTGCCCGGAAACTCCTTTTCGAACTTCTCGCACAATCGCAGCAGTTGTGACGGCCGCCGGGTATTCAGGATAGCTTCCCAGCGTTTCTCCAGTGTTGCTGCATCAATTAGCTTGCCATCGGATGTCAGAAACTGCTGTTGCTTGCGCTCGGAGCGCCGCAATTCAAGAATTCGATTGCGAATCAGGAAGCGACCACGCAGATTGATGGTGCTTTCAGGGAACTGCGGCGGAATTTTTATACCAGCCTTGTCGAATTCAGACTGAACGCGCGACTTGCACTCGACTGCAGCAATACGGAAAAGATCGTCAATCGGAGTTACACCATTGGCTTCACGCAGAATATCCACCAAGGCCCCGGCAAAAAAAGTATTGCGATCCGGACTGATGGGGGCTAGGGCTGGACGACCGGCACGTGTAGCAAAGAACACCAGCATGCCCTCGGGCGCTTTGATCTGGTTGAAGTCATCAACCCCTCGGCGGATTGTCGGGTCAGTGCGGCAGGCATCTATCAACGCGATACTGATGCCGGGATAACGTTGAGGAAATGCCGCCAGGATATCCTCCTGCAATGCCAGGGCCTGGCTCAACGCTTTTTCCGATGAAGGGTCAACACCCGCTGGAACCAGATAGTTGTTGCCCGCGGACTGAAAACCGTGGCCGCAAAAATAAAACACCACGGCAACTCCGCCGGGCAATCCGGTTTCGCCGGCTTTACGCATCTGGGTACTGAACTCGGCCAGTGCCCGAGTCATCGCTGTCGCATCAAGATCAAGATATTCCGAGACCTTGAATTCGTAGTACTCAAGAACTTCCTTGATGTCGCGAACATTCTTGTGCGCCGGAGCAATGTCCTTCCGGTTGGGATAGTCCCGGTTACCGATCAGAAGCGCATACTTTTTGCGCGGAACATACACGTCCTGGATCGGCTCGCCAGCGATCTGCGCGACGGCGTCTGGTGAGAACCCCAATGCACCCAAGGCCAAGCCTGCGCCGCTACCCAGCACCAACTGACGACGCATCTCGCTATTTGGCGAATCCAGTCCTGGCGGTACCCCGCCAGATCGTAGCCGGGTCACGGCAACGATCGCGCCACGCGAAACCCAAGATTGTCGTGGCGTTCATTCTTCGATTCACGATCCCGGTAGGCGCTGCGCACGGTAGTAGGGCCACTATTCCATGCGCCACCGCGGAACGCACGTTCGGTGCAACTTCCCGACAATCTAGGCTGTGCGGTATTCGGAGCACCAGCATAGCCTTCGTTCCAGCAGTCCTCGACCCATTCCCAAGCATTGCCCATCATGTCATGTAGGCCAAAGGTGTTGGCTGGAAACCGCCCTACTGGCGCCAGTTTTTCGATCCCGTCGGAGCAGGGAAACAATGGCATTCCGGGCAAAAGGCGCTTGGCGGACGAATCTGCAACACTGGCGTAGCGACATACCGCGCCTTGTTCCGGATCATCCCAGTGCCGACGCCCGGTACTTCCTGCGCGTGCCACATATTCCCATTCGGCCTCGTTCAGCAGCCGATACGACCTGGAGGTTTTTTTGCTTAGCCATGCGACATACGCCTCGGCGTCTTCCCAACTGACGCAAACTACAGGCTCGTTGTCTTTCTGGTCAAATCCTGGATCCTGCCAGTTTGCCTTCGCATTCTTGTGGAATCGACCGCCATTCAGTGAATGACAACCTGGCGGATGTTCGCGACTCGTCTCCCTGACAAAAACGGCATACTGGGCGCGAGTAATTTCGAACTTCCCCACGGCAAAAGGCCCCGCAACGCGCACAGGATGTGGCGGCAGCTCATCGGGTTCGCGCATCCGCTCCTTGGGGCCGCTGCCCATTACGAACTCTCCCCCGGGCACCGTGACAAGTTCCGGACATTCCTGACAATCGCGGATGATTGTGCCGGCCGAAGGCAACGCGGCTCCACTCGCCACCGCCGTGGACGGCGATGAAACTCGGCCTGGCGAAGCCATCGCCAATTGAGACGATTGCGCCGCGTTTGCCGAGGCTGCGGGCCGGTCGGGCACCACGCCGCCAAACTTCTGCGCCATCCAGCGTGCGTAGGCGGCACGCCGCGCCCCGGAATACTTTTCCAGATACCCGATGTAATCCGCCGGATCGCGACTGTTCTTGATCTGCTCCCAATACGCAGCTTCTTCAACAGGGTTATACGGCGCGGCTGGCGCAGCCGTCTCTTCTGCCCTGACCGGTAAAGGTTTTACGGGGCGCCGCATGGCAGCAAGATCCTCGGCCGCATCGAAATAGAAATTGCCAATCACCGAACTTGAAGTCCAGGGTACTTGCGCCCCCCCGGTTTCGCGTACCACCCCGGTGCGAACACGACCGAACACCTTGTCAATATCAGTATCCCCAGTATCCAGCGCCGCCAGCAAATTCTTGGTGTACAAGCCGTTGCGGCCCTTGCCGTCGGCGGCGGTTGACCCTGGCGAAGTCGCATAGGCGATAAAGGTACCCTTCTCGGCGCGACCGACGTTCATGACACCCAGGCCTTTGCTGCTGGTCCGCCCCGATGCCTGATAAGGGTTGTTGCGACAGGCGTCCAGAATGACCACATTGACCCGGTTGCCGGCCTCAGCCATGCGCGAGAGTACGTACTCTGCACTGACGGACTTGTAAGTGATGTCGGCCTCGCTGTCGAACCCGATGTCCACCGGTATGAGAAAGTTCTGATCCTTCAGCTGAATGCCGTGCCCAGCAAAGAAGAATAGACCTATGCCACCTTTCTTCAGATGTTTGGCAAAGACATCCACCGCTTCTTTCAGACCTCGCTCACCCACGTTCTCTCGAACCAGAACGACGAATCCTCTTTTTTCAAGCGCGTTAGCCAGATCGCTGGCATCGTTTGCCGGATTTTCCAGTGGCGCAGATTTGTAGTTTGAATTACCGATGATCAGGGCAACCCGGGTTTCGTTCGCAGGCGCCTGCCCCATGGCAGTTCCAGTACAAACTAACGCGGCTAGTACAACTATGCTTTTATGGATCCAGAGTTTCATTGCGGTGTTTACTTGCCACCAACATCTGCGGGGAAAAGTACTTATCAACATAGGTCTCTCGTTGGATGATATCGACCTGAATCCGCGACCGATAGTCTGATTATCTCAGCTAAATCATAAATATCAATACTTTGGATCATGGTGCACTTCCTCTTGGTTGCACTCGAACCACTCTAGGGCTCAATCTATCAAGATCTCGAAAACTTCAATAGGTTCCGCCTTGCCCTTGACATGAATCACTTCGCGGCGACCCGTGCTGATCCCCTCTCCCCCGGCATTGACAGATACCGAACTTGCGGCGATGACGCAACCCAGTTCCTTGGTCGCACCCTCCAGTCGTGACGCTGCGTTGACCGTATCGCCAATGGCGGTGAATTCACGCCGCTTGAGAGAGCCAATGTCACCCATGACGGCGGGCCCGCTGTGGACTCCGACGCCAATGGCAAACTCGGGTAAGCCTCGATCGGGAAAGCGCGTCTCCATCCATGCCTTGAATTTTTCAGCCTCTCGAGCCATTCCCTTTGCCGCCAGCAAAGCTCGCCGCGCGTGGTCGTCATAAGGCACGGGTGAGCCAAACACCGCCATGACTGCGTCGCCGATAAACTTGTTCACCATGCCGCCCTGCTCAAGTATTGGCTCGCAAGCCAGCGAAAAATACGCATTAAGCATTTCAACGACTTCTTCAGCATCGAGCTTTTCCGAAATCGTCGTGAAATTGCGGATATCTGAAAACAGTACCGACACGTCGAGTTTTTCGCCGCGCAGATTCGGTCGCTGGCCTTCCGCAATCAGTTTGTCGACCACTACGTCGGACACATACTGACCGAACATGTTCTTGAGCTGAGCGCGCTGCCTTTCTTCACCCGTCAGGCGCAGTGCCAATGTCGCCAGATAGGCGGTAGCCAGGGCAACATGCATGGGGGCCACCGACAACAACAGGTCTTTCTGAAACAACTCGTATGCCGGAAAGAGGATGAAAATTGAAAGTCCGACACCCACGCCCAGCCCACCGATTGGGTGCAATCGTAAAAACCAGGTTACTGCTGCAGCCAACAATATTACAAGAGCCGGCCACTCGATCCAGTGCGAAAGATTGCGAGGGTACACACCGGAGAGAATGGTCTCGATCACATTGGCGTGAACTTCGCCGCCGATCATCGGTTCGGCCGAATGCCAGGGCAAGACGCGTGAGTAGGGCGTGAAATGCCGATCCGAGGTGCCAATGTTGTTTGGCGCGATGATCACCGATCGACCCTTGAGCGCTTTCACCTGAGGATCGTCGAGCGCATCGGGCTTCAACAATTTGCTCATCGAAACAGTCAACATGCTGCCCGGCGGTCCAACGAAGCCTATTCGGCGGCGCTCGCGTTGGCGTGGATAGGTCTCGCCAGCGAAGGTCCAGCTCTCGGCCATGCTGTCGCCACCTGTCGCGCGCAACACCAGTTGCATGGCAAAACCCAAACCGGGAAACTCTGGATTAGGAATCACCACAGGATAAAAGGTTCTTACCAGCTTGTCGTTGTCCGGGTACAGATTGGCAATGCCGGTATCGAAAGCGCCATTGGGCATCATCAGCAAGTGCTCCTGCGGCGGCCCCATGACTTCCATATCGCCCTGCGAAGTTTCCACCAATTGCGCAATAAGGACTTTATTGCCCTCAGCCAGCTGGCCACGAAATGGCGCATCGTAATTGCGCGAGACCTCGCTGTCCGGCAGATTCAACTTGCGCAGCCAAGCCTCGGCGCTGACCGCATAGATGAAATCCAGACCAATTGATTTGACGCCGGCATCGGTGAGGTTTTGCATCGCCACGGCAAAAATCGGCTGCCAGAACGCCAAGGGGTCATCCTTGTACTGCAGCAGCGTGTCATCATCTACAGCAATGACGGCGGCATGTTTCGCCTCTTTGCGCTGCCCTGAGAGCTGGTGCCAGTAGTCGTAGTAAATGTTCTCGTAGTCTTGCAACCAGCCCAGCCGTTCGCTCCCCAGGGATATCAGCAGTGCCAGAACAGTCACGGCAAGAAACTGCCAGACTTTACGAAAGGATTCACCAGTTAGCCAGAGGGGTCGGGTCATGCGTATTCCTCGATTGTTTTCGGCCATACGTTTTCGGCCATACGTGTGGCCGCTTATTTTTTGCCTAGCTTTGCCTGCAAGTGTTGCCCGCCTGGAAAAGCTGCACCAGACGCTACCCATTGGACTGCATTCTTGCCTATTCTCGCGCGTGAGTCGAGAACTCGGCTCTTGCCCGTGTTACCTGCTTGCGCTGTTTGAAATCGAAGCCGGACCGCCCAACTATATAATTCATGCTAAACCACCCACAGGATTTCAATGCCATGAGTACCCGTCACGTCCGTTTGTTGATTCTCGGTTCCGGCCCAGCCGGCTACACCGCTGCGGTTTATGCGGCAAGAGCAAATCTGAACCCGGTTCTGATCACCGGAATGGCTCAAGGCGGCCAATTGATGACTACCACTGACGTTGACAACTGGCCGGCTGACGCCGATGGCGTTCAAGGGCCCGACCTCATGGCGCGCTTCGAGAAACACGCTGCGCGCTTTCAGACCGAGATCATTTTTGATCACATCCATACCGCTTTACTCAAGGAGAAGCCAATTCGCCTGATCGGCGATGCGGGTGAGTACACTTGCGATGCACTGATTATCGCTACCGGCGCTTCGGCGCAGTACCTTGGGCTACCCTCCGAGGAAGCGTTCTCCGGAAAAGGGGTGTCCGCCTGCGCCACCTGCGACGGCTTCTTCTATAAAAACCAGCCCGTCGCCGTGATCGGCGGTGGTAACACGGCGGTCGAGGAAGCACTTTATCTTTCCAATATCGCCAGCCATGTCACGGTGGTGCATAGACGCAACAAGTTTCGCGGCGAAAAAATACTGCAAAACAAGCTGTTTGAACGCGAGAAAGCCGGCAAGGTCACCATCAAGTGGGATAACACGCTGGATGAAGTGCTCGGCGACAAAACCGGCGTCACCGGCATGCGCATCAAGAGTGTCAAAACTGACGCCACCGAAGACATCCCTCTGATGGGTGTGTTCATCGCCATCGGCCACAAGCCCAATACCGACCTGTTCGAGGGGCAACTGGACATGGAAGGCGGCTACATCATCACCCAGAGCGGGCGCAACGGAAACGCGACGGCGACCAGCATTCCCGGAGTGTTCGCTGCCGGAGACGTGCAGGACCACATTTATAAGCAAGCGGTCACTAGCGCAGCTACAGGCTGCCAGGCAGCGCTCGATGCGGAACGTTATCTCGATAGTTTGGAGTAGTAAAACAAACTGTCTCCCGGGACGCGGATGGCAGGTCGAGAAGCCTCAAAGGTGAGCAAACGCATCGCACTGAAAACAGGACCCAAAAAACCGGGAGGTACGGCGGAAGATATTGCTGCATTTCAAACTGCGGTGGCCAATGTCGAGCCGCTAAAGTGGGATCGTGTTCACCATCAGCCTGCATTGCCACTGCCGATACCGCGTCAACATCTCTTTGATGAAAAGGCCGCACTCAAGGAATCCCTTCACGGCCCAGTCCTGCTGGACCTGTATCTAGAGGGAGGCGATGAAGCAGCCTGGCGCCGTGACGGCCTGCCGAAAACCTGGCTCCGGGATCTGAGACGGGGGCGTTGGGTAACACAGGACAAACTTGACCTGCATGGCATGAATCGCGATCAGGCGCGAAACGCCGTGTCCGTGTTTCTTCCCGAATGCCAGCAGCACGGCTACCGATGCGTACGCATCGTGCACGGCAAAGGTCTTAGCTCGCCGGGCCGCGAGCCCGTGCTGAAGAAACTGGTTTTGGGATGGTTAAGCCAGCGACGTGAAGTTCTAGCCTTTTGTCAGGCGCGTGCCGCCGAAGGTGGTGCAGGCGCCACCGTGGTGCTTCTCGCCAACAAAAAGTAGTCGAGCGCAGCGAGCCGATCTGGTCACCACTTTCCTTGGGAAAGGAGCCAGGGGATAGGCCCACCAGTTTGCCAAAGACGAAACCGACGAAGCTGCCTAAATGGCGGACTCGTCGGTTTCGCCCGTACGAATGCGTACGATCTGCTCTACGGCCGAAACAAAAATCTTTCCGTCACCGATTTTGCCAGTCCGTGCTGCCTTGATGATGGCTTCAATCGCGGTCTCGACCGTCGCTTCTGCTACGACGATCTCTATCTTGATTTTTGGCAAAAAATCGACCACGTATTCAGCGCCTCGATACAGCTCGGTATGGCCCTTCTGCCGGCCAAAACCTTTGACCTCGGTCACAGTCAACCCCGTTACGCCAACTTCCGACAGCGCTTCGCGTACTTCATCGAGCTTGAACGGCTTGATGACGGCTTCGATTTTCTTCATGTTCGTTTCCCCTGATTTCAATACTCGTCCGAATACCGCGATGTTATCGGATAGCGCCAATCCTTGCCGAATCCTCGTTGCGTGACCCGGATCCCCACCGGCGCTTGACGGCGCTTGTATTCGTTCTTCCTCAGCATGCCGACAACCTTGCGTACGTCCGCTTCGCTGATGCCGCTGGCGATGATCTGACGCGGGCTTTCATCCCGCTCCATGTAAGCCTCGATGATGGCATCGAGCACTTCATAAGGGGGCAAGGTGTCCTGGTCGGTCTGGTCGGGCTTGAGTTCCGCCGATGGAGGCCGCGAAATGATGTTGTGCGGAATTACGTCGGAAACTCCATTGCGCCACTGCGCCAACTGATAGACAAAAGTTTTTGCCACATCCTTGATCACCGCGAAGCCGCCCGCCATGTCGCCATAAAGTGTGGCGTAGCCGACCGCCATTTCACTCTTGTTGCCGGTAGTCAATACGATGCGCCCGGTGCGATTGGAAATCGCCATCAGCAACATGCCGCGAATTCGCGCCTGTAGATTTTCGTCGGTGGTGTCCCAATCCGGCTTTGGACCCAAAGCGGCAAAAGTCGGCGCTAGCAACACGGCGAACTGTTCCATCGCGGCGGCGATTGGAATCTCATCGTATTGCACGCCGAGTCGCTTCACCATTTCGCGCGAATCGTCGAGGCTCATCTGCGCCGTCCAGGGTGAGGGCATCATTACTGCCCTTACTTTGTCGGCACCTAGTGCGTCAACCGCAATCGCCAGCGTCAACGCCGAATCGATGCCGCCGGACAGGCCAATGATGGCCCCGGGAAATCCATTCTTGCCCAGGTAATCAGCAACACCGAGTTTCAGCGCGGCATAAACTTCAGCTTCGCGCTGCTGCGGTTCGATTATTCGGCCGGGCAGCAAATGGCCATCTGCATAATCGATAAATTCAAGCGCCTCAACAAAGGCCGGCAACTGATGCGTCAATCGTCCTTGACCATCCATTGCAAATGACGCGCCATCAAACACAAGCTCATCCTGACCACCCACCAGATTGGCGTAAATCACCGGAATTCCGGTGACCGCCAATCGTTGGCGCAGGACTTCGTAGCGTCGCACTTGCTTGTTGGCGTGAAACGGCGAAGCGTTGAGTGTCAGCATCAGCTCCGCACCCGACTGCACCGCGGCTTCGGCAGCGCCCGGGCCCCAAAGATCGGCACAAATCGCCAGGCCGCATTGCACGCCATTGAGTTCAACCAGACAAGCTTTGTGACCCTCAGCGAAGTAGCGCTCCTCGTTAAAAACCTCATAACTGGGCAAACGTCGTTTTCGATAGTTCGCGGCCACTCGACCCTCAGAAAGCAGCGCGGCCGCATTGAAAAACTCGCCGTCCGACGCTTCGGGATAACCAATCACCATCGGCAGTGGTGCCTGCCTCGCCAGCGCCTCAAGCTGCACGGCGCAGGCACGATAGAAATCCGGCCGCAACAGAAGATCTTCGGGCGGGTAGCCGCATAGTCCCAGTTCAGGTGTGAGCATGACGTCTGCCCCGCCATCGCGTGCGCGTGCGGCAAACTCCATGATTCGTGCGGCATTGCCGGCCAAGTCACCGACATGGGCATTGAATTGGGCGACGGCTATTCGAAGACGGCTCATAGGGCTAACTATAGCGGAAGGCAGTGGAATTCCACCGTGTGAGTCAGGCTGAAATGCCAGGTACCACAGCGGAGTTTGGCAGACACAAAAAAGCCCACCGCAAGGTGGGCTTCGTCGCCTCCCAAAAGCTTAGAACGCGGGCTTGTCCTTGGCGTTTTTGTACGCTGCAACACCGTCAAGAATTTCCTTCTTGGCTTCTTCTACTCCAACCCAGCCCAGCACCTTGACGAATTTGCCCGGCTCCAGATCCTTATAGTGCTGGAAAAAGTGCGATATCTGATCAAGCACGATCTGTGGCAGATCGCGTGGACTATCGACATCGTGATACATGGGCGTCAGTTTATCCACGGGAACCGCCAGCAGTTTGGCATCTTCACCAGCCTCGTCGTTCATTTTCAGCATGCCAATCGGACGGCAGCGAACCACAACACCCGGCGGCAAAGCAAATTGGGAGAGCACCAGCACATCCACCGGATCACCATCGCCGGCGATGGTATGAGGTATATAGCCGTAATTGCAGGGATAGTGCATGGCCGTGGACATGAAACGATCTACGAACAGCGCGCCCGAGTCCTTATCAACCTCATACTTGATCGGCTCGGAATGCATCGAAATCTCGATGACTACGTTGAAATCATTCGGCAAATCCTTGCCGGAAGGAACTCGATCCAGGCCCACGACACGCTCCTTAACGCTAAAGGTCAATTATAGCGTCCTGAACATTTCAGCTTCCTGACGAAACCCGGCTGAACTCGGCCATGTGGGACAAATTTTGATTCCCTTATTGAC
Source organism: Sulfuritalea sp. (assembly GCA_021738385.1). Classification (GTDB taxonomy): domain Bacteria; phylum Pseudomonadota; class Gammaproteobacteria; order Burkholderiales; family Rhodocyclaceae; genus Sulfuritalea. The sequence continues at coordinate 8,739 of JAIPCF010000026.1, read as the reverse complement.
AAAGCGACTCAGTTCAATGAGAATCATTCGCATTAAGATTTGTATCGATGAGTCGCCCTTCATGAACCCCGACACCTTCAACCTGGAAAAGCCGAACGAGAAACAGCGTGCAAGCACATCGGCGCCGCGCCCGCTCGACAGTACCGCATTGCTCGGTAGCAAGGATGAAGTCGAGATCATTCACCAAGGTGAAACGTATCGCCTGAGGCGCACACGCCAAGGCAAGCTGATCCTGACCAAGTAAGACTGGAAACCATCATGTATGTCTGCATTTGTAACGCGGTTACTGAAAACGATATTGGCAGCGCCGTTGCTGAAGGCTGCTGCAGTCTGAGAGAGCTACGCGAGCAACTTGGGGTCGGCGCCTGCTGTGGCCGCTGCACCGGTTGCGCGCGCGACGTGCTGAAGTCTTCTCTTCATGCACTCGCGCCTCATCAACTCTCCGCCACCGGCGCGCAGACCATGGCGGCATGATTGGGAGTACGACATGAAAGGCGACAAGAAGGTCATCCAACTGCTCAACAAATGCCTGGTCAATGAGCTGACAGCCATCAACCAGTATTTCCTCCATGCCCGGATGTACAAGAACTGGGGATTCAATGCCCTGGGCAAGCACGAATATGACGAGTCGATCGAAGAGATGCACCACGCCGACCACCTGATCGAGCGCGTGCTGTTTCTCGAAGGCCTGCCCAACCTGCAGGCGCTGAACAAACTGATCATCGGCGAGAACGTGCCGGAGTGCCTGGCCGGCGACCTCAAGCTCGAAACCGGCGCCCACGCCGACACCAAGGTCGCCATGGCCCACTGCGAAAGCGTTGGCGACTTTGTGTCGCGCGACATTCTGCAGGGCATTCTGGACGACACCGAAGGGCACATCGACTACCTCGAAACCCAACTCGAACTGATCGAAAAGGTCGGTTTGCAGAACTACCTGCAGTCGGCCACGGGAGGTATTTCCAGTTCCTGATCCCATTCAGGCGGCCCGCAGCAAATAACGGGCCGCCTGCTCATCCAGCCAGCCAGTCGCCAGCCGGGACGATGTCCCGCGGCAAGCCAGCCAAAGCATTTTCATTTCCACATTTGGAGGTTTGCCATGCGTCTCACCCGTTCACTGCTTCTCGCCTGCGCCGCGTTCTGGGCGCTTTCCGCCAACGCGCTCGAATATCCGATCGGTTCGCCGCAGAACGTCGCCGGCATGGAAGTCGCCGCCGTCTATCTGCAGCCGATCGAGATGGAGCCGGAAGGCATGATGAAGAAGGTGTCCGAGTCGGACATCCACCTCGAAGCCGACATTCATGCGCTGGCCAACAACGCCAACGGCCTTCCCGAAGGCTTCTGGGTGCCGCACATCCTCGTCAAGTATGAGCTGACCAAGGTCGGCACGAACGACGTCATCAAGGGCGACATGATGCCGATGGTCGCCAGCGACGGCCCGCATTACGGCGACAACATCAAACTCAAAGGGCCGGGTAAATACAAAGTGAAATTCATCATCCATCAACCGAATGCCAAGGAAAATCCGGCTGGAAACCACTTTGGCCGTCATACCGACCGCGCCACCGGGGTGCGTCCCTGGCCCAAGACCGTCGAGCTGAACTGGGAGTTCGTTTATGCGGGTGTCGGCAAGAAGGGCGGCTACTGAAATGAGCTATACACGTACCCTGATTGCCATTGCGGTCTCAACAGCACTAAGCGCACCGACCCTCGCCGCCGATAGCGAGATGGCCGTACTCAAGGCTGAATTCAAACGCCTTGCGCAACGCATCGAAACCCTTGAACGCCAGAATCAGGAACTGGAAAAGGCACTGGCCAGCGACCGCGTCTCGGATCGCGAACCTGAACTCGCCACCCGCCTCAAGACGATCGAAACCCAAGCTCAGGCGTTGAAGGAACAATCCAAGCCGTTTGCGGCACTGGAGGGCATCGAGCTCGAAGCCAGTCTGACCGGCGTGGCCCAGAAAGTCGGCTCTCGTGACACGGCAAGCGGAGCCGCCGAATCCCGGCTTAACTACCGGGGCGACATCGCCGTCACCTTGCCTGGTGGTGATATCGGCGACAGCGAAGGCAAGATCTTCGCCCATCTGCGTTTCGGCCAGGGCGCCGGCATCGGCTTGCGCCCCACCTACAGCAGCGGTGCCAATTCCACCGCCTTCCAGACCACTGCCGGCGCTGACGATTCCTTCGCCATCCTGGCCCAGGCCTGGTATCAGATCAAGGTGCCTCTGATGAGCGACGGCGTCAAGGCCAACGCGCGCGAACACGTTCACTTGACCGCCGGCAAGATCGATTCGTTTGTCTTTTTCGACCAGAACGGTGCGGCAGATGACGAATCGGCGAAGTTCATGAACAACGTCTTCGTCCATAACCCGCTGCTGGACTCGGGTGGTGACATCCGCGCCGATACCTACGGTTTCGCCCCCGGTGCCATTGCCCAATACGTCAACGAAGGTGACAGGGGCTCGGAGTGGGGTCTGTCGCTCGGCGTCTTTGGCTCGGGACCGGGCACCAATTTCAGCGGCTCGATGGGCAAGCCCTACGTTATCGCCCAGGCCGAAACCGCAGCCCGCTTCAACCATCTACCGGGCAAATACCGGATGTATCTTTGGCGCAGTGGCCGTGGCTCCAACTACGACGGCATAGAGCGCAAGCACTCGGGCGTCGGCTTTTCCGCGGACCAGAAGGTGACCGAGAATCTGACCCTGTTTGGTCGCTACGGTCATCAACTCAAGGGCAAGGTCCGTTTCGACCGCGCGCTGACACTGGGCGGAGAGTTGGCCGGCAGCAGCTGGGGCCGCGCGACCGACGGCATCGGCCTCGCTTTCGGCGCACTGCGCACGAGTTCGGATTTCCGTAACGACTCCCTGACCATCGACGCCAATGCCGACGCAACGCCCGACTTCGGCTACCTGGCCAGCGGTTCGGAAAAGCAGTTCGAGATGTATTACCGTTACCAGATCAACGACAAAGTCGAGCTGACGCCGGACTTCCAGATGATCAGCCGTCCCGGCGGCAACGGTGGTGCAAGCACGGTCAAGGTCCTTGGTCTGCGGGCCAAGGTGGGGTTCTAGGTCGATGCCTGCGTCTTTCGCCCACGGTACATTTTTGCTGGCGCTTTGGTTTGGTCTGGGCTGGGCGCAAGAGTCCATGGCGCAAACAGCATCGTCGGAGTTGCTGACCTATCCGGTGACCATCAAGGCGGGCCGCATCATTCCGGCCCGCCTGGAGGTGCCTGCCGGCCGGAAGATCAAGCTCACCATCAAGAATGAAGGACCCGGCCCCAGCGAGTTTGAAAACCTGAGCCTGCGCATCGAGAAGGTGCTCTCACCGGGTGCCAGTTCGTTCGTCGTGATCCATCCCCTGAAGCCTGGCAGCTATCGCTTCATCGACGAGTTTCATCCGACCAACTCGGAAATGCTGCTGATTGCGCAATGAGAAACTGACATGCTGAATGCCCTGATCATCATCTTTCGCGAAAGTCTTGAAGCCATGCTGGTGATCGGCGTGCTGCTGGCCTGGATTTCCCGTCAGCCCGACCCGGCCACTTTGCGACGCGGGCTCTGGGCCGGAGTGGCCGGTGGTTTTGGGCTGGCAATCGTTCTCGGTTTCGCGACGTTTGCCGCTCAAAGCCAGCTTGAGGGTACGGCGCTGGAAGCCTTCCGCGTCGGCATGGTGCTGTTCGCGGCAGGCCTGATCATGCAAATGGTGCTCTGGATGCGTCGTCATGGCCGCTACATGAAGCGGGAACTGGAAGCGCAGGCCAGCCGCGTTTCCGGTGCCGCTGGCATCGGCATCGTCGCCGCATTGGCGGTGGCACGAGAGGGTTCCGAATCGGTAGTTTTTCTCTACGGCATGGGCCTTGAAAAAAGCGGTACCGATTTGCTTGGACTGCTGGGCGCCGGCGCGGCAGGATTCGCACTGGCGGCCGCCACCGGTTGGCTGGTGACGCGCGGTGCGCGCTTTCTCAGCTACCGCGTGCTGTTCGGCGTCAGCGAAATTCTGCTGCTGTTGATCGCCGGCTCCCTGCTCGCTGCAGGCGTCGACCGCATGATCGGCCTCGACTGGCTGCCGCCGCTGCTCGATCCGGTGTGGGACAGTTCAGCGCTGCTCGACGACGGCAGCGGCGCGGGCCGCGTGCTGGCCGACTTTGTCGGCTACCGGGCGCGCCCCTCGGCCACCTTGCTCACCGCCTATGCCGGATTCTGGGCCTACACACTCTGGAGCTTCAGCCGCGGCTCGACCGCCACCGCTCGCTGATCCCATGGAAAATGTCGCGCCGAACACGCACGTTCTCAAGTTCATTCCAACACGGGTTCAAAATGACCGGAGTCGGCTGGCTCGCTTGGGAGACTGGATGGCGCGCCACCGCCGCGCGATTCTTGCCATCCAGTGGGTGATTGTGATTTGCTACACGGTACTGGTCGCCCTGCCCGCCTTTCTACCGCACCCGCAGGCAGAATCGCGATTGTTCTCCAGCGACTTCGGTGCCACATCGTTTGTCGATCCAAATCAACTTGGCAACAACGAAACGATCCGGCAAGAAAAAGCTCCGGCGCTGATTCCGTGGCACGACAAGCTGGTGCTGTTCGCGCAGTTCGCCTTCTGGGGCATCTGGTGGCCCTTCGTCATCCTCTCGATCATGCTGATGGGCCGCGTCTGGTGCGGCGTGCTCTGTCCGGAAGGCGCGCTAACCGAGTTCGCCAGCCGGCATGGGCGTGGCGGACGCATTCCGCGCTGGGTGCGCTGGAGCGGCTGGCCGCTGGTCGCGTTCGCGCTGACCACCCTTTACGGTCAGCTGATCAGCGTCTATGAATACCCTAAGGCGGTACTGCTGATTCTCGGCGGGTCCACCGTCGCCGCTGTCGCCATCGGCTGGATGTACGGCAAAGGCAAGCGCGTCTGGTGCCGCTACCTGTGCCCGGTTTCCGGCGTTTTTGCGCTGCTGGCGCGGCTGGCGCCTTTTCAGTTTCAGGTGGATCGTAAGACCTGGGAGAGTCACCCGGCGCGGCACGACGCCGTCGACTGCGCGCCACTGCTCGACGTCAAGCACCTACCGGGCATGTCGCAATGCCACGCCTGCGGGCGTTGCAGCGATCATCGCGGGGCTGTCACGCTGACCCCGCGCTCGCCCAATGCCGAGATTCTCTCCGGCCCGCCACCGGCAACAAACGAAATCCTGCTGCTGAGCTTCGGCATTCTCGGCGTCGCCATCGGCGCCTTTCAATGGAGCGTCAATCCCTGGTTCGTGTGGGGCAAGCACACCGCCGCTGAATGGCTGCTGAATCATGAAATGTACTGGATGCTCGATGAAAGCCCGGCCTGGTGGCTACTGACCCGCTATCCGGAGGTCAATGATGTGTTCACCTGGCTCGACGGGGCCGCCATTCTTGCCTACATCGGATCGGTTGCCCTGGTTCTCGGTGGCACCACGCTGCTTGCCGTGCGCACCTCGGCGCGGCTGGCCGGCGTCAATTGGCAGCGGCTGGGATTGGGTCTGGTGCCCCTGGGCGGCATCAGCCTGTTTCTGGGTCTGTCGATGCTGACGCTGGGTCAATTGCGTACCGAAGCCATCACCCTGCCGGGGCTGGACATCCTGCGTGGCGCGCTGCTGGCGCTGGGCCTGCTCTGGTCGGCATGGCTTGGGCTGCGGCTGCAGCGCAGCGCAACACCTGGCAGTGCTGGCAGCGCGCACCTAGTCGCGGCGTTCATGGTTTGGCTGGTGCCGCTGGTCGCCGTTGGCAGCTCCTGGATTCTGATTTTCTACGTCTGGTAAATGCAACACGCATATCCCGCTAAACTCTCGTCCTTATTAATCAGCCAGCCACCCAGGCTCTCGCATGCGAGCCAGAGGCAGCCAGCCAATCTTCAATCTGGAGGCTGTCTCGAATGAATATCAATCATCCACTTCTCGCCGAATACGCCAGCGAACAAGCGCCGGCCCGCACTATCGCCGGCGCGCTGGCGCACCTCGCCACCCACATGCAAACCGGCTGCCCGCGCGCCGCGTGGCTTGCGGCGTTGCTGCTGGAACGCGTCGCGGCCGACCCCGACGCCGACAGCCATTTGCGCAACCACGCCCGCGAACTCGTCGAGATCCTCGAACGCGATCCACAAACGCGGACGGTACAGCCGCCAGGCCGGGCGAACCGCTGGCCGGCATCCAGCATCGGCATCGCATGAAAAATCGCCGTTGCCTACCCGCGAAGCGGTATTCCAGGCACGCAGAGCGCGCCAGCGCCGACTTTGCTTGTAAGTGGGGCTGTTTGTCGGCCTGGGCAGCCGTTCAACAGCATTCAGCTCGATGACCCTTCTAGACTGGAAGCTGCCTGCTGACAACGGCACACCCAGAGGCCGTAGCACTCAGATTGCTGCCGTTCATCCCTGGCTTGGCCGGATGGCTCTTGGGTGCCCATTGCCAGCGTTGGCAGAAATCGGGAGCGGCCATTCACCAGCAATGCCAGCTAAGAAGAGGCCGACATTAGCTATGTGTCAGTGATATTTTTGCCTAAAGATCTTTTGTGCAGCGGTCATTCCAAGTGAACTGGTCAACGCTTTTCAGGGGAATACATTTTAGTTAAAATATTGAATTCGAATGTTTCTTCTGGAGATAAGAATGACTGCGAAACCATGGGTAAAGCTATTTCTGTTGTTGGCAACTATTGGTCTCAATCTTGGTCCTGCCGTTGCTCAAGAGCAAAAAGCCTGCGCTCTAGTTTTGATGCACGGTAAGTGGCACAACCCGCACGATTTCGGCTTCTTCGGCGGCAAAATTGAGCCCACCTGCGACTACAAGTCGATTGAAATGCCTTGGTCAAAGCGCCGCAATTATGACGAACCTTACCCGGTCGCTCTGGCAGAGATCAAAGCTCAGGTTGAGACGTTTCACAAGGACGGCTACAAGCGTGTGATTCTTGTCGGTCACAGCTTTGGAGCTAACGCGGCTCTGGCTTACATGGCCGAGATCGGCGATGCCGATGGTGTGATTTCCCTCGCCGCTGGGCACTCACCCGCCTACATGTACAAAAAAGGCATTGGCGCCGAGTCGGTTGACAAGGCACGCAGTTTGGTCGCTTCCGGCAAGGGCGATGAAACCTTGAGTATGGATGATCTCAATCAGGGACGGCGCCAAAGCATATCGATGAGCGCAAAGGTTTTGCTGAGCTACTTCGATCCTGAGGGACTCGGTAACATGCCCGGGACAATTGCCCGCTTCAAGAAACCAATACCTCTATTGTGGGTGGTGGGTAACAAAGACCCTCTCTTTCCGTTTGGTTCCGGCTATGCCTTTGACAAGGCACCCAAGCATCCTGCGAGCAAATACGTGGTTGTACAAGCAGACCATATCAGCACTCCTGATGCGGCTGTCGGCGATGTATTGGCTTGGATCAAGAGCTTGCCATAACTGTTCGGACGAGTTGCGAAAATAGCAATGCGGTGTCGGGTAGCCGATATTTGAACCTAGGATCAATTGTTGGAAACTAAACAAGGAGACACAACAACAATGCGTCATTCGATATTGGTACTCATCTTGATTCTTAGCCTCTCGATATTTTTAGGCCCCGCAACCGCTCAGTCGTCGTTTATGTACGGCAAATCAATAGGTGCCTATTCCGATCTAGAGTTCCCGTCATCGGCTGGAGAAATGGGGTTTTTCTCTTCCCAAAGCAACGGAATTTTCAAGCCCGAAGGCAATGGTCCGTTTCCGGCAGTCGTATTGGCGCATACCTGTGGCGGTTTGCAGCCACATATCACCGAGCGCGCAAAAGATCTGATCAGCGCCGGGTATCTTGTTTTAGTGCTGGACTCGTACGGACCCCGCAACCACACCGCCTATTGCATGCCGAGTGGGGTTCTAGCGCCGCGCGTCTATAAGGACGCTTTTGATGCGCTGAAACACCTTGGTCAAATGAAGGAAGTGGACTTGTCACGCATTTATCTTGTTGGGCTGTCGCTCGGCAGCTTCGTCGCGGGCTCCGTTGCCAGTCCCGAAGTCGCCTATTGGGTGGGTGCCAAGCAGCGCTTTCGTGCCTCCGTGGGCTGGTATGGAAGTTGTACCTTTGATTCAGGTCGCGGCACGTGGGAATTGGTTCATTCTGATATGGACAAGCCACTATTGCTCCTGATGGCGAAGGATGACAGTGAAACGCCTATCAAGAGCTGCTTCCCTCTTCTGGAGGACATGAAGGCGCAGGGCAAGCCCGTTTCCTGGCATGTGTACGAGAATGCCACCCATGGTTGGGACAAGAGCGACGCAAGGCGTGGCTATTCATACAGCGAAGAAACCACAAAAGATGCCATGAAAAGGACGATTGAGTTCCTGAAGCAGAATTGAGCCGCAAGTGTTCCTGTAGCCGAACGAAACCTGCTAACAGGGTTGGCTTCCGAGTCGACGTGGTCGGCCAATGGCCGCTATGGAGGAGCGCCTCGACGGATTCTTCCTGGTCGGGGCCTGCCTGCCACTGGAATCAAATTCTACCCGCTGGAACGGCGGGTTGACTCGGTAAGCTGCCCCCCCAACGCTGCTTGCCTAAAGCGCCGTGAATGGCTCCAATCGCTGCGTTGCTGTCGTCCAAGTCGCGAGGCCTTAATGAGCTGTCAGGCCGACGAGCCGCCGTCTCACCAGCGCCGAGTTTTTCGTGCCGTCTCACCAGCGCCGAGTTTTTCGTGCCGTCTCACCAGCGCCGAGTTTTTCGTGCCGTCTCACCAGCGCCGAGTTTTTCGTGCCGTCTCACCAGCGCC
>JAIPCF010000025.1 GCA_021738385.1 Sulfuritalea sp. | reverse complement strand
GCGCCTTCACGAGCCACAGCTTCCTGCAACGGGCGATTGTTGGCATAGGCGTTGTAGTTTTCCAGCGCATGGGCCTGGTTGAGGACTTCGTGCGTGGCAGTAAACATGGGGGGCGTCGGGATCATGGTGAATACTCTCCTGCATCTTTGTGATGGCTACCAGCAAGCAAAACATTTTTGTCCTGCCTCCCTTACTTGTCAAGCAAGCGCTTGCTTGGTAGCATGGCCGCCCTTCTGCACCTTTGTCGGAGAGTCAAGCCATGATGTCGATTCCACGCACCCTGTTTGACGAAGACCACGAAGCGTTTCGCGATACCGTGCGCCGTTTCATGGAACAGGAAGTCGCGCCCCATCACGCGCGCTGGGAAGAACAGTCACATGTCGATCGCGAGATATGGACCAAAGCCGGTGCCGCAGGCTTTCTCTGCGCGACCATGCCCGAGGAATACGGCGGCGTCGGCGTCGACAAGCGATTCTCGGTAATCGCCATGGAGGAGTCTGCCCGCATCAATGCCACGGGCCTGGGCTGGGGCCTGCATTCGGAAATCGTCGCGCCCTATCTGCTGCACTACGGCAGCGAAGCCCTGAAGCAAAAGTATCTGCCCAAAATGGCCAGCGGAGAAATGATCGGCGCCATCGCAATGACCGAGCCGGCCGCCGGTTCAGATCTGCAGGGTGTCCGCACCACCGCTGTTCGGGAAGGCGATCATTACGTGGTGAACGGCTCGAAGATTTTCATCACCAACGGCTATTTGTGCGACCTGGTCATCGTCGTCGCCAAGACCGACCCGGCCAAGGGCGCCAAGGGCACCAGCCTGCTGGTGGTGGATACCTCGATGACCGGCTTCACCAAAGCCAAGCCCCTTCACAAGGCCGGCATGAAAGCTCAGGACACCTGCGAGCTGTTCTTCGACAACGTCAAGGTGCCGGCGGAAAACCTGCTCGGCGATGAGGGCAGTGGTTTCGTCTACCTGATGCAGGAACTGCCTTGGGAACGCCTGCAAATCGCGGTGATCGCGATGGCCTCGGCCGAGGCGGCGCTGGATTGGACCATCCAATACACCAACGAACGCAAGGCGTTCGGCCAGGAAATCGCCAAGTTCCAGAACACCCGTTTCAAGCTCGCCGAACTCAAGACAGAAATTCAGATCGGGCGCGTCTTCGTCGATCGCTGCATTGAACTTTTGCTGGAAGACAAGCTCGACCCAGCCACTGCGTCGATGGCCAAATACTGGTGCACCGATCTGCAATTCAAGGTCATGGACGAATGTGTGCAACTGCACGGCGGCTACGGCTATATGTGGGAATACCCGATCACCCGCGCCTGGGCCGACGCCCGCGTGCAGCGCATCTACGGCGGCACCAACGAAATCATGAAAGAACTCATCAGCAGGAGTCTGTAATGACCGAAGCCTTCATCTTCGACGCCCTGCGCACGCCGCGCGGCAAAGGCAAACAGGGCGGCGCGCTGAATCAGGCCACGCCCATCCATCTCGCAGCGACGGCGCTGCGCGCCTTGCGCGAGCGGAACAATCTCGATACGTCGAAAGTCGACGACGTGGTGCTCGGTTGTGTCGAACCGGTGGGCGAACAGGGAGCCGACATCGCCCGTGTTGCGGCCTTGTATGCCGACTACGCCATCAGCGCACCGGGCGTCACCGTCAGCCGTTTCTGCGCGTCAGGACTTGAGGCCTGCAATCAGGCCGCAGCGCAGGTTATGTCCGGTCAAGCCGATCTGGTGGTGGGCGGCGGAGTTGAGTCGATGTCGCGCGTGCCGATGTTTTCTTCCGGCGGCGCCTGGCCGACCGATCCGCAGGTGGCAGCCAAAACCGCTTTCGTACCGCAGGGAATTTCGGCAGACCTGATCGCCACCAAGTGGGGCTTCTCGCGTCACGATGTCGATGCCTACGCGGCCGAATCGCAGCGCCGCGCCAAACAGGCCTGGGACGAAGGGCGATTTGCCAAATCGATCGTGCCTGTAAGAGACATCAACGGACTGGTGATGCTCGACCATGACGAGTACATGCGGCCGGAATCGACACTTGAGTCGCTGTCGCAACTCAAGCCCGCGTTTCAGGAGCAAGGAGAGAAGTACGGCTTCAACAGCGTGATCCTGCAACGCTATCCGGAAGTCGAGCGAATCAACCATGTACACCATGCCGGCAACAGTTCGGGCATCGTCGACGGTGCAGCCGCGGTGCTGTTCGGCACCAAGGAAATGGGCGCGGCGCTGGGCCTCAAGCCTCGTGCGCGAATCCGCTCCTTTGCTTCGATCGGCTCCGAACCTTCGATCATGTTGACCGGGCCGTCGTATGCGGCCGAGAAGGCGCTCAAGCGTGCCGGCATGTCGGTCGGAGACATCGATCTGTTCGAGCTCAACGAAGCCTTCGCCGCCGTAGTACTGCGCTTCATGCAGGTGCTCGACGTGGCGCACGACAGAATGAACGTCAATGGGGGCGCCATCGCCATGGGTCATCCGCTGGGCGCCACAGGCGCCATGATTCTCGGCACTCTGCTAGACGAAATGGAGCGCCGCGATCTCGCCACGGGCCTCGCGACGCTATGCGTCGGTGCGGGCATGGGAACGGCAACCATCATCGAGCGAGTCTGAACATGATCAACTACAGCATTGACGCCGACGGCATCGCCACCATCGAGTTCGACTATCCGAACAAGTCGCAGAACATCCTCAATGCAGGATCGATGGGCGCCTACGCCCAGACCATGCAAAAGGCGCTGAATGACCCGACGGTGAAAGGCATCGTGTTGGCCTCAGCCAAAAAAGACTTCATCGCCGGCGGCGACCTTGCCGAGCTCGGTGCGGCCACCGATGCAGTGGATTTCCATCGCCACATCAGCGACTGGCACAAGCTCATGCGCACCATTGAATTGGGCGGCAAACCGGTGGCGGCGGCGCTGGGCGGCAGCGCATTGGGCGGCGGCCTGGAGATTGCACTCGGTTGCCACTATCGTGTCGCAGCCGACAACCCGAAAGCCCGCTTCGGTTTCCCTGAGGTCACGCTCGGCCTGCTGCCCGGTGCCGGTGGCACGCAACGGCTGCCGCGCCTGGCCGGAATGCAGGCTTCCGCGCCCCTGCTGATGGAGGGCAAGCGCCTCAAGGTGGCCGATGCAAGGAAGCTGGGATTGATTCACGCCATCGTGCCGCCGGGTGAGGAGCGGCAAGCGGCGCGGCAATGGGTGGTGGATATGCTCGCATCCGGCGCAAAACCGCTGCAGCCCTGGGATGTCAAAGGTTTCAAGATTCCTGGTGGTGGCCCCAATACGCCTGGCGGCATGCAGATGCTGATGGCGGCCAATGCCATGCTGCGTGAAAAGACCTACGACAACTACCCGGCCCCTCGTCATATCCTCTCCTGTGTCTACGAGGGTCTGTCCACCAATCTCGACACCGGACTGGCGATCGAAGCGCGCTACTTCACCAATCTGGTGATGTCGCCGGTATCGAAAAACATGATCCGCAGCCTGTTCTTCGGCATGCAGGAAGCCAACAAACTGGCCTCGCGTCCGAAGGATGTACCCGTCCAGAAATACTCGAAGATTGGCATGCTCGGCGCGGGCATGATGGGCGCCGGCATTGCGATGGCCACCGCCAGCGCCGGTATTGAAATCGTGCTGCTCGATACGACCCAGGAGGCGGCTGACAAGGGCAAAGCCTATGCCGCCAAACAGTGGGCCCGGCAGGTCGCCAGGGGCCGCTTGACGCAAGAGGCGATGGAGGCTCTGCTGGCGCGCATCCATCCCACCGCCAGTTATGTTGACCTCAAGGACTGCGAACTGGTGATCGAGGCGGTCTTCGAGAAGCGCGAGATCAAGGCAGAGGTGACAAAGAAGACTGAAGCGGTGATTTCTGCCGACGCAATCTTCGCTTCGAACACCTCGACCCTGCCGATCACCGGGCTCGCGGAGGCGTCCGTGCGCCCGGCCAATTTCATCGGCCTGCATTTCTTCTCCCCGGCGGAAAAGATGCCGCTGGTCGAAATCATCGTCGGCAAGGCCACCAGCAACGAGACGCTGGCGCGCTCAATGGATTATGTGCGCGCCATCGGCAAGACGCCGATCGTGGTCAATGATTCGCGCGGTTTTTACACCAGCCGCGTCTTCGGTACCTACGTGTCGGAAGGCCTGGCGCTACTTGAAGAAGGCGTACCGCCGGCGCTGATCGATAAAGCCGGCCTGATCGCCGGCATGCCGGTTGGCCCGCTGGCGCTGGCCGACGAAGTCTCGATTGAACTGGTGCACAAGATCGCCCAGCAGACGCGCGTCGATCTTGGAAGCGATTACGTAGAGCGCGCTGCCGACCGTGTCGCGTCGAAAATGGTCGCCGAACTCGGGCGGCTCGGTCGCAAATCAGGTGCGGGTTTCTACGACTATCCGGCGAATGGGCCCAAGCATCTTTGGCAGGGACTTGCCGAACAGTTTCCGCAAAAACTCGGCGCTGATGCGCTTTGCGTACCTGGAATTCCGCTTCGCGGGCAGGCAACGGCGACAATATCTCTCGAACAAATCGTTGAACGACTGATCCTGGTGCAATCGGTGGAAACCGTGCGTTGCCTCGAAGAAAAGGTGTTGCGCGCCGCGATCGACGCCGATGTCGGCGCCATTCTCGGCTGGGGCTATCCACCCTTTCGCGGTGGCCCGATCGGCTGGCTGCAAAGCTTGGGAATCGCGAACGCGCTGGAAGCACTGGAGCGCCTGGCAAAAAAACACGGGGAACGCTTCTCACCACCCGGTCTATTGCGTGAGATGGCGACGAAGGGAGATAGCTTCTATCCCTCTTGATGCATAATTGAAATCGAAACAATAATTCCAATAAAGCACTGGTTTTAGTAGGGCCTAATCGAAACTACACCCCGGAGGAGACATCGGGTGCTGCAAGTCCTGCAACTGATAGTTAGCGGAGCGGCAATCGGCTGTATCTATGCGCTGATTGCCTTGGGCTTCGTGCTGATCTACAAAGCAACCGAGACCGTCAATTTCGCCCAGGGCGATTTGATGATGATCGGCGGCTTCATCGGCCTGTCTGCGATGACCATTATCGGCTTGCCTTTCTGGCTCGCGTTTCTTGTCGCCATTGTTGTGATGATGTTGTTCGGCATGGGTACTGAGCGTCTCCTGTTGCGGCCGCTGCTTGGCCAACCCGCATTCACCGTAGTGATGATGACCATCGGTCTGGGGTATCTGGCGCGTGGTCTGGTCACCATGATTCCCTATTGGGGGACCGAAACGCACACGCTGCCGGTACCCTACAAGGACAAAGTGATCTGGCTGGGTGGCGAAGGAACCGGGCTGGTCATTTCGGTGGAACATCTGGTGATCATTCTGGCAACCGTCGTCCTGGTTGCCTTGCTGTTTGTTTTTTTTCGCTACACCCGAATCGGCATTGCCATGCAGGCCACGTCGCAAAACCAGCTGGCCGCGTTCTACATGGGCATTCCGGTACGTCGCGTCAACATGATGGTGTGGGGGCTTTCGTCAGCGATTTGCGGTGTGGCCGGATTACTGTTGGCACCAATTACTTTTGTACACGCCAATATGGGATTTATCGGACTCAAGGCCTTTCCGGCGGCAGTGGTTGGCGGCTTCGGCAGCATTCCGGGCGCGCTGGTTGGCGGGCTGCTGATCGGCATCGTTGAATCGCTCGCGGGTTTCTATCTGCCCGAAGGTTTCAAGGACATCGCGGCCTACGTGGTGGTTTTAATCATGCTGGTGGTTAAGCCGAATGGACTGTTCGGCGACAACCTGACTAAAAAGGTTTAGGCCGCATGCACTTCTTCTTCCAGACCCGATACGAGCAGGACATTGCTCTGTTTCGCCACAACGGCCAACGCTTCTGGTACGCCGTTTTGGCCCTGGGGCTGGTTGCAGCGCCCTGGCTGCTTTCGGAATACACACTGTCGCAGATCAGCTTCATTGGCATCTACAGCATTGTCTGCCTTGGGCTGATGTTGCTGGCGGGTTACACCGGACAAGTCTCGCTGGGGCACGCCGGCTTTCTCGCCATGGGCGCTTACACCGAAGCCTATTTGCAGGCCAATGGCTGGCCCTTCGCGCTGTCCCTGCCGATGGCCGCCTTGGTGGCGGGCATCACCGGGATCATGATCGGCTTGCCGGCGCTGAGGGTAAAGGGCATGTATCTGTCGATCGCCACGCTGGCATTCGGCTTCATTCTGGAAGAAGCGGTAGTGCAGGCAGAGCCCATCACCGGAGGCAATTCAGGGCTTCAGCTCGGCCCACTGATCATCGGCGGCATCGACTTCGACAACCAAGTCAATTTCTACTATCTCGTTATCGGCATCGCGACGATCTGCGTGCTCGGCGTTCTCAATCTGCTGCGCAGCCCAACCGGCCGCGCCTTTGTCGCCATCCGCGACTCGGAAGTTTCAGCGCAGAGCATGGGCATTAATCTTTCCTACTACAAGACCACGGCCTTCGCCATTTCAGCCGCACTCACAGGCATTGCCGGGGCGCTGTATGCGCACAAGATCACCTTCATCACGCCGGATCAATTCGGCTTTCTGCAGTCGATCGAACTGTTGATGATGATTGTTATCGGTGGTCTCGGTTCCATTCAGGGCGCAATTTTTGGTGCCGCTTTCTGGTTCTTCGCGCAACAACTGATCGTGATTGGCAAGGACTGGCTGCCCGATGCGATCGGCCAGCAAACCGGATTGCAACCGACCATATTCGGCATCATCCTGATCGCCATCGTGCTGTTCGAACCCATGGGCTTGTATGGGCGCTGGCTCAAGTTCCGCACCTTCCTGCAAATCTTTCCCTTCTATCGCAAGGGAATGTTCAAGCGACAAAAAAGCTACATGAAGTCGGAGAGGATGAAGTGAGTCAAAGGCTTTCACCACAGAGGCACAGAGAACACGGAGAAAATCGCCTTCCTCTGTGCCTCTGTGTCTCTGTGGGTCAAACAGGGTCTTCAGCATGACAACCCCGATGCTGCAAGCCATCAACCTGTCGGTGCAATTCGGCGGCCTGAAGGCGGTGGACAACGTCTCCTTCGACGTGTGGCCCAATGAAGTGTTCTCGCTGATCGGTCCCAACGGCGCGGGCAAAACCACGATCTTCAATCTGATCTCGGCGCTGTATCGGCCCACTTCGGGCGAGGTGCGCTTCGAAGGCGAAGTGATTTCCCGCATGCCGCCGTATGTAGTCGCCCGCCATGGCATCGCCCGCACATTCCAGAACATCGAACTGTTCGAGCATGCGACCGTGCTGCAAAATCTGCTGGTGGGACGACATTGCCATCGGCATACCGGCTGGCTTCAGGACCTGCTGTTTACCGGGTCGGTGCGCCGTGCCGAACTCGAATTTCGCCGGCAGGTCGAGGAGGTTATCGAATTTCTCGATCTGCAACACTATCGCGACAGCATGGTGGTCGGTCTGCCCTACGGCGTGCGCAAGGTGGTCGAACTGGCCAGAGCGCTTTCGATGCGGCCGCGACTTCTGTTGCTGGACGAACCGTCATCGGGCCTCAACACCGAAGAAACAGAAGATATGGGCTTCTGGATTGAAGACATCAAACACGATCTGGGCATTACCGTGATCATGGTCGAGCACGACATGGGCCTGGTCTCGCGCGTTTCCGATCGCGTGTTGGCGCTCAATCAAGGCGAAGTGCTGACCCTGGGCACACCGCAGGAAGTGCAAGCCCATCCGGGAGTGATCGAAGCTTATCTGGGAAGTGCGGACGATGACTGAGACCACGCCGCCCATTCTCCAGCTCAACAATGTCGAGGCCTCCTACGGCGCGGTGAAAGCCATCCGCGGCGTTTCGCTGGCGGTCGAAGCAGGCTCCATCGTCACCGTGCTGGGCTCCAACGGCGCCGGCAAGACAACCGTCCTGAAAACCATTTCAGGCATTCTTGATCCGCAAAAAGGCAGCCTGCTGTTCAGGAACGAAAAGCTCGAAGGTCGGGACCCGGCCTGGATCGTGCGTCAAGGCTTGGTCCACGTACCGGAAGGTCGTGAAATTTTCCCCCTACTCACCGTGCGCGAGAACCTGCTGATGGGTGCCTACACACGCCCTTCCTCGGACAAGGACGCAGTGGCCAAAGATATTGAAGATGTCTTCGCTTATTTCCCGATTCTCAAGGAACGCAGCAGTCAACCCGCCGGGCAGCTCTCGGGCGGCCAGCAACAGATGCTTTCGATCAGCCGCGCGCTTCTTGCCAAGCCGACGATGATGCTGCTCGATGAACCAAGCCTGGGTTTATCACCCAAACTGACCAAGGAAATATTCGAGATCATCGTACGCATCAATCGCGAACGTGGCGTGACGCTGCTGGTGGTCGAACAAAATGCGCACATCGCGCTGAAATATTCTGACTACGGCTACGTGCTGGAGATCGGCCGTATCGTGATGCACGACACCTGCGCTGCCTTGCGCGAGAAGGACGACATCAAGGAGTTCTATTTGGGCGTCAAGGATGAGGGTGTTCGCGAGGGGCGGCGGTGGAAAAAGAAAAAGCAATGGCGATGATAAAGGGCAGACGCAATGTGGCAGCTTGACGGCAAGCGCTATTGGTCGGAACAACGGGTTGTTGTCCCGGGCGACAACCTGCCCGAAATGTTCTGGAATGCCGTGGCTCAGCGCGGCAGCCTGACGCTGTTCCGTCAAAAGGAATACGGCCTCTGGCAAAGCCTGTCCTGGACCGATGTCGGGAAAATCGTGCGTGAAGTGGGCATGGGTTTGATCGAACTCGGCTTGGGTGTTGGTGAAACGGTATCGGTGCTGGGTAACACGCGCCAGGAATGGCTGTTCTCCGATCTGGCCATACTGTCCTGCGGCGGCATCAGCTCCGGCATCTATCCCACTGATGCGGCGAGCCAGGTTGAGTACCTGACGCAGGACTCCAACTCCGTAATGTTGTTTGTTGAAGACGACGAACAACTAGACAAAGCACTGGAAGTACGCGAGCGCTTGCCGACTTTGCGCAAGATCATTGTCTGGGATATGGGCGGCCTGCGCGATCTCGATGACGAACAGGTGATCAGTCTGGAAGACCTGCGCAAGCTGGGTCAGCAACGCGTCGCCCGCCTGGGCGATGACGCTGCCGAGGCGGAATGGCGGGAGCGCATCAGCGTACGCAAAACGGAAGAGCTGGCGATCCTCATCTACACCTCAGGCACAACCGGAAAACCAAAAGGAGCGATGATCTCGCACGGCAATATCCTGCAGGCGGTGCGCGGCTTCAATCGTGGAACCGCGCAGAACGAAGACGATGAGCGCATGTGTTTTCTGCCACTCTGCCATGTCGCCGAACGCGTCAGCGGTGCCTACTTTTCCCTGTATACCGGCACCAAGCTGAACTTTGTCGAAAATCCCGAGACCGTTCCGGAGAACGTGCGTGAGATCGCTCCCACGGTCTTTGGCGCTGTACCGCGCGTCTGGGAAAAATTCTATTCCGGCGTCAGCATCGCGCTCAAGGAATCCAATGGCTTTGAACGCTGGGCCTACAACATTGCAATTGGCATCGGCCTGGAAAAAGTTCGCCGCTATGAGGCAGGACAAGCCATTGGACAGGGACTCGACTTCGCCCACTGGCTGGCACGGGTACTGGTGCTGAACAATGTCAGGAAGCTCATCGGCATTCATCGTGCCCGCATGTTGATCACCGGCGCCGCGCCGATTTCGCCCGATCTGGTGCGCTGGTACATGGCGCTTGGTGTGCCGATGCTGGAAGTCTGGGGCATGACCGAATCCAGCAGTGTTGCCATCAGCACGCCCATTACGCATATCAAACCCGGATCGATAGGCATCCCGGGCGAGCCCAGCGAGGTCAGGCTGTCCGACGAGGGCGAGATTCTGGTGCGCGGGCCGAACGTATTCATGGGGTATCTGAACCAACCGGAAAAAACTGCCGAAACCATCGATGCCGACGGCTGGCTGCATACCGGCGACGTCGGCAGCGTGGACGAAGAGGGCTTCTACCGTATTTCCGACCGCCTCAAGGACATTATCATTACTGCGGGCGGAAAGAACATCACTCCTTCCGAGCTGGAAAACCAGCTCAAGTTTTCACCTTATGTGACGGATGCCGTGGTCGTCGGTGACAAGCGGCCCTACCTGGTCTGTCTGATCATGATCGATCAGGAAAACGTCGAAAAATTTGCCCAGGACCACGACGTGCCTTTCTCCAACTACGTCAGCCTGACCCGCTCGGCCGAAGTACAAAAGCTGATCGGCAACGAGATCGAGCGCATCAACAAGCAGTTTGCCCGCGTCGAACAGATCAAGAAGTTTCGCCTGATCGAAAAGAAGCTCGGCGCCGAAGACGAGGAATTGACCCCGACCATGAAACTAAAGCGTAAGCTAGTCAACAAAAAATATGCCGAGTTGATCGAGTCGATGTACAGTGAGTAGTCTGATTGCATAACGTGTTTTAACCCGCAAAACGAGGAGACCACAATGAAGAGATACACCAAACTGGCTGCAGCATTGCTCGCAGCAACAGGAGTCGGCGCTGGCGCCACGGCGATTGCTGCCGAGCAAATGGGTGTCACCAAGAACGAGATCGTCATCGGTACCATTCAGGATTTGTCCGGCCCCCTGGCCGGCTTCGGCAAGGCCTTGCGCAACGGCATGCAAATGCGGGTCGACGAAATCAACGACGCTGGCGGCATTCACGGCCGCAAGGTCAAGTTTGTTGCCGAGGACAGTGGCTACGATCCAAAGAAGGGCATGCTCGCGGCGCAAAAAATGGTACAGCGAGACAAGCTTTTTGCCATGGTTGGCACCATCGGTACTGCCGTGAATCTGGCCACCTTCCCCACCCTTTTCGGCAAGGGTGTGATGAATCTCTTTCCGCTCACGGCAGCGCGTCAAATGTATGAGCCGCTGGAGAAACTGAAATTTTCCTTTGCCGCGCCTTACTACACTCAGATGCGCATCGGCATGAAGTGGATGGTCAATGAGAAGGGCGCCAAGAAGTTTTGCGCCATCTACCAGGACGATGACTTCGGCACGGAAGTGCTGAAAGGCGCCGAAGACGGGCTCAAGGACATCAAGATGGACTTCACCGAAGTCACCTCGTTCAAGCGCGGCGCCACCGACTTCTCAGCCCAGGTCTCCAAGATGAAGAGCTCCGGCTGCGATACCGTAGTGCTGGGCACCATCATCCGCGAGACCATTGGCACCATCGGCACGGCCAGAAAGCTTGGCTGGAACCCGAACTTCATCGGCTCCTCGGCGGCCTACACCGACCTGATCCACAAGCTCGGCGGCAAGGCAATGGACGGGCTATACGCCATGCATCAGGTGGCCGTACCCTATGCCGACGATTCGTCGAAGAACGTGCGTGACTGGTTTGCCTCCTACAAAGCCAGGTTCAATGAAGATCCCGGCCTGTTTTCCGCCTATGGCTACGTGGCGATGGACATGTTCATGCAGACCGCCAAAAAGACCGGCCCAAAGCTGAACACCGAGAATTTCATCAAGGTCCTGGAAAGCACCACTTTCTCGCGCGACATGTTCGGCAGCCCGGAGTACAAGTTCACGCCGACACAACACCTGGGCAATGAAAAGTCCAAGGTCGGACAGATCCAGAATGGCCGCTGGGTCGCGGTCACCGACTATCTGGGCAACTGAGCCTTGTAAACCAAGGCTTGATCGCCGCCTGAAAAAGGGCGCCCCTTTGTCGGGCGCCCTTTTTTTTGCGGCGATTTGATTCATGTGTAGTTAAATGGGAATCAGGTGCCAGGGCCTTCCCGGTTACTGACTGACCCGGCCGCTCCGACGACGGGAAATGCTTGCCGAGGACGCACAATGGCCACGACTATCGACGAACTGCTCACCCGTATCAAGACGCTGCAGGACGAACTCGAGGATGAGTATCGCAAGGCGCGCGAAGAATTCGGGCTGAAACGCACTCAACTCGCCGAGGAGTTTCTGCGTCAGCAAAAGCGCTACAAGCTCGGCCTTTTCGGTTTTCTGAGGCGCACCCGACCGCTGGTAGCGCTGACGGCGCCGATGATCTACGCAGGCTGGATTCCGTTTCTGCTGATGGATCTATTCGTCACCGTGTATCAGGCCATTTGCTTCCCGGTCTACTGCATCCCAAAAGTGCGCCGCGCCGACTATCTGGTGTTTGACCGCGCCGACCTGCCTTATCTCAACCTGATCGAAAAGTTCAACTGCTTTTACTGCTCCTACGGCAATGGCATTGCCGCCTATACGCACGAAGTTGCCGCCCGCACCGAGCAGTACTGGTGCCCGATCAAGCATGCGCGAAAAATCACTGCCGCGCATGAGCGCTACCCGACGTTTTTCGATCACGGCGACGCCGAGGCCTTCCGCCAGGGTCTGGAACGATTGCGCTCGCAGAATTCAGTTTCCGATCGGAGCTAATGCCACCGGCCTGCCACCCGGTCAGGAAGTAACGGCGAAGCGTCGCTCTTCCTCATCAAGCGGCTCAAACCATTCGAGCTGGCGTTCGAGCACAGCCACAGTAGCTTCTGATGCATCGCCACTGCGCGCTTGAAGTCGTCGCCGCAGCTCCGCAACAGGCGCTTCACTGAGCAGTATCCAGAAATCAACGCCCAGCTTATCGGCCAGCGCGTGGAACTCCGCCCGTTCTCGGCGCCGTAAAAATGCCGCATCGACAATCACTGACCAGCCGGTGCCGATGAACTCACCCGCCAGGCTGTACAGCCGGGCAAACGTCGCCGCAGTGGCTTCCGGGGTATAGATACCGCCATCCACCACCGAGCCGCTACTTTCCAAGGGCGCCAGACCAAACAGCCGCTTGCGTTCGACATCCGAGCGCAGACGCACGATGTTGCCGGCCTGCGCCAGCACCGGGTCCAGCAGTCGGGCGGAACTCGCGGTGGTCTTGCCCGAACCGGACAAACCGCAACTGATGTAAAAAGTCGGCGCTGGTGGTACGGCGATTTCTTGCGCCAGGTGCAGGTAGTCGCGCGCCGTATCGAGTTCCCTGGCGCCCTGTTCCGTATCTTCCTGCTGCGCGCGCAAGGCGGCGATCTTGGCGCGCACCACGGCTCGATACACGGCGTAAAAACGCAATACCGCCAGCGCCTGAAAATCTCCTCCCTGCTCCAGCCATGCGTTCAGAAACCATGCAGCGAGACCCGGCCGGCCATGATCCAGCAAGTCCATCCAGACGAAAGCGATCTCGCTGGCCGGGTCGTTCCAGCGGAAATCCTCGTTGAACTCGATGCAATCGAAGGGCACTACGCGCCCATCGATCAAGACCAGATTACACAGATGCAAATCACCATGTCCCTCGCGCACAAAACCGCCGTTCTTGCGTGCAGCGAACGTAGTGGCGCGGCGAATGAACTCCTCTTCCGTCCAGCGCGCCAAACCCTCGACTTGTTGCTGATCGATTGATGGCAAAAGCTGACGCAACTCGACAAAGTTTTCCAGGGCTGCCGCCTGTATTTGGTCGGGTGCGCCAAAGCGTGTATCGGGCCCAGCCGCCGCCGCACCCTGCTGGAATTTACATAGCGTGACGGCCAGCTGAGTGAGATGAGACGGCAGCAAATCGCCGCGCGCAGCGACCCTGTCGAGGCGCCCGCTCTCTTCGAAACGCCGCATGCGCACCGCCCATTCAATCGCGGGCATCTCACCGAGCCTGGGCTGCGTCGAGGTGCCGCCAATCGGCACCACGTCAAGATACAACCCGGGGGCGAGGCGACGATTCAGTGTCAGCTCTGCACGGCAGAAGATTTCGCGCCGCTCCAGCGTGCCGTAATCGAGAAAAGGCAGCGTGACAGGTTTCTTGATTTTGTAGGCGAACTCCCCGGCCAACAGCAGCCAGGAAGCATGCGTCTCAACAAGTTCGACGCTGTCCACCGAATGGGTATAACAGCGAGGATCGAGCAGTGCCTGGACCAGGCTTGGCAGATCGTCCGACATGGTCGCCATTATCGCCCTCTCTGAACCACCAGCGAAGCATCGACGGACTTGTCCAAGTCCGCAGACGACGAGGGATGCATCGCCTCAGACAGCGGCAGCCGGGCGTGCAAACTCCGCCAACGCCAAAGGCGCGATCTCGTCGCCCCATTCCTGTACGAAGTGGCCGGCCGCCGGATGGATGAAGGCTTCGGGGCAGCCGCGAATCAGGCGTCGCATTCCTTTCATCACCGTGGGTCCCAGCACCGGGTCGGTGGCGCCGACGGCCATAAAGCTGCGTCCTGTCCATTGCGATCCCCACCAGTCGCGCGCCGCGCGCGAAATTGCCGCACCGTCGGCATCGACATGGTCGGGCACCAGATTCGGAAAGCGGCGCACGCCGGCCTTGTAGCGAATATCCGGAAATGGGGCGCCATAAGCGGCGGCTTCAGCCGGGGTCAGTTGTGGGCAGCTACGCGCCATCAGCTTGGCAATATCCAGATCCGGCTGGCTGTTGGCGTAGGCGCGCCATTGCAAAAAACCTTCGCCGAGCGGGACATCGCCCGTTCCGAGTGCCGTATTCATCACAATCAAGCGTTGATAGCGCTGCGTCTGATCCATGGGTAAGGTCATGCCCAGCAATCCCCCCCAATCCTGCACCACCAGAGTGATCTTCTGCAGATCGAGTTTTTCGACCAGAGCCAGCAACATATCGCGATGGCGGCTGAAGGTGTAGAAGCTCTCGTCCTCCGGCTTGTCCGAGCGGCCAAATCCGAAAAGATCCGGTGCCACTACTCGCCCGCCGGCGGCAACGAAATGTGGAACCATCTTGCGATACAGATAGCTCCAGGTCGGCTGACCATGCAGACAGAGAAACACCTGATCGGCATCCCGCGCACCCTCGTCGAGATAGTGAGCGCGCAGGCCATCGAAACCGGTCAGGTCATCGACGTAGTTCGGCGCAAACGGATAGCCCGGCAACTCGGCAAAACAGGTCTCGGGTGTGCGTAGAGCTTCCATGGGTTTCGATCTCCGTGTGAGAGTGCCAGTAGCCGCTTCCGTTCGATCGCTCCGTCTCGAACAGCCGGGGTAAATACGCGGTGAAGCTTACTCGTTCTACTGCGTTACCTGTACTGGGTTCAATCTGTCTCCGCTATGTCCGGAAAAAACCCACGCCCGAATCGGCCAAACAGCGACGGTGAATCAGCCGGCTTGCGCCCCTGATTTGCGTGTCAGCAAATAGATCAGCGGCCCGAACGATCCAATCGCCAATGTAACAACAATCCAGGGCCACGCATTACGCCCGCTGGCTCTGGCGTCCCGCCACATCCACGCCACCACAAGCGTCAAAGCGATTAGCAGATCGACAAAGATCTGGCTCGCGGCAAGGCTCTGTAGCGGCGAAGTCAGGATCCCAGAATAGCCGTGCTGCCAAAGCGCTGCGGAAGTCAGTGCGCCAAACGACACAAGGGTGATAACAATCAAAGTGCGGTGCATGCCAGCTCCTTTCAGTAAATGATGGCCCAGTATCGGGCAGCCGCAACATGGCTTCAATTACCTTGGAGGTAATAGCCTCAACGCTTTAATGTGGTTCAATCTCACCATGAATGAGCTCACCCATACCCTGCCCATAACCTTGCAACGTGCGCGAAAATCACGCCGCCTGAGCCAGCTTGAACTGTCGCTGCGCGTTGGTGTATCGCAGCGGCATGTAAGTTTCGTGGAAAGCGGTCGAGCCAGACCCAGCCGCGAGTTGCTGATGACTTGGCTGCATGAGCTGGATACTCCGCTGGCAGTGCGAAATGCCGCCTTGCTGCAAGCGGGCTACGCGCCCGCCTACGGCGCAGCCCCCTTGACCGACCCGGTACTGGCGCAAGCGAACGAGGCGTTGGATCAACTGCTGCAGGCCCACGACCCGACTCCGGCACTGATAATCGATGCCCAGTGGAACCTGCTGCGCATGAATCGAGGTGCCAGATGGCTGGCGGTCACCTTGATGCCCTGGATGGCGGATCTGGCGAACGACACGCCCATCAATCTCCTGGACATGCTGATTCACCCCGATGGCGTCACCAAGCTGATGGTCAACCTCGCCGAGGTGGGCCCTACCCATTTGTCGCATCTGCGCGCGGAAGCAGCCGCGCAGCCGTCACTCACGCCAAAAGTTGAAGCTTTTGCGGCCATGCTCGGCGCCCGCATTGGGTCCAGGAAGCTGCATGCCAGCCCGCTGCGGGCAACAATGCCGTTGCTGACTCCCCGCTATGCGACCGAGTTCGGTGAGTTGACCTTCTTTAGCATGTTCACCACCTTTGGTACGCCGCAAGACATTACGCTGGCCTCACTACGCGTCGAACATATGTTCCCCGCCGACGAAGCCACCCGAGCAATACTTGAAGCGCAGGTTCGATAAGCAGGCCGGCTTGACCAACAGCCTGGCTGGAAACCTGGGCAAGGTTTGCCGTCAGGCGGCTTTCGTCAATTCGCCGTAGCGAGTTGCTCCATTTCGTTGCGGTAATACGCCGCCACCCGAGGATCCATCACCCGCCGCCACAATGGCGGCACCAAGGCCAGCAGCACCATGGCGGCATAACCGCCGGGAAGTTGCGGGCTGTCGTCGAAATGACGCAAGACCTGATAGCGGCGCGCCGGGTGCGCATGGTGATCCGAATGGCGCTGCAACTGGAAGAGAAACAGGTTGGTCACCATGTAACTGCTGTTCCAGGAGTGCTGATGAGTGGTGCGCTCATAGCGACCGTCGGCACGACGGCGTCGATGCAGGCCGTAATGCTCAACATAGTTGATGATCTCCAGTTCGGTGAATGCAACAAAACTCTGTCCGGCAAAGAACAGCAGCCCGAGCCAGCCGAAGGCCCAAGTCAATGCGGCGGCGATGCCCAGGCTCAGGCCATTCCACCAGATCAGTTCGTTGCGCCAATGCAGCACCGGCAGGCCGCGCCGTTGCAGGCGTTCGGCTTCCAGATGCCAAGCATTGAGAAAGTTCCATTTCCAGGCGTGGGGCAGGAAATCATAGAGCGACTGACCATAGCGGGCCGACGAGGCATCCTCCGGTGTCGAAACATTCACGTGATGACCGCGCACATGCTCGACTTTGAAGCCCGCATAAGTCACCAGCGATAGCAGAATACCGCCCGCCCAAGGCTCAAGGCGTCCGTGACGGTGAATCAGCTCATGTGCAATGTTGATGGCATTGACGCCGGAAACCACGCCCATCGACACCAGCCAACCCAGGCGACCCCATTGCCCCAATTCGCCATGCACAAAAATCCAACAGGCCCAGACCAGAAGCACAGCCTGAATGGGGACCGCCAGCAAAGTCAGCAGCCGGTAGTAAATTTGTCCCTGCATAGACGATGTTTCGTTCACTTCATCGGGGTTGGCCGTATCTCGACCAACGGCATAATCCAGCAAAGGGATCAGCCCGAATGTCCACATCACCGGATACCAGGCCATCAGATCTGGCATGCCTGTCTCAAGACCCAAATACCATCCTGCGGGCATCAGCATCGGTGCCAGCAGGAACGACAAATAGCCGAACTTGCGGATGGCGAGAACACGCTGTCGACTGAGTTGTTCGATCATGACCGGGTTTTCAGATTCGTCGCTTGAAAGAAACGGAGGTTGTCAGCTTTCGGCCCGCTCCCCGGCGGGCGCAGTCAGATCACTGGCGTCCAATCGCCGGGTAATGCGAAATGCGGTAATCATTGCCAGGGAACCAAAGATGACGCCGCCAATTGCCGGACCGATCAAGACACCCGCCGCGCCGTAGTATGAGCCAATATAGGCGAAGGGGATCGTCCCCAGCGTTGCCCGCGCCCAGTTGAAGCCCGTCGAGTACAGCGGATAGCCCAGATTGTTGAATGCCGCATTGGCGACAAACAGCGCACCGAGAAAAAAGAAGCTTCCTGCCACCGCGCTGCAGAACAGCGCAATCAACTCGGCCGCCAGCCCCTCCGCCGAGAATGCATAGATGATCAACTGCTGTCCCAGCGCCAGTACGAGCCACGCAACGCATACCGCCACGGCCATGAAACGCAGGCTTTCAATCAGTGTCTGGCGCACGCGATCAATTCGCCGGGCACCCAGGTTTTGTCCGATGATCGGTCCCACCGCTCCGCTCAGTGCGTAGAGCAAACCAAAAGCGACCGGGACGAGCCGGTCTATGGTGGCCAGCCCCGCAACCGCTGCCGTGCCAAATTGGGCCATGAAATGAGTAATAAATGCGGCGCCGAA
This sequence comes from Sulfuritalea sp., assembly GCA_021738385.1. GTDB lineage: Bacteria > Pseudomonadota > Gammaproteobacteria > Burkholderiales > Rhodocyclaceae > Sulfuritalea. Next base: position 15,722 of record JAIPCF010000025.1, on the reverse strand, counting down.
GGGAGTCGCCAGGTTGGCCATGATCGACGGGCCCGCCACCTGGCCTACACGCTTCGAATCGGCTACAAACAGGAGCAAATTGAAGCGGCCGAGCAGGTGATGAATATGCATGCAGCCGTACAGCCCGATACCGGTCATCGCCATCCGAGCCAGAACAGAAGCAATTGCCGCGCCCTTGAGATCAAGATGCAAACCGAATATCAGGATGGGATCGAGAATTGCGGCGACCACCGCACCCGCCAGGGTGACGCTCATTGCCCTCCGCGCATCACCCACCGCGCGCATCAGTCCCGAACAAGCCATGCCCACACCGAGGAAAGGCATCGCCAACTGCGTGATCTGCAAATAGCCAAGTGCCTGACGACGTGTCTCGCCGGTTGCCCCAAGCAAATCGAGAATTTGTTCCAGAAACACAAATGTCGCCGAGGCCACCAGTACGCAAGAAGCGGCCATCAGCACCAGGCTCGCCGTCGCCAGGCGCTTTGCCTCTTCTGTTCGTCCCGCACCGATAGCGCGCGACACCACCGCAACGATGCCGATCATCACGCCAATGCAAAAGGAAATCTGAAAAAACGCCACGACCCCGGCGAAGCCGACAGCCGCCGCCACCGGTTGCTGACCGAGCATCGAGATGTAGAAGAGATTGATCAGGTCGACAAAGAACACCGCGACCAGTCCCACCGCGCCGGTGCTGGCCATCACCACCACGTGGCGCAGCAGCGAACCGTTAACAAAGCGTGGGGATACAGCAGCCAGTGGGGGCGCGTCAGCCAAATTAGTAGCAGAATCGGACATGGAATTTCGTGCGTGCCAATTCACGCACAGATCAAGTTTGCTCAAGAGTAACCGAAGCGGGAGACCGCGGGCGCGAAGCCCGCAGACGGGAACTACTGACCAGACTCAATCTGGAACAATATTCAGTTGATTTTGGTGCGTTCGACCCGATGGCAGGTCGCGCTATCGACTGGAATCAGTTCCAGTTTCTTCCTGATACGCAACAACGCGATTCTTGCCGGCACGCTTCGCCTGATACAACGCTTCATCGGAATGCTTGAGGATTTGATACAAGTCGCCATCCCCCGCTTTTCCGGATGTGTTGACGCCAATACTTATCGTGTATTCGATCAACTTGTTTTCGTAAGCCACCCTGGAGTTTCTAGCCATCTGGCAAAGTTTTTCAGCCATGTGGAGCGCTCCCTCCAGATTCGTGTCGGGAAAGGCCAGCGCAAATTCTTCGCCTCCAATACGACCCGCGAGATCGCTGGCCCGCTTGTATTTGTTGATGGTCAAACCCAGGGACTTCAGAACTTCATCTCCCCCACCATGACCGTATGTGTCGTTCAGTTTCTTGAAATTGTCGATATCAATATATGCCACGGACAATGGCGACTTGTTTCGTCGGGCAATCTGGTAGGCGCTTTCGCAACTGGTCAGAAAGGCCCGTCGGGTCAGCAAATTCGTCAACATATCGTAGGTCGCGATCGTCCTCGCTTCCTCCTCCAGTTGATGAATTCTCATCATCAGACCAATGAGATACCAGCCAATCGAAGGCGCAAGGATCACGGGCGCCGCAATGGCTATGAATATGCCGCCGCTATCCAGCGCTCGGCCAATCATCGTATTGACGACCACCGAGATCGTCACCGATCCGATAACCGCAACCAGCGTGATCAGTGCGAGCAGCCGTGGACGGCCGAGTCTTGTAATTTTTTGTCTCATTTTTACGCGATGGCTCTCAACGGCAAGTTGAGCCTGAAGCTACCGTTAAAGATATAGCAATTGCTGGTTAACGGTCACGGCAACCGAATACCTTACTTCGAGAGGAACTTTTTTTGGGCTTGACTAATACGAACGGTCGTACTATATTGTCGCCATGAGCAAAGGCGAAGAGACACGGCAGGCAATTCTCGACGAGGCGTTCTCGATGGCGAGCTGCGTCGGCGTCGGAGGACTGAGCATCGGTGCGCTCGCCGAGCGTACACACATGTCGAAGAGCGGCTTGTTCGCGCATTTCGGCTCCAAGGAAGAGTTGCAGTTGGCTGTCCTGCGGGAGTCGCAGCAGCGCTTCGCCGACATCGTCTTGCGCCCCGCGTTTCGGCAACCGCGGGGGCTGACACGCTTGCGCGCCATCGTCCTTAACTGGCTGGACTGGACTCGGGAGGCCTGTTTGCCCGGGGGCTGTGTGATCATGGCCGCCGCCGCCGAGTTCGACGACCAGCCCGGCCCACTGCGGGAAGAGGTCAAGAACGGACTGTTGGCCATGCGACGCACGCTCGCCGAGACGATAGCCAAGGCCATTGAAACCGGTGAGCTGCGACCGGATACCGACATTGATCAGTTCGCCTTTGAGCTGGAAGGCATCTACCAGGTGACGCAGCAAAGCCGTCGCCTGCTTGACGACCCGGACGCGGACCGCCGGGCGTTGATTGCATTTGATCGTCTGGTTCGCGACAACGCAGTGTTGAAAGAGAAGGAGTAATCATGGAACTGAATCTGAAGCCGGCTTTTTTTTGGCCCAGTAATCGCACGATCGTTCGTACTGTTAAATTTTCGGCCGCCCTGCTCTGGCATCGCTCGATCTATCGCGCGCTGTGGAAATTTGCACCCATGAAGGCGATCGACCGGGCCGTCAAACAGATGCTGACGCCGCCGCGTCATGCGTTTTCCGACGCCGAACTGGCGACGCTGGAGGAAGCCAGTCTTGTGCCGGTACCCTTTGTGACCGGGCGCCTGATCGCCTGGCGCTGGGGTCGCGCCAGCGATCCGACGGTGCTGCTGGTGCATGGCTGGGGCGGACGCGGCATGCAACTGCGCAGCTTCATCGATCCCCTGCTCGAGCGCGGCTTCTCCGTCGTCACCTACGATGCGCCAGGGCATGGCATGACCGGAGGTGAAGAGTCATCGTTACCGCACATCCTGCAAGGACTCAATGCAGTGCTCGATCATCTGGGTCCGGTACACGCCATTGTCGCCCACTCGGTCGGTGGCGCCATGGCGACCATCGCTTTGGCCCAGCGACCCGACATCAAAGTCGGTGTTCTCATCGCTCCGCCTGCCAGTCTGGTTGATCACACGCTTCGTATCGCCGCCGCACTGCGCTGGCCCGAAGCCTTGCGCGCCGCCACCCAGCGCCGGATCGAAAACCGTTTTGGCATCGATTGGGCTGAATTTGAAGCTGAAAGCACACGCGGCGAGCAGCCGATTCTGGTCATTCACGACGTCGGCGACCGTGAGGTCGCGATGCATGAAGGCCTGCGCCATGCCCGCCACTGGCCCAGGGGACGGCTGCTGCAAACTTCGGGGCTGGGTCATCGCCGCGTACTCGACGACCGGCTGGTCATCGAGGCCACGGCCGACTTTGTCAGCGGAGCCACGTCGTGATCGCCCGCCGACCTAGGGTGGCCGACCCGCGACCCATCCCTGTCCGCTCAGCCGTGCCGAGTGATCGCGATCGGGTGTCGCGCTTCCTCGCGGCGATGGATCGCGACGGTCTCTACAAGCGCCACTTCGCCCATGGCGAAGCGCCAAATCTGGCCCTCCTGCAAAGGCTGGAAACGGTCGACCATCGCAGCCGGGTCGCCGTCCTCGCTCTGGGACATGACGGCGAAGTGGCAGGACAAGCCGAATATGCCACCGAAAACGGTAGCGCCGAATTTGCCCTGATGGTGCTTCCCCGGTTCCGCGCCCGTGGCATCGGCAAACGCATGTTGCAGGCGCTGCTTGACATCGCCCTGGCCGCGGGACTGCCTGAAATGCATGGAATGATTCAGGCGTCCAACAGCAGCGCAATCAGGGTCGCGATCGAGTGCGGCTTTCGCATCGTGCCGGGCGACGACCGCACAGTCGTGATAGTCTCGCGCGAAATTGCAGCACCGAAACCCAGCCCAGATCCCCGCCATGACCCTGACCGAACTCCGTTACATCGTCGCTTTGGCTCGCGAGCACCACTTCGGGCGGGCGGCGGATAAGTGCAATGTGTCGCAACCGACGCTGTCGGTCGCGGTAAAGAAACTCGAAGCCGAACTCGGCGTCGCGCTGTTCGAGCGCAGCGCCGGCGATGTCCGCGCCACAGCCATTGGCATTCAGGTCGTGGAACAGGCCGAACGGGTGCTGGCCGAAGCGGCCCGCGTCGCCGAAGTGGCCACCGCCGGCAAGGATCCGCTGGCCGGTCCGCTCCGGCTGGGCGTGATCTACACCATCGGCCCCTGGCTGCTACCGGCACTGGTGCCGCGAGTCAAGGTGCTGGCGCCGCAGATGCCCCTGTTCATCGTCGAGGGCTATACCGAGAACCTGATCGAGAAACTCAAGGCCTCCGAACTCGACGTGCTGGTGCTGGCCTTGCCTGTTGACGAACCCGGCCTGGTCGCCCAGCCGGTGTATGAGGAGGCATTTCGCACCCTGGTTCCGGTCAGCCACCGTTGGGCCGGGCTCGAATCGCTGCGCCCCGAGCAACTGCTCGACGAGCCGCTGCTGATGCTGGGCGCCGGCAACTGCTTTCGCGATCAGGTGCTCGATTTATGCGCACGCGCCAGCCAGGGTGAGTCGCCGCAGGTGCTCGAAGGCAGTTCGCTGGAAACCATCCGCCACATGGTCTCTTCGGGCGTCGGCGTCACAGTCATGCCCTCTTCCAGCGTCGATGGCATCCCCGCCGACGACCCGCTGTTGCGCGTCAAACCCTTTACCGATCCGACACCCACCCGCCGTATCGGACTGGTCTGGCGCTCCAGCTTTCCCCGCCACAAGGCCATCGACGTGATGCGTAAAGCCCTGCTGGAGTGCCAACTGCCCGGTACCACAGCGACACACTGAGGCGAAACACTGAGCCCATAGTCAGCGTCTATTGATTCGGTGAAAAAATACAATTAGAACTTGCAGGGATAGTCCGCTAAAGTTTGGGCAAGTCCACAAGCTTTACGCTTAATGGCTTGGTGACGGGCGACGGCCCGTTGCTTTTCATCCAACGCAGAGGAGTACCACTATGCAACTCAAGGGATCCAAAACCGAAGAAAACCTGAAGGCCGCGTTTGCCGGCGAATCCCAGGCCAACCGTCGTTATCTGTACTTCGCGAACAAGGCCGACATCGAAGGCTACAACGACGTCTCCGCCGTGTTCCGTTCCACCGCTGAAGGCGAGACGGGCCACGCCCACGGCCACCTCGAGTACCTCGAAGCCAGCGGCGATCCGGCCACCGGCCTGCCCATCGGCGGCACCGAAGACAACCTCAAGGCCTCGATTGCCGGTGAGACGCACGAGTACACCGACATGTACCCGGGCATGGCAAAAGCCGCGCGCGAAGAAGGCTTTGACGAAATCGCCGACTGGTTCGAGACCCTGGCCAAGGCCGAGCGCTCGCACGCCAACAAGTTCCAGCGCACGCTGGACAGCTTGAACGGCTAAAAAAAACAGGAAAGGCTTTTCACCACGGCGACACGGCGAGAATCAAAAAGCGCTTTAAGTAATCACGGTTTGCGCCGTGTCGCCGTGTCGCCGTGGTCAAATTTTTTCTGGTCTTTTCTTGCCGTCTCGCCAGCGCCGACTTTTGCAGATCGGACAAGATTGACCAATTAACGCTTTCCAAATAATACGGACCTGCCATGCGCGAAGGAAATCTCGAAGCTCCCACCCGCCACGCCATCGACTGGAAGAACCCCGAGTTCTACAACGAGACCGCCTGCGAAAAAGAACTTGAACGCATCTTCGACATCTGCCACGGCTGCCGCCGTTGCGTCTCGCTGTGCAATGCCTTCCCGCTGTTGTTCGACCTGATCGACGAAGCCGGCGACGCGGAAACCGCCGGTGTACCCAAGGCGAGTTTCTGGAAGGTCGTCGACCAGTGCTATCTGTGCGACGTCTGCTACATGACCAAGTGCCCCTACGTGCCGCCGCACGAGTGGAACCTCGATTTCCCGCACACCATGCTGCGCGCCAAGGCGATCCAGTACAAAACCGGCAAGATGAAATTCCGCGACAAACTGCTGACCTCAACCGAACTGGTCGGCACACTGTCCTCCATCCCCGTGGTGGCCCAGGTGGTAAATGCCGCCAACAAATTCGCCCCGGCCCGCAGCGTGCTGCAAACAGCGCTGGGCGTCGACGCCCGCCGCCACTTGCCCGAATTCGACAGCGCCAACTTCCGCGCCAACGCCACCACCAGCTACAACTATCCGGTAAATGACGGCGCCAAGAGCCCAGGCAAGGTTGCCGTGTTCTCTACGTGCTACGTCAATTACAACGAGCCCGGCCTCGGCCATGACTTGCTGAAGCTGCTCGACCACAACGAGATTCCCTACGTTCTGGTGCAGGGCGAAACCTGCTGCGGCATGCCCAAGCTGGAACTGGGAGATTTGCAGACGGTAGAAAAATACAAGGAACGCAACATCCCGCTGATGCATGACCTGGCCAAAGCCGGCTATGCCATCCTCACGCCGGTGCCTTCATGCACGCTGATGTTCAAGAGTGAGGTTCCATTGCTGTTCCCCGACGACGCGCGCTGCAAGGAGGTCTCGGCCGCGATGTACGACCCCTTCGAATACTTCGTGCTGCGCAACAAGGACGGCCTGCTGAAGACCGACTTCAAGGTGCCGCTGGGCAAGGTCTCGTATCACATCCCTTGCCATTCGCGCGTGCAGAACGTCGGCAGGAAAACCGAAGAGATGCTCAAGATGACAGGGGCAACGGTGAATACCGTCGAGCGCTGCGCCGGCCACGACGGCACCTGGGGCGTCAAGGAAGAGTATTTCGAACTGTCGATGAAAATCGGCAAGCCGGTGTTCCGCGCTATGGCCAAGGACGAGCCCGATTACGTCAGCTCCGACTGCGCCATCGCCGGCCGCCACATCCTGCAAGGCATGAACGAAGCCGGTGCCGAAGGAAAGAAGGAAAAGCAGCATCCGCTGACGCTGCTGCGCATTGCCTACGGGTTGAAGTAGGTCTCAAAATCCAATTCTCACCACGGAGGACACGGAGGACACGGAGAATAAACAAGAGCTGTTAAACACCCGATTGCCAAGTTTTGCTCTTCTCCGTGTTCTCCGTGCCCTCCGTGGTGAACTGATCTTCAGGTACATACATGACCATTACCCGCGACTCCCTATTGACCCTCGAAGCCTATTCCAAGGCGCGCTCTGCCATGCGTACCGAAGTCATGGCGCAGAAAAAGCTGCGCCGCATTGCACTCGGCGAACACATTCTGCTGATATTCGAAAACGAACTGCTGATCCGCTACCAGATTCAGGAAATGCTGCGCGTCGAAAAGATTTTCGAGGAAGACGGCATCACTCATGAGCTGGAATCCTATTTGCCGCTGGTGCCCAACGGCAGCAACTTCAAGGCCACCATGCAGATCGAATACACCGATGAAGCCGAGCGGCAGCGCATGCTGAGCTTGCTCAAGGGTGTCGAAGACCGCGTCTGGGTGCGCGTCGATGGCTTCGAACCGGTGTTCGCAATTGCCGACGAAGACCTCGAACGCGAGAACGACGAGAAAACCTCGGCCGTGCATTTTCTGCGCTTCGAACTGACGGCCTCGATGGTCGCCGCCGCCAAGAGTGGTGCGGCGCTATCCGTCGGTGTCGATCACCCGCAAATCACCGAAAACACCGGGCCGCTGCCTGAACCCGTGCGCGCTTCGCTGGTCGCTGATCTGGTCTGAGGTTTGGTGCCGTCTCGCCAGCGCCGACTTTTGAAGAGCCATCCCCTGGCGGGCCGCGCCCCGTCCACACGTACAACGACGGACTTGCGGCGCATGACTGCGGAATGCTAAATTTCGCGCCATGCGAAAGACCAATGGCATCGATCGGGAACTGCAACCAACCGGATACTCACGGGTAGCGGGAAAATCGTGGTCTGTCCCCTATTGTCCCCTATTGTCCTTGCGGTGGCGCAAGGAGGTGAGTAGGCAGGGCAGCCCATGTCTACCCCGCCTGTCAGCCGTAAGAAGGCATGGTCGGAAAGCGCGGGACACCTTGGACACGCTCGACCCACCCACGCACGGCGGGAAGGTGTTCGAGCGACAGACCCGCCTCATGGCACAACGCGACCAACGGTACGCAGGTCACGTCTGCCAATGTTGGCTGATCCAGCGCCAGCCAGGGATGAGCCCCGAGCCGCGCTTCGAGCGTCTTCAGCGCACTTCGTCCGCGCTGTTGAAATGGTACCGGGTCGCCAGGAACGCGGAACGCCACGTGATTGCGGGACCATCCGATGCCATTGTGCAATTCGTTGGCATCGAAGAACATCCAGGACAGAACCTCCGCGCGAGCAATTGCCGCCTTCGGCCACCATGTGCCCTTAGCGTCGTACTTCTCGGCGAGGTAGATGAGTATTGCGTGGCTGTCGAACACAGTGGCGGATTCGTCCATGAGAATTGGCACCTGCCCGGCCGGACTGAGCTTGAGGAATTCGGGTAACCTCTGTTCGCCGGTGACAAGGTTAACCAACCGTTCCTCGAAAGGAAGCCCGAGGATCGACAAGAATGCGCGCACGCGATGCGTGTTCGCGGAAGCTGGAAAGCCGTAGAGAGTGATAGTCATGATGAATGTTGTCCCGTAGAATTGTCCGATGGCCCAAAGCATGCGTTGGCAGCGGTTACTTTACCCGTCGGAGGAGCGCCCTCTGACTACCTTCGAGGTAGTTGCCAGGGGGGCCAGGAAGGCCGGGGTTCGCTCTTGGGCGACAAGCGAGGTGTAGGCATGGCAGGCGCGGTCGCTGCCGGTTCGGCTTTTCCCAAGGCTTTGCGTGCCTGGCGTGCATCTCGAAAACTGTCTCAGCGAGAACTGGCGCAACAAACAAATCTGTCGCAGAAACACCTGAGCCTGCTTGAGGTGGGCAGCGCCAGTCCGAGCGAAGACGTGATCCTGAGGCTCGGCTTGGCATTGCGCTTGTCCCCCCATGACCGGAACCTGCTGTTGCAATCAGGAGGTTTCGCGCACGCCTATCGCCGAGCTGCATCCGGTGATCCGAGAATGTCCGCGGCCATCAAGGCTCTGCGCCCGCTCTTGTCAGGCCTGCATTGTCCAGCGGTTGCAGTGGACGGGGCTTGGAACATCCTCGCGATCAATGCCCGCATGGGCGAGCTCATGCGCGGTCTGGGACTGGATCAGGCAAGCCTGTCGAATCGGGCGCCTCCCGCCATCGCAAAGAACCTGATGAAACTTCTGCTTCACCCCAACGGCATGAGACCCACCATCGTCAACTGGGAATGCATAGCAATGCAGATGATCGGACACCTCTGTCGGCAGGCTGCCCTGACCGAGCGGGCTGATCTTCAACAACTGCTCAATGAGGTTGGTGCATATCCCGATGTTCCGGGAGCTCCCATCGACGAGTGGCCGATGGGTAACCTCGGTCCGCTCACGGAACTGCAGTTTCGTCTGGGGAGCGCACAGGCAAGCTTCTCGGCGTTGTGCTCGACGCTTGGCACGCCCTTCGACATCACGACCGACGAGATACGGTCGATTCAGTTTGTGCCAAGGGAGCAGCCAAAACCAGGGGCAACCTGGAAATAATCGGGGACACCCATTAGCCGGCCGGTGTCAAGGGGGGAATAATCGGGGACAGACCACGATTAATCCATCGCGTACTAGACCGCTGGCCAAATCTCAGCGCGCCTCGCGGGTCGCCGATCCGGCCTGAGGCTCGGTACTGGCCGCCGACCGTCAAAAGTCGGCGCTGGTGATACGGCGATCAGGTCGGCGCCGCTTGGCATAGGGCGGAGCAATCAATAATCTGACGGAACCACAGGCCTGTCGTTGGCAGCCAGGGCGGTGCTTAGCGAAACGGATTCAACATCGGCACGCCAAAGCGCTTGAAGTCTCTGATGTTACGAGTCACCACGGTCAGCTTGTGCACCCGCGCAGTGGCCGCGATCATCGCGTCTTCATAGACGGTATCCGATTGGCGGTGCATCAGCTTCGCCCACTGGCGGAAGATCGCGGCATCCATCGACAGGACGTTGTAGGCGGTGGCGACCTGGTCCGCCCAAGCTTCGATCTCCGCAGCCTTGGCCGCATCTTGCTCGCGCGTAATTTCAATACCGGCCTGGATCTCAGCCAGCGTGACCACTGATATGTGCAGATCGGAATCGTCGACGCCTTCAAGCCACGCGACCACAGCGGACTGTGGACGCGGCTTACGCAACTCGGAAACGATATTGGTATCGAGTAGATACATTGCGGCGTCAAAGCGCGGGCGGGGAGCGGCGTTTCGCCTTGCCGCGCGCCGGCAGCGCCAGGTTCAACCGGGCGGAGGCGGACAGCAGCAGTTCCTTCAGCGATGGTCGCGCCGCGTTGCGCAGCTTTTTCCATTCCGCCATGGGCACCAACACGGCCGTTTCCGCACCGCGCCGCGTAACGACCTGCGGACCTTCGCTGACACATGCATCCAGCAGTTCGCTGAAACGGGCTTTGGCGTCTTGCACGGGCCAGGTATTCATGGTGTATCTCCGATGACTAGTCATCGGACTAGTCTATGCCGACCCGAGCCGGAGTGCAAATCGTCCGGGGCGACTGGCGACGGTCCTTTGAAGTGAATTAGAGGGGTCACCCTGAGGTAGACCGTGTCACGCGAGTAAAGGAATCCATGGCGGCGCAAGCCGCCGTCTCACCAGCGCCGACTTTTGTGGAAACAATCGGGGACAGACCACTATTAATCCATCGAGTACTGAACCTTTAGCCTAGCCCAGCCGTCCGATCTTGGTTCCGGCCGTATTGATGTGACGTTCCAGCGCGGAGACGCAAGGGCCGAACCGCCGGCTAAACCCTGCGGTTGCAAGGACCCGAACAAGAAACACGCGCGCCAGTGCTTCGGCTCGCTGCCAGGTTTCGTTGCTCACACTGGCGTGAATGTTCGCCTCGGCGATGCTGTCAGGTATCCCGCCGCCCGTTCGGGGCGCGAAGCTCATGGATGTCATGTCGTAGGCTGGCGCAATGTCATATGGCCGACCCTGTTCCGCGATGAATGACAGATTGCCGCTATGCATATCGGAGTTGCCAATCAGAGTGCCAAAGGCCCAAAGGAGATTTGCCCCATCGGCTGCTTCTTGGCGAATCTGGCTATCGTCAACAAGGCGACCTGCAATGCTTGGCCAGTTGCCTGCGCCTGCCCCGACGAATTCGGCATCCAGTGCGGCCAGGGAAAGCAGCGCGCGCCGTCCCAGAGAGCCGATGCGATCAAAACGCTCGACCTCGAGAAAACGCTGACCACTGCGGTCGACTATCTGCGTTTTTGCCGCAGGGATGCCCGCTTCGCGCAGGGTGTCCAAGGCCAGGTGTTCGATCAGCAGCAGATCGCGCCATCGTTCACTCACAGGGCCTTCTTCCGGCTCGCTGAACTTTACGATGACGTGTCGAGGCCCGCCCGGCGTCATGGTGTAGGCAGTGAACTTCGGCTGTTCTCCTCCAGCGGACGATCCGGCTGTCTCGCCCCGGCCGGCTTCAAGCGCCAGCCGGGCGTATTCCTCGGCTTTTTGTTCTTCCTCGACAGGATCGGGAACGGGAGCGGCAAGGAATCGATCCCGCGCGAGGTTGCCCAGAAGGAGATTCCCCACAACATCATGGCCGTGCACAAGCAGCGCCCGCAAAGCATGGGTATCTGTCCAGTCTGTCAGCCGGTCGGGCAGCCCAAGTTCAACGCCATGACGGGCCGCGTACGCCCGGCCGAGATAACCTTGCGGACGCATGTCGAACAACCACCACGGCAGGCCGTCGCTGTGCAGGGTCACACCGTCCTCCTGAAACATGACGAACCCTTCAGGACGTACGGGAACCAGAGTGCCCAGTTTCCTGATTCGGCCTTCTGAATCAACCCGATAAACCGGGATGTCTGTCAATCCACGCAGGGTGTCGCGGAGTGTGTATTGAATTGATTGAGCGGCGCCTATCCGTACGATTTCGCTGCCGAGCGCGCACAGTGCGCGAGAGACCGTTGGCTGACTGATGCCAATATTTTCAATAAGTTGGCGTGCCGTAACCGGCCCGCTGGAAAGTCGCATACGGATTGCATCGGTGTGGTTTGCCATGCTGTGAATTCAGTAGTGTATATATCAATGAATAGATATTGTAGGTGATTTTGAGGTCGATGCAAGAAGAACAATTGGGGAAAGACCACGCTCCCCCCCCTACAGCACCCTGCCGAAGTACTTGCCACGCATGACTGTGAAGTGCCAGGGTTCATGGCCTGCGGCTAACTGAAACAGCGTCCACCAGGGGAGCTATTCCATTCGGGTACTCGCGGGTAATGGGAAAATCGTGGACTGTCTCCAATGACTCCGCCAAATTCTTTTGTCACCGGCTAGTCCAGTAATACGCCGGGAGCCGGCCGGGTAAACGGCAATGAGTAGTGAACCCCGGACGGACGGACGATGTCCTGAGCGTCTATGCCCCTTGCTATCCGGTCAATTCCGATGCGGCGGCAGGGGGGTTTCACCTCCACCAGTGCGCTTTTCAGGATCACGAATCACTTCGCCTTCGATGATGATGCCGCTAGCGTCACCATCCGCCGACGCATTCATCTCCCATTGTTCCTGCTGAGCTTCCATGCGGGCCCGCAACTCGCGGCGCACGGCGCGGGTCTGCCACCAGAACCAGGCGAAGCCGACAAGACCGATGACCAACACGACCGCGAACACCACGGCGGACACCATGAACAGCGGGATCAGCAGCAGAACTGCTGCTATCAGGGTAAGGACTTGTTGCATGCGACTAGGGCAACGCCGGTGGCGTGTCGTTGAGAGTGCGTAGATAGGCCAGCAAGTCGGCGCGCATCTTTGCGCTGCGCAATCCGGCGAGGTCCATCGCCTTGCCGGGGACCGCGCGCTCGGTGTCGCTCAGGTAGTAGTCGAGCGTGGAGTAAGTCCAGGTATGGCCCGACTTGTGCATGGCAGCGGAATACTTGAAGCTGGGCGAGAACGCCGCCTTGCGCCCGAAGACATTCCACAGGTTGGGCCCTTTCGAGGGTTTGCCGTCTTTGGCGCCGTCGTGGCAGGTGGCGCACTTGCGCTCGAAAACCTGCGCGCCGGCTTCGACGCTGGCCTTGTGCAGCAGCGTGCGCAGCTCGGGAGTCAGCGGCGGATCGTAGCTGAATAACGGCCCGCTGTCGGCGAGTGCTGCGGGGCCTGCAACGACGGCAGCGAACGCGATGGTGAGTTGAGCAAGCCTTCGTTTCATGGGGTGATTTTCGGACAGAAACCCCGACTTCGCAAGTCGAGCCCGAGATTCCGCCTTGCCGGATTCTCCCAAGTCACACTGTGATACGACGTTAACAAGTGGAGCACCAGGAGCCAATCGGTTCATACCGAATGGCAGACTGCCGGTTCCTCTTTCGCACTTCAGCGACCACCGCCAAACCTCGATAGACCGAAAATTGAGGCGCGCACTTTGAAAAATGAAAGCGATTGTCTTGCCGATAGATGACCCTGACCAGACCGACCCATAGGCAAGGCCAACGGTATGGCGCTGGCCGGACCTGGCCTGACGTTTCATGGCGCGAGGAAAAGCAGCGCTCCTGCCCAAGCGAAGCTGACTCCGTAGTTTCCGCTCTCTCCGAACTCGATTCCGCGCAATCTTAAGTCTGCGTTAACTGTTCCTGCGGAGAATACGGAATGTCTTGATCCTCACGCGGTAGGCGCGATGAGGGAAAAAAGATTTTCAACTACATCTACCAGGAACTCATCATGAAAAATGCACTCATCGTATCCGGCCTGATCGCCCTCACCCTTGTTGCCTGCGGTAAAACACAGGAAGAACTGGCAGCCGACGCCGAACGCGCCGATGCTATGAAGGTTGCATCTGCCGCCAAGCTGGCTCCCGTGGTTGCTGCTGATGCGGCTCCGGCTGCTCAGGCCGGCTCGGACGCGGCGACTCCCGCAGCGGCACCTGCTACTGCACCGGCAGCAGAACCCACTGCAGCCGCTCCGGCCGCGGGTTCAGCCGACAAGGCCAAAGAGTAAGTTGCACCCGAGCTTCACTCAGGTCGATCTGAGCAAGGGCCAATCCGCAAGGGTTGGCCCTTTGTTTTTTGTTCCGCTGCGCCGCCTTAAGTCACCGTTAAGTCGACGCGATGGAAAATCCTTTCCACCGTGCGACACATCGCAAGGCCCCTTCAAATCACAGGAGAATCTTTCATGAACAAAACCCTCGTCGCACTGCTGGCCACCTCCGCATTTTTCTTTTTTGGTTCGGCTCAGGCCGCCGATGAAGCACCGGCTGAACCGCAGCAGAGTTCCTCAAGCGCCGAACCCACACAGGAAGCCGCACCCGCCAACCAGGCGCCAGCCGAAACTGAAAAGAGCAGCGAAGCCGCCGAATCGACCAGCGACACTTCCAAGTAATCGGTTCGCTGCACGCGCAAAGGCGGGGCGAAAGCCCCGCTTTTTTCTTGGCCAGATGATTTGCATCGCTCATCCTGATCCGGTTTGATTAACATGGCGTCACCATGAAACTATTGCTTGCCGAAGACGATGCGATGATAGGCGCCAGTGTCCAGAAGGGCCTGGCGCAATCGGGCTATGGTGTCGACTGGTGCCGCGATGGCGAAGCGAGCAAGAGAGCACTGAGCGACGGTCACTATGCCCTGCTGCTGCTGGATCTGGGATTGCCGCAACAGGATGGTTTGTCGGTACTCAAATGGTTGCGAAAGTCCGGCAATGACATTCCGGTATTGATCATCACCGCACGCGATGCCGTTGCCGACCGTATCGCGGGGCTCGATCTGGGCGCGGACGACTATCTGGTCAAACCCTTTGATCTCGATGAGCTGAGCGCCCGCATTCGCGCCCTGATACGCCGTCATGCCGGACGCAGCCGGCCGGAAATTGAAGCCGGCGCCCTGAGTCTGAATCCGATCACCCGCGTGGTGAAGCTCAAGGATCAAGCCGTCGCCGTCTCGCAAAAGGAGTTTGCCCTGCTCGAAGCCCTGATGCAGTCGCCGGGCAGCGTGATTTCGCGCAACGAACTTGAGGAGCAGCTTTACGGCTGGGGCGAGGAGATTGGCAGCAATGCCATCGAAGTGCACATTCACAACCTGCGTCGCAAACTCGGTGTGGACCGGATACGCAATGTGCGCGGCATCGGCTATGTGGTGTCCGATGACTGATTCGATCGTCGCGCACGCATGAGTTCAATTCGCAGCCGGCTCCTGCTCTGGCAAATCAGCGCGCTGATCGTCACCGGCGTGCTGGTCAGCTATCTGGCCTACAGTCTGGCCTGGAACGGCTTCAACAAGGTGCGGGACTACACCCTGGAACAAGTTGCCTACTCCATCGTGCGCCATGGCGTGGAGATCGAGGCCGAAGGCCAGAGCACCAAGGAACGTCGCGACAAGGGCCAGTTCCTCAGTCAGATCTGGGGCAGGGATGGCAAGCTCATCTATGCGTCACGCTCCACTCCGGAACTGCCGCCTCAAGCACCGGGAACCACCATCGTCAATTGGGAAGGCGTCGAGTGGCATACCTTCACCATGAGAAAGGGCGATCTGGTCATCCAGGTCGCCAATACGACCGAAAATCGGGCAGGAATGTTTGGCCGCATCGCTCCCTGGCTGTTACTGCCTCTCGCCGTACTGGTGGCCTTTCTCGGCGGGCTGATCTGGATCGCGGTGGGTCGGGCGCTGACCCCGCTGGAGCGGGTGAGAAAAGAAATCGGCACACGCGGAACTGCCAGCATGGAAGAATTGACCACGACCGGCCTGCCCGATGAAGTACGGCCGCTGGTCACAACCCTCAATG
>JAIPCF010000156.1 GCA_021738385.1 Sulfuritalea sp. | reverse complement strand
CCATTGAAATCGCCTTTTACCGTTACCGCTGCGGCATTGGGCGCCCATACCGCGAAGTGCACGCCGTCTTGTCCGTCACGGGAGGTCCGATGCGCTCCCAGTTTTTCAGCCAGACGGGCATGGGTACCTTCCCGGAACAGGAATATGTCATGGTCGGTGAGCACTGCCGGGCTGGAGCCTTGCGTTTCCTTTTTTTGCGGAGTGACTTTTTTCATCGAGGATCTTCCTTGGCTGTGTTTTCTTGTTTGTCTGTCAATATTCCGGCTGTGTTTTCCAGTTTGATCGGCAATGATGGTGCTGAGCCATCTTTTGCCTGTCCGGCGTAAAGAGTGAGGTGCGGGAACGGAATTTCAATTCCAGCGTTGTCGAATGCAAACTTCAATCGCCGTAAAAATTCGCGCCGAACATTCCATTGCTCGATCGGGGCTACCTTGAATCGGCAACGCAATATGACTGCGGAATCAGCCCATTGTTCGACACCGGCGATCTCAAGATCGTCAAGAATCTTCGGGCCAAAAACTGGATCTGTGCGCATTCCGGCACCCACTTCACGCATTACATTCATTGCTGCATCGAGATTCTCGCGGTAGGCCACGCCGACATCCACAACAGCCTGTGCAAAGCCACGCGTCATGTTTGTTACCGTGGTTATGCTGCCGTTCGGTACAAAATGAACATTGCCGGAATAGTCCCTCATGCGCAAATAGCGTAATGTAATCTCCTCCACCACGCCCGCTTTGCCTCCGGCTTCGACGACGTCTCCCTGGCGCATCTGGTTTTCCAGCAACAGAAAGAAACCGGTAAAGTAGTCCTTGACCAGACTCTGTGCGCCGAAACCTACCGCGACGCCGACGACACCGGCAGCGCCAAGAATAGGAGCAACCGAGACGCCGAGTTCTCCCAGCACCAGAATGCCCGTAACCAGTGAAATGACCACCGACGCGATATAGCGGAATACCCGGCCCAGGGTTTCAATGCGTTTGACTTCCTCGCCATCGCTGGTATTGCTTGTTACGTAGACACGAAAGCCGCGGATCAGTCGGTGCGAGAAGCGCACGCCGACCCAAGCCAGCACCAGGATCAGAGTAATTCGCAGGCCCGCGATCATTACCGGCGAGAACTGGCTGCCGGCGGTAAGAAGAGAATCGAATGCGGTTATGTCCATGACTGTTCCCTGGTTCATTTCATTTGGCAACAGATCCGGCTCCAAAATAAATGCAGAAAGCGCTTGACTGCTAAGTTTACCGCAAATAGTATTGCACAAAACAATAAATCGGGCAAGTGAAGGAGTAAGACTGTGAGCGAAAAAGAAAAACCGGCGAGTGTTGTGAAGTCAAAAAGAAAGCTTTCCGGCACTCAGTCTGGCGATGCTGAAACTTCCACTGCGGAGGAGGCCTTCAGCAAAGTGCTGCAACTGGTGCGTCAGGTGCAGGTTGGAATGCAGAACATCGATCCTAGCCATGGCTTGAGCGGCTCGCAACTCTGGGCACTCTGGCATATCTCTGCCCACCCTGGGCAACGCGTCAGCGAGCTTGCCGCGACACTACATATTCATCTGTCGACTGCAAGCAATCTTCTGGACAAGCTGGAAGCACGCAGCCTGATTCGTCGCGAACGTCGCGATGCGGACAACCGTGTGGTGCGCCTTTACCTTGCGGAACCCGGTCTGGATCTGGTAAAGAGTATTCCCGGACCGATGCAGGGTCATCTGAGGCGAGCGTTGCGGGATGTACCTGCGCCGGTGCTGGAGGGCTTGATCGAAGGTGTAGGCGCAGTGCTTGATCTCATGGGCGAAGCACCAAGCCTGGACGTCGCCTAGTTTTTTCAAAAATGCCGAAATGTGAATTTCGGCGGAAGCTCACTTACAATTCAGTCCCATGATCCATTCATTAAGTGCACTGATCGCGCTATTCTTTTTCTGGTTGATGTTGTCGGGAATGTTCACGCCATTCCCTGTGATTGCGGGAGCGGGCTGCGCTCTGGCGGTACTGTTGATCGCTCATCGCATGGATGTAGTCGACCACGAAGGGCACCCGATTCACCTGGTCTGGCATGCGTTCCTTTCCTACTGGCCGTGGCTGATCAAGGAAATCATCGTTTCGGCCTGGGACGTGACGAAGCGAATCCTGCATCCCGCGTTGCCGATTTCTCCGACTCTCGCTGAATTTGTTCCCGGTCAATCCTCGGATATCGGCCTGGTGATTCATGCCAATTCAATTACCCTGACACCGGGAACAATTTCCATCGAGGTCGAACCAGGAAGGTTTCTGGTTCATGCTCTGACGCGCGAGGGTGCGGCGGGGCTAGCCGGCAGTGAAATGGACCGGCGCTGCACGGCGATGGAGGCGGCTTGAGCGTACTTGCCGTTGCTGCGATTGCATTGCTCGTCACCATTTCCCTGGCTTTGGCGCGGGCCGCGCTCGGACCGACGGTATTCGATCGCCTCCAGGGGGCCAATACCATCGGTACCTGCGCCATGCTGCTACTCGCGGTGTTGGGTTTTCTCGGTGGCAGGCCCGAGTTTCTTGATCTGGCACTGGTTTATGGTCTGCTCAATGTCATTGGTGTCATCGCCGTACTCAAGTTCTTTCGCAATGGCGATCTGGGTGAGTCGGGTGACCAACATGCGCCGAAGAAAGCGGGTCAATGAGCACGATCGTCGAAATGGCAAGTGCGCTGTGTCTGGTCGCAGGCAGCTTTTTCTGTCTGGTTGGTGGTTTCGGTCTGATTCGCATGCCGGATTTTTATACTCGCATGCACGCTGCCAGCGTGATCGAGACAGTTGGTGCCGGTCTGTTGTTGTTTGGCCTCATGCTGCAGGCAGGGCTGACGCTGATCAGCGTCAAACTGGTGATAATCGGTCTGCTGGTTTTCTTCGCCAGTCCGACGGCGAGTCACGCGCTGGCGCGCGCCGCGATGCTGAGAGGTTTGACGCCTGAGCTTGCCGAGAAAGAGGAATCGCCATCGAAACCTTGATTATCGACGTACTGCTGATCTTGATGGCGATCTCAGTCCTGATACTGATGCGTCTGCGCAACCTGTTTGCCGCAGTGGTGCTGTTGGGTATCTACAGCTTTCTCATGGCCACCGTACTGGTTGCTCTTGACGCCGTTGATGTGGCGATGACCGAAGCAGCTGTCGGCGCTGGAGTTTCCACGGTATTGCTGCTGGGCGCGCTGTTGCTGTGCAAGAGTTCGGAAGCAAAGCCGGTGCACAAACCCTGGCTGCCCTTGACGGTTGCGGTCTCCACTGGAGTCCTGCTGGTGTATGGCGCCTGGGGTTTGCCGGATTTTTCCGATCCGCAAGCTCCCATCCATCAACATGTGGCACCGCGCTACCTGCAAAATGAAGTTGATGTGCCCAACGTGGTGACAGCGGTTCTTGCCAGCTTCCGCGGTTTCGATACCTTGGGTGAAACCACTGTGGTCTTCACGGCCGGAGCCGGCATCATTGCCCTTCTGCGACGGCGTCAGCGAGTCGACAAAGACCGAAAGAACGGCGCATGAAGTACGATCTGGTCTTGCGGGTGGTCGCCAAGCTGTTGATCCCCTTCATTCTGCTGTTTGCGCTCTACGTCCAGTTTCATGGTGATTTCGGTCCCGGTGGGGGCTTTCAGGCCGGAACCATATTTGGCGCCGGAATCATTTTTTACGGGCTGATCTTCGGCGTGGATACCGCCCGCAGCGTTCTGCCGGATTGGGTTGTGGAGTCCATGCTGGCCGCCGGTGTGCTGCTATTCGCAGGAGTCGGCATCGCCGGTCTGTTGCTGGGCGGCAACTATCTCGATTATTTTGTGCTCGACAAGAATGCGGTGATTGGCCAGCATCGTGGCATTTTCTGGGTTGAAGCAGGCGTCTTCATCACTGTCGCCGGCGTGATGCTGAAAATCTTCTACATGTTCGCCCTGCGCGGCCGTCCGGAGGACTAACCGTGCTGGAGCACTTTAGTTACTTCATCACTGTTTTTCTGATGATGGCGGGCCTGTTCATCGTCATTGCGCGAGGCAATCTGATCAAGAAGCTGATCGGTTTGTCGATCTTTCAGACCTCGGTATACCTGCTCTATATCGCGCCGGGCAAGCTGGTGGGCGGCACCGCGCCGATTCTGGCAACACAGTTCAGCACCTATTCCAATCCGCTGCCGCATGTGTTGATTCTCACTGCCATTGTGGTTGGTGTTGCCACCCTGGCGCTCGGTCTGGCGATCGCGGTGCGCATTCGGGAGGCCTACGGCACGATCGAAGAAGATGAAATTCTGACGCTTGACCACACGGTTGAAGTCGCCGAAGCGCAAAGCGCGGAAGCGCGAGGCGGATCATGAGCTTAACCACGCACCTGCCCATACTGCTGGTCGTGCTGCCACTGATCTCGGCGCCGCTGGCGGTGCTGCTTCGCCATGCGGGCCTGGCCTTTGTCATCGTCACGGCTGCAGCATGGGCGGCTTTTGCCTGCGCCATTGGCCTTTGGCTGCAAGTTGGTGATGGCAACGTGATTTCCTATGCGATCGGCAACTGGCCACCCCCTTGGGGGATTGAGTATCGTGTCGACCGGCTGACCAGTTTTGTTCTGCTGCTTGTCTCCGGGATGGCCTCGATTGTTCTGCCCTACAGTCGCGCCAGCATCGAGCGTGAAGTGGCTCGCGAACTGCATTACCTTTACTACGCAATGTTCGGTCTGTGCCTTACCGGCCTGCTCGGAATCGTGATGACGGGCGACGCCTTCAATCTGTTCGTCTTTCTCGAAATATCCTCGCTGTCCACCTATGTGCTGATCGCGCTAGGGCGAGACCGACGCGCGCTGGCTGCCAGCTTTCAGTACCTGATCATGGGCAGCATCGGCGCCTCCTTCATCGTCATCGGTATCGGCTTTCTCTACCTGATGACGGGCACCCTGAATCTCGCCGACATGGCGCAGCGGCTTGGCGCCATCGAAAGCTCCCGCCCGGTGCTGGCCGCGCTGGCCTTTCTGACGGTTGGACTTTCTCTCAAGGTTGCGCTGTTTCCGCTGCATCAGTGGCTGCCCAACGCGTATACCTACGCGCCGTCGGCCGTTACGGCCTTTCTCGCCGCCACCGCAACCAAGGTACTGGTCTATGCGCTGATCCGCTTCTATTTCTCGGTGTTCGGCGAAAGTATGGTGTTCGAACGGCTGCCGTTGCCGCAGATCATGCTGTGGCTATCGCTGTTTGCCATGTTCGGAGCCAACTTCGTTGCCATTTTCCAGGACAACCTCAAGCGCCTGTTCGCCTATTCCAGCGTTGCCCAGATTGGCTACATCACTCTGGGTCTGTCCTTCGATTCAGTGCACGGGCTCACCGCCTCGATCGTGCATCTGTTCAATCACGGCATCGCCAAGGGTGCAATATTCATGCTGATCGGCGGCATTGTCGCCGTCGGCTACAAGTCCGGCGCCGTGTCGCCAGCGCCGACTTTCGACCGGCTTGCTGGTCTGGGGCGGCGCATGCCGTTGACCAGCTTCGGTATTGTCATCGGCGGACTTTCACTGATCGGAGTTCCGGGTACGGCCGGCTTCATCAGCAAGTGGTATCTGATTCTTGCTGCAATGGAAAAGGGACAGTGGTGGCTGGTCGCCGCGATCCTGCTAAGTTCTCTGCTGGCCATCGTGTATGTCTGGCGCTTTGTCGAGACCGCCTATTTCCGGGCACCTCCAGCCGGACATGAGGCTCGGTCGGAAGCTCCGTTGGCATTGTTGGTACCCGCATGGATTCTTGTTCTGG
>JAIPCF010000024.1 GCA_021738385.1 Sulfuritalea sp. | reverse complement strand
CCGCTGTTCCATGTCGAGGGTCAATGGGCGATGGTGCATGCCGGCCTCTTGCCGGTTTGGACGGTGGCGCAGGCGCAGGCGCTCTCCGATGAGGTATCGGCAGCGCTGTTGGCACCGAACTACCGTGAGTTTTTGGCGAACATGTGGGGGTCGGAGCCGTCTAATTGGAGCGATGACTTAAGCGGTTGGGACCGTCTGAGAGTGGTGGTCAATGCCATGACGCGCATGCGTTATGTGACACTGGCCGGGGCGATGGAGTTTCGTGCGGCTGGAGTCAAGGCCCCGCCGGACAAGGGGCCGACTGGGTGTTTGCCTTGGTTTGCAGCACCATCACGTGCGAGCGCGGATCACACTATTGTGTGTGGTCATTGGTCGGCTCTGGGGTACCACGAAGAGCCGAATCTGCTGGCGCTCGATACGGGCTGCCTGTGGGGCGGCAGTCTGACTGCCGTGTGCCTGGATGATCGACGCATCAGCTGTCAGCCATGCTCCGAGCAGGTCAGGCCATCTGGCTGGGATTAGCTCAGCCATTCGCGACAATAGCTTGGCGATCGTCGCAGCCTAGTGTGAGACGCGCGTAACGCCTTTGCCTGAAAGCACCCGGACGCGCTCACCCGCACGGAATTTTTCATCGGCTTCCTGCGTTACCGCAATGAACTGTCCATTGTCAAGTTTGATGGTGATTTCCAGCCCATCTTTTTTGCTCACCTTCTCTTCGATGGCCTGCCCGGCTACGCCGCCAAGTACGGCGCCGAGTACCGACCCCACGGTGGAGCCCTTGCCTTGGCCGACATTGCTACCGGCGATGCCGCCGACAGCGCCGCCGGCAACAGCTCCAACGCCGGATTGGGTGCCTTCGATCATCACTTGCCGCACGGATTCGATAACGCCCATGCGTACGCTCATTTCGCCTCGGGTTTGCGAACGGGAGTAAGCGGAGCCGGACTGGCTGCCTGCGCAGCCGGTCATGACAAGCATGACCATAGCAGCAAAAGCGATTGCAAACGACCGATACGATTTCATGGTTTTTCCTTTACCAGAGCTTGTCTCCAAATGCCTTGCGGTAATGCTCGGCAATGTCTTCACGCGCCGGTTTGTGGTTCTGGCCGCCGCGATGAGCGATTTTGATTGAACCCATCAGTGAGGCCAGCCGGCCTGTTTTCTGCCATTCCCAACCTTTGCTTATCCCATAAAGCAAGCCGGCGCGATAGGCGTCGCCGCAACCGGTTGGATCAATCAATGCTTCCGGAGGGGCCACCGGAATCTCGATTCGTCGGCCATCGCTATAAATATGCGATCCGCTGCCTCCCAGCGTCACTATCAAAGCATCCACTTCGCCGGCCAACTGCTCAAGCGTGCGTCCGGTTCGCTCCGTCAGCAACTTGGCTTCATAGTCGTTGACCGTGCAGTAGTCGGCAAGTTTCATGAAAGCCATGAGTTCGTCCCCATTGAACATCGGCAGGCCCTGGCCGGGATCGAAAATAAAAGGAATTTTCGCTTCATTGAATTCGCGGGCGTGCTGCAGCATGCCATCACGGCCGTCCGGTGAAACGATACCGAGGCTCACGTTTTGTGCATCGGTAACCTTGTTCTGATGGGACTGCGTCATCGCTCCCGGATGGAAGGCGGTGATCTGATTATCGTCAAGGTCAGTGGTAATGAAGGCTTGCGCAGTGAAGCTGCCGGGGACATCCTTGACGTGGCTCGCATCCAGCTCGAGATGCTTGAGCCGGTACATATAGGGCGCACTGTCGTCGCCGATGGTGGCCATTATCAGCGGTTCTCCACCCAGTAATTTGAGGTTGTAAGCGATGTTGCCGGCACAACCGCCAAATTCCCGCCGCATATCTGGCACAAGAAAAGCGACGTTAAGGATGTGGATCTGCTCGGGCAGGATGTGGTTTTTGAAACGATCGCCAAAAACCATAATAGTGTCGTAGGCAATAGATCCGCAGATAAGTGTTTTCATAGAGCTTTCAGAGTTCAGGGATAAAAAAGGTACAGCCGATAACCGCTGGCTGCCATTTCAATAGGTTCAATGCCGATCGCAATCGCAATGTCGGCATTTGGCGGCATGCCGTTGCTGACCGGAGTTGATGCTGGCAGGTATTCAGCAGGCGCCAGCACCTTGCGCGCAATGGCCCGATCGGCCGTGTCGGTGAGTGTGAGTTCAATGTGCGGATATTGCTGAGCAAAAGGTGCGCGACTTTTCAGGGTCGCGGTCAGCGCCAGCCTTCCCTTGCGTCCGCTGTCCGGGAAAAGATCTGAAGCCTCGATGCCTACCAAGCCAATCCTTGTAGGCAGACCTATATTGCATCCAGCAACGTCGCATAGGGCGACCAGGGCGGGCCTGGTTTCCGGCCACAGCACCACCATCTCCACACGAAACGCTAGTGCCGCTTGCAGGGAAATGCCGCAAAACGCAAGAAGGCAGAGGATTACCCATGGCCAGCGCCGTGGCGTTGGGAGTGGTTCGGGGAATGTTTCGTTCCAGGCGGGCGGATCGGGCTCAATCTCGGCCTCGGTTTTGGCCTCGAGAAAGGCAGATGCGCGTTCGTCAAACTCCGGCCCACTTCGTTTTGATACAGCGGTCGCGAGCGCAATTGGTTCGGTTTCAATCTCTGGTTCTGACGCCTCAGTTTCGGTATCAGGGGTCGTCGTTTCGGGCGCCTCGTTTGAGTCGATTTGGGGTGCTTCATTTGAATCAGTTTCTTGTGATTCATACTCGTCAATCGACAATGCCGGAGCAACTTCATCAACGTCCGGCTGCATCACAAAACTCGGCGCTGGTGATACGGCGCCATCATCAACCTGAGCTTCAGGATACGCTGTAGCGTCCAGTTCGATGTCGAGTGGAGGCGTCGAAATGCCTTCTTGCAGGGGTTTGGTTGAAGGCGGCGCGACTGCCATTATCTGCTGCTCAATCAAGGTGTCGAGCGCGTTGAATACGTTCTGGCAGGCACCACAGCGAACGCGACCGGATCGCGCTTTGAGCTGGTCGGGCGTGACTCTAAAGTGGGTTTCGCAAGTGGGGCAGCGGGTCAGCATTTCACGCCCTCGAGTCGCACCCAACCCTCTTGGGTGGCTCCAATCTTCAGGGCAATCAGAGGGGCATAAGCGGCGATGACTTGTTTCGCCTGGGTTTCCAGCACACCCGACAGCACGATATGTCCACCGGGCGCAATACGCTCTGTCAACAAGGGCGCCAGCACGCAAAGCGGATTCGTGAGGATGTTGGCCACCACAATGTCGAAGTGTTCCTCTAGTTTTTCCCGGGAGTGGCGCAAGTTGAGCGTCACTGCGTTGTTGGTCGCGTTGTCGTGCGCCGCCATCAATGCATTGTCATCTATGTCAACGCCCAGTACCGAAGCCGCGCCGAGTTTCACCGCGGCGATGCCAAGAATGCCCGAACCGCAGCCATAATCGAGCACAGTTTCACCACCGCGCAGGGTATCACTCAACCATTGCAGGCATAAGAAGGTGGTTGGATGTGATCCGGTTCCGAAGGCCAATCCAGGGTCCAGCACCAGATTGATCGCGTCGGGGTCTGGTGCTGCATGCCATGACGGTACGATCCACAAGCGTTGGTTCACCCGGATCGGGTCAAATTGCGACTGTGTGAGGCGTACCCAGTCCTGCTCAGCGACATTTTCGAGTTCAATTTCTGGCAAGTCGGGAATACCAGCCGCCAGACAGGCTTCCGAGATACGGCCAATGAGGTCGTCAACCGGGGCGAACAGCGCAACTACCCGGCTTTCGCTCCACTGGGGCGTACTCACTCCGTTGCTTACACCATCCGGTTCGCCGAATTGTGGTGTTTCCAGATCGGTTCCGGCCAGCGCATCTTCAACACTGACGGAAATCGCACCGGCGGTCAACAAGGCATCGGATAGCGCATCCGCATGTGCGGCGTCGGTCTCCAGAGCGACGCTGACCCACATACCGCCTACTTGCCCTTGAGAGCGTCGCTCTTGGCGGCGAGCTTTTCTTCCAGGTAATGGATGCTGGTACCGCCCTGGACAAAGCGTTCATCCAACATCAGTTCTTGATGCAGCGGAATATTGGTCTTGATGCCGTCGACCATCATTTCTGAAAGGGCGACCCACATGCGGCGAATCGCCTGCTCTCGGGTATCGCCGTAAGCGATCACTTTGCCGATCATCGAATCATAGTGCGGCGGCACTGTGTAGCCCGAATAGGCGTGCGAATCAACGCGTATGCCCGGGCCGCCAGGTGGATGCCAATTGGTGATCTTTCCCGGTGAAGGGATGAACTTGAACGGGTCTTCGGCATTTATCCGGCACTCGATGGCATGACCGCGCAATTCGATATCGCGCTGTTTGATCCAGAGTTTTTCTCCGGCCGCAATACGAATTTGCGCTTGCACAATGTCGATGCCCGTAATCAGTTCAGTGACGGGATGTTCCACCTGAACACGGGTGTTCATTTCAATGAAATAGAACTCGCCGTTTTCATAGAGGAACTCAAAAGTGCCCGCGCCGCGGTAGTTGATGCGGCGGCACGCTTCGGCGCACCGATCTCCGACGCGACTAATCAGGCGACGGCTGATTCCAGGCGCAGGCGCTTCTTCGATCACTTTCTGGTGCCGTCGCTGCATCGAGCAATCGCGCTCACCAAGGTTGATTGAGTTGCGGTGCGAGTCGGCGAGAACCTGAATCTCCACGTGGCGGGGGTTTTCGAGGAACTTCTCCATATACACGGTAGCATTGTTGAAAGCGGCACCCGCTTCGCTGCGCGTCATATTCACCGCATTCAGCAGCGCGGCTTCGGTATGCACCACGCGCATGCCACGCCCACCGCCACCGCCAGCGGCCTTAATGATCACCGGGTAGCCCACAGCCCTGCCAATCTTGATGATTTCCTTTGGGTCTTCCGGTAAAGCTCCGTCCGGACCCGGCACGCAGGGAACTCCCGCCTCGCGCATGGCATTTTTGGCGCTGACCTTGTCACCCATCAGCCGGATGGTCTCGGGGCGCGGACCAATGAAGGCGAAGCCTGATTTTTCGACTCGCTCCGCAAAATCGGCGTTTTCCGACAGGAAACCGTAGCCAGGATGAATCGCCTCGGCATCGGTGACTTCGGCGGCGGAAATGATGGCGGGAATATTGAGGTAGCTCTGTGCCGAAGATGCAGGCCCGATACAAACCGATTCATCGGCCAGCTTGACGTATTTTGCTTCTGTGTCGGCCTCCGAATGTACCGCAACGGTGCGTATGCCGAGTTCGCGGCACGCGCGCAATATACGCAGGGCGATTTCGCCGCGGTTGGCAATCAATACTTTACCGAACATGAGATGCTCCCGCGGCGAACTCACCCTTGTAGCCTTCGGCTACCGGGCAATTTAGCTTCGCTGCTGCGCCGCCCTGTGGCTGCTGGTCACCGCGGTTGGCAATCAATACTTTACCGAACATGGTCAGCCGATCACGAACATTGGCTGACCATATTCGACGGCCTGGCCGTTTTCGACCTGTATGGCTTTGACAACTCCAGAAATGTCCGCTTCAATCTCATTCATTAGCTTCATCGCTTCGATGACGCAAAGCGTGTCTCCGGCTTTGACCGTCTGACCGACCTCAACAAAGGGTGCCGAATCCGGGCTACCGGCGCGGTAAAAGGTTCCGACCATCGGCGCTGTCATCACATGGCCTTCAGCCTGGGCCGGCTCAATGGCGGCGGAAGTCGGCGCTGGTGATACGGCGGGTGGAGCAATGGCGGATACCGTCGCGCTTGTGGTGGGTACGTGAAGCACCGGAGCAGCGCCGAGGTGCTTGGCAATGCGAATTTTTTCTTCGCCCTCGCTGATTTCGAGCTCCGAGATGCCGGAGTTTTGCACGAGATCAATCAGGGTCTTGAGTTTTCTCAGGTCCATGGGGACTCCTCAAACAAAGGAACCGCGGCCGTGGCCGGCGGTATTGGGCGGTCTAGTTGTCGCGCAGTCTTGCCAGCGCGGCTTCCAGCGCAAGTTCATAAGCTTGCGCACCAAGACCGGAGATCACGCCGACGGCGTGATCCGAAAAATATGAGCGACGACGAAAAGGCTCTCTTGCATGAACGTTCGACAGGTGCACCTCGATAAAGGGTATGGCCACGGCTGCGAGCGCATCGCGCAAGGCGACGCTGGTATGGGTATAACCGGCCGGGTTGATGATGATGAAGCGCACGCCTTGTTCGCGGGCCGATTGCACCCGATCGATCAGTTCGCCTTCATGGTTGCTTTGAAAACTCTCCAGGCGGACGCCAAAAGCCTGCGCTCGGGCCTCCATTGCCGCGTGAATAGTGGCCAGTGTTGTGTGGCCGTAGATATCAGGTTCGCGAGACCCAAGCAGGTTCAGATTGGGCCCGTGAAGTACCAGAACCGCGACGTTCAGATCCTCACCGTTTGGCGTTGTACTGCGTTTTTGCTTCGTCATGGGTGCGAGTTTGCCGCAAATATCGTCACTTTGTCCAGCTATCGTGAAATCAACTCTTCCAGTTGCTTTTCCAGATCGGACTCCGTCAGGCGCCCCAGTTTGGTCGAGAATAGCTTGCCCTGTTTGTCGAATACCGCAGTGAAGGGCAGCGCCAAGCGGGAATTGCCGAATTTTGCACTGCTTTCCATCGCATTCATGTCGCCGATCAATAACGGGTAGACGACAGGTGTCGTTTTTTGGAATTCCATGATTTTAGCTACTGTATCGATGCTGATGCCTACAAATTGAACACTTTTGTCTTGGTATTTTTCCTGCAATCTGGAAAAACCGGGCATTTCCTCGCGGCAAGGGTGGCACCAGGTCGCCCAATAGTTCACCACCAGTACCTGGCCACGCCACTGACCAAGGCTCACGCGCTTGCCTTCCAAATTATCGAGTTCGAGCTCGTAAATGGATATCTCGGGATTTACGACGGCCGGCGTTGCTCTCGGAGTCTCCCCAGGGAAGCCGAGTAAATAGACTGAGGCGAATACCAGAAGTGCAAAGCTTGCGAGGCTCAACCATAGTTTCAAGTGCTTCATTTTGGGCTCGCTTGCAGAAGTTCATTTACATGCTCGGCCCGACCTCGCTGGCGAATCTTCCCTCTTTGCGGGTTCGATGCGTGGTGGCGCTCTGCAATGAATGGATAAATCGAAATCAGCACGGGTAGATCATTCCATTCAAGAGACAGCTGAGCTTCGATGCCAATTCGATGATTGGCTGTAACATCGTAGGAGATGTTGTGAGATAGCAGTGCGATCTCAACATCTTTGCTGCTGTCAGCGAATAGCTCGATTTCCACCGCCGAATAGCGACCCGCTGTGCCATCTAGCGCTCCGCCAGTCAGATAGGGATGAAACTCCGCGAGAAGTTGCATGACTTCAAGGGCTGTAATCCGCAAGTCGTGAAGCCTCTCGCGCTGCTCATCTTCCTGGAAAAGCGATTGCCAGGTGCGCAGCTCGGTTTCAACTTCCTCGTTGGTTGGTAGGGCCTCATTCTCACCGGCGCCCAAGCTTCGAGCGGCTTTGCGTTTCGCCGCACCGTAGTCACCGATACCCTCCTCAGCCATCAGGCGCGCTGCCGCGCTGGCTATGCTGCGCCTTAGATTGCTGGAAACGGAGGGTGATGGTTTACGGCGGGGCATGTCAGGTATTGCGGGCGTGGCGTACGGTTAGAATCCGTCACATTATTTCATGGAACCGTGACATGCATATTCACATCCTCGGTATCTGCGGCACATTCATGGGCGGCATCGCATTGCTGGCTCGCGCTGCAGGGCACCGGGTTACCGGTTGTGATGCAGACGTTTATCCGCCAATGAGTACGCAACTGGGCGAGCAAGGTATTGACCTGGTGGTTGGTTACGGAGCAGAGCAGCTAGGGTTGGACCCCGATCTGTTCGTGGTGGGCAACGCAATTTCACGCGGCAACCCGTTACTGGAGTCGATTCTCGACCGCAATCTGCCCTATGTATCGGGTCCGCAATGGTTGGCGGAGAATATTCTGCGAGGCCGCTGGGTACTGGGTGTGGCAGGCACGCACGGCAAGACAACTACGACCGCTCTATTGGCCTGGATACTCGAAGAGGCGGGGCTAAATCCATCCTTTCTGGTGGGTGGCGTGCCACAGGGTTTCGGCGTTTCGGCCCGACTCACAGATTCGGCTTTCTTTGTCATTGAGGCGGATGAGTACGATACGGCGTTCTGCGACAAGCGTTCGAAGTTCGTGCACTACCAGCCTCGCACGGCGGTTCTGAATAACCTTGAGTTCGATCACGCTGACATCTTCTTTGATCTTGCAGCTATCGAGACGCAATTTCACCACTTGGTGCGAACTTTGCCCAGCAATGGCTTGATTATCGCGAATGCCGAAGAGGTGTCTCTCGAGCGCGTAATAGCCCGTGGCTGTTGGACGCCTGTTGATTGGTTCAACTCGGCTAATGGCTGGCAGGCAGGCGAACCCGATAACGTAGGTAGTTTCGCGATAAATCTAAAGGGCGAGCCTCAGGGTAGGGTCGAATGTTTTACGCTTGCCGGAGCGCACAATCGGGCAAATGCAGTGGCAGCGCTGGCCGCCGCACGCCACGCAGGGGTTCCGGTCTCCGTGGGCCTCAAGGCGCTTGCAAGTTTCGGTGGCATCAAACGGCGACTTGAAGTACGCGGTACGGTGCGCGGCGTTACGGTGATTGATGACTTTGCTCATCATCCCACTGCAATTCGCGCCACCCTTGCGGGTCTGCGTCAGAAAGTTGGCTCGGCACGTATTCTGGCAGTGCTGGAACCCCGGTCCAACACGATGAAGCTGGGAGCCATGAAGGCGAAACTTCCTGCCAGTTTGGCCGATGCAGATGCAGTATTCTGCTACGCAAAACAGTTGGGTTGGGATGCGGTTGAAGCTTTGGCGCCGATGGCTGATCGGGCGCACATATATGACGATCTGGCTCAGTTGGTAAAGGCGATCACTGCTGCTGCCTGCCCAGGCGACCAGGTGCTGATTATGAGCAATGGAGGCTTCGGCGGGATTCACGACAAGCTTTTGACCGCGTTGGCGGCATAGCTCTTCAACTTTGAATTTTGGAAAAAATTCGTGGCTTCTGTCCAGTGTTTGATCTAGGCCCGGATTGGGTTTCGCTCGCGGCGCAAGCGCCTATACCATTTTTTTCGACACTACTTTGATCAATGTCAATTGGAGTGTGTTAACCTTCGCGCCTATTGAGAAACTGAAGCGGGGTCCGAGGACCCTGTTTTGGTATGTTTTCGGACATGTCAGGTAGTCGGGCCACGCTGTGCCGCGT
The DNA here is from genome assembly GCA_021738385.1 of Sulfuritalea sp. GTDB lineage: Bacteria > Pseudomonadota > Gammaproteobacteria > Burkholderiales > Rhodocyclaceae > Sulfuritalea. The sequence continues at coordinate 24,813 of JAIPCF010000024.1, read as the reverse complement.
GGCGAGAGACCTGGCGGGATGGGGGGGGAGATGGCACGATACACAAACAAGAATAGCGACGTGAGTCGCTTGCGACACGGATCCGTTGGGTTACTGATGGCGGGATTGCTCGGTACGCTCAGCGGAGTCGCAAATGCCGCCTGGGAAATCAGCCTGCAGGAACCGGTGACTGCAGTTGCGCGTCGCGTCTATGATTTGCATACCCTGCTGACGTGGGTCATATTTATCATATTTATTGGCGTTTTCGCGGTAGCGACCTATTCGATAATCTTCCATCGCAAGTCGAAGGGGCACAAGGCCGCCGATTTCCACGACAACACCACGGTAGAGATTGCCTGGACTGTTGTGCCGACGCTAATTCTTATCGCCATAGCGGTTCCTGCGACGACGACTCTGGTGGAAATGCGTGACACCTCCCAACCGGATCTGACGATCAAGGCGACGGGATATCAGTGGAAGTGGGGCTACGAATACATCACCGGCGATGCGGCCGGTGTCAAATACATGAGTGTTCTGGCCACTCCGCGAGACCAGATAGAGAACAAGGCACCCAAGGGGGCAAACTATCTGCTTGAGGTTGACCGTCCAATGGTGGTTCCGGTTGGTAAAAAGGTACGCATGCTCCTCACATCGAGCGACGTCATTCACAACTGGTCGGTGCCGGCCTTTGCCGTCAAGGCAGATGCAGTTCCCGGATTTTTGCGTGACACCTGGTTTCGCGCCGACAAAGAAGGCACCTACCGCGGGCAATGTTCCGAGCTTTGTGGCAAGGATCATGGCTTCATGCCGGTAGTGGTAGAGGTTGTATCCACCGAGAAATACGCCGCATGGGTTGAAGGGCAGAAAAAAGAAATGGCCGCTGCGGCTGATGACCCGAGCAAGGTATGGAAGCTTGACGAGCTGGTTGCCCGCGGCGAAAAAGTGTATACCGCCAATTGCGCGGCTTGTCACCAGCCTAACGGAAAGGGATTGCCACCTGCATTCCCCGGGCTTGACGGATCAAAGATTGCCAAGGGGCCGAAAGAGGCTCATCTGGATATTGTTATCAAAGGCAAACCGGGTACGGCCATGGCCGGCTACGGTGCTCAGTTGGGTGATACCGATATCGCAGCTGTTGTCGCCTACGAGCGCAACGCATGGACCAACAAGCTCGGCGAAGTTATTCAGCCCGCCGAAGTCAAGGCGCGTCGCGGCAAGTAGCCGCGCCCGGTCTTCAGGAGAACCAGATTATGCAAGCTACACAACACGCCGCTCATACCGGTAACCACGATGACGAAAGCCATGGCCACCACCCGACAGGATTGATGCGATGGGTAACCACGACCAACCACAAAGATATCGGCTCGATGTATTTGTGGTTCAGTTTCATCATGTTCCTGGTCGGCGGCGCAATGTCGCTGATCATTCGTGGTGAACTGCTGGCTCCGGGTTTGCAGTACGTATCCCCCGAGTTCTACAACCAGATGCTGACGCTGCACGCCCTGATCATGGTGTTTGGCGCGATCATGCCGGCCTTTGTCGGCTTCGCCAACTGGATGATTCCGATGATGATCGGAGCGCCGGACATGGCTTTTGCCCGGATGAACAACTGGAGTTTCTGGTTGTTGCCACCCGCAGCCATCCTTTTGGTGGCCTCAATGTTTGTGCCGGGGGGCGCGGCCGGAACCGGCTGGACGCTGTATCCGCCATTGTCGATTCAGATGGGCATGGGCATGGACTTGACGATCTTTGCCGTGCATATCCTCGGCATGTCTTCGATCATGGGTTCGATCAACATCATAACCACCATTCTCAATATGCGCGCACCGGGCATGACATTGATGAAAATGCCGCTGTTTTGCTGGACATGGCTGGTAACGGGTTTCCTGCTAATTGCCTCAATGCCGATTCTGGCCGGCGCAGTGACAATGCTGTTGACCGACCGCCATTTTGGCACCAGTTTTTTCAGTGCAGCTGGAGGCGGTGATCCGGTATTGTTTCAGCATATCTTCTGGTTCTTCGGCCATCCCGAGGTCTACATCATCGCCCTGCCGGCATTCGGCGTGGTTTCCCATGTGATCCCGGCCTTTTCGCGCAAACACCTGTTCGGCTACACCTCGATGGTGTATGCAATAGCCGCAATTGGTCTGATTTCATTTTTCGTTTGGGCGCACCACATGTACGTGACGGGCATCCCGCTTACCGGGCAGCTCTATTTCATGTATGCGACGATGCTGATCGCAATACCGACCGGGGTAAAGGTGTTCAACTGGATCACAACCATGTGGCGGGGCTCATTGAGCTTTGAGACGCCGATGCTGTTTGCACTGGGTTTCCTGGTGCTGTTTACCATTGGTGGATTGACGGGTCTGGTTCTGGCAATGACTGCAGTCGACATTCAATTGCAGGATACCTATTACGTTGTCGCGCACTTCCATTACGTTATGGTGGCGGGAGCTCTCTTCTCGGCCTACGCAGGCCTCTATTTCTGGTTGCCGAAATGGACCGGGCACATGTATCACGAGGGCTTGGGAAAACTGCACTTCTGGTCGTCGATGATCTTCTTTAATATCGCTTTCTTCCCGCAACACTTCCTTGGGCTGGCCGGCATGCCGCGGCGGATTCCTGACTACGCGCAGCAGTTTGCGGATTTCAACTTGATCTCGACCGTAGGCGCTTTTGGTTTCGGCATTAGTCAGTTGCTGGTACTGGTGGTGGTCTTCAAGGCTGTGAAGGGAGGCGCCAAGGCAGAAAGCAGGCCATGGGATGGCGCGCACGGACTGGAATGGACGGTACCGTCCCCGGCGCCTTACCACACCTTTGAAGAGCCGCCCGCATTTGATCCTGCCGAGGCACACGCGTGACCCGTGATAACTCACGCGATTCGGGCAACCGGCGCATCGGGGTCGGTCTCGCCTTGTTCGCAGTCCTCACTTTTTTGAGCATCATTTTGAGGCAATGGTTAGCCAACAGTTGAACTTCAGTACCGGACTAGCCGGTAAGGAAAATGGCCGTTCAACGGTTGCCAGCAATCGGCGCGTTGTTGGATTGTTGCTGACCGTAATTGTTGGTAGCCTGCTCTTTGTATCAGCGCAGCCCCGGCTTTACAAAGCCTTTTGCGACTGGGTCGGCCTCTACGATATCGATCGTGCGGAGCGTGTCGCGGCTTCAGCGATTCCTGCGCGTCCGGTAGTGCTCGAGTTCGATGCGAACAGCCACGAAGGCGGATTGCTGTTTCGCCCCGAGATAAAAACTCTTCAAGCCAGCACGGGCGACATTATCAATGTGACTTATCGGGTTGAAAACACGCGAAATACTACAGTTATCGGTCAGGCGGTGCCCAGCTACGGTCCGCAGCACGCGGGTGAATATGTCCGGAAACTGGATTGCTTTTGCTTCAAGCAGCAGACTTTCGCACCGTATGAAGTGCGCGAAATGCCAGTTGTATTTGTTCTCAATCGGGATTTACCGAGCGATGTCAATACCGTCACGCTTTCGTATACCTTTTTCGAGATCCCTGCAGGCAGCGTGGACAAGCCCGCGGTGTCGATGGAAGGGCGGACGTGATCAATGTCGGAGCCGAATTCGATGAAGCCGAAGGATGGACTGTTGCGTACCATTCGCACCGTTGCCTGGGGCCTCTTGGGAGTTCGCGGCCACCAACTGCACGAGCGAGATGCGCCGTCATTGTCTCCACTGCGGATTTTGATCACGGCGCTGGTCTTCATGCTTGTTTTCGTGCTTACCCTGGTTGCAGTAGCGACCAAAGTCAGCGGGCAGTGATGCGGTGAGCCAATTGGTAACAGCGCACTACAGATAATATGAATTTGAATTGGAGGAGGTCAATATGAGTAACCCAGCGTCTGCAAGCCGCTATTTCGTACCCCAGCCTTCGCATTGGCCGTTGGTTGGATCGCTGGCGTTGCTTCTACTGGCAACCGGAGCGGTATTGGCCATGAATTCGGTTGCCGGCGGTAGCCTGGTACTGATTGGTGGGTTTGTTGTTCTGGCCATCATGCTATTCGGCTGGTTCGGCCGCGTAATCGGAGAATCCGAGAGCGGCAGTTACAACGGTCAGGTTGATCGTTCATTTCGCTGGGCGATGTCCTGGTTCATATTTTCGGAAGTCATGTTCTTCGCGGCCTTTTTTGGGGCGCTGTTTTATGTCCGCGTTCTTTCTGTTCCGGATATCGCCAGCCCCGACCAGGCGCTGCTTTGGGAAGGGTTCAAGGATCAGTGGCCAACCGCTGGTCCTGCGGCCAAGGATTTGTTTACCCCGATGCATGCCTGGGGTATTCCGGCAATCAATACCTTGCTGCTACTGAGTTCGGGCGTCACGATTACCTGGGCGCATTGGGGATTGCTTGCGAACAAGCGCCAGCAATTGATTGTTGGTCTGGCAATGACCATTGTGCTTGGTCTGGTGTTCATCAGCCTGCAGGCCTATGAATATTTTGAAGCCTACAGTCACTTGAATCTCAAGATGACCACCGGCGTTTATGGGTCAACTTTTTACATGTTGACCGGGTTTCATGGCTTTCACGTAACGCTTGGTGCAACCATGTTGATCGTGATACTTGTTCGTTCTATGAAAGGTCATTTCACCGCGGAGCGTCACTTTGCCTTTGAGGCGGTTGCCTGGTATTGGCACTTTGTGGATGTTGTCTGGCTCGGCTTGTTTATTGTCGTCTATTGGTTGTGATTGTCGTACGCCAAGCATCAGACTGGAGCCTCGCGGATCACAGGCGCTCGCCTATCCAGCCCAGTCTGTAGGATCCCATCAACATCAGAAACAGTAACAGAGACAGGCCCACACGCAGGGACAACGCCTTGACAGCGCGGGTTTTGCTCTGACCCTGGTCGCGATAGACAAACACCAGAGCGCTGAAAAGGCTGGCGATGATGGCGATCAGCATCAATACGGCGATGATTCGCATGCACTTCTCCTTTGAAAACGGGCAGTCTACCGGACCCACAGTTCGCCTGCGTTCAAATTCACCACACACGGCACACTCGATGTCCAGCTCAATTCTCAAGCGTCGCTTTCTGCGTTTGTCGCTAATTGCCCTGCTAATTCTGACCTGTCTGGGAATGGCCCGCTTGCAGCTCTGGCGTGCCGAAACTCGAGGCGAGCGCTTTGAGCGAGAACAGGCAGCGCTTGTCTCCATTCCGATCAAGCTGTCTGCGCACGAGCGAGACCGTGAAAAGCTGCTAGACAGAGCAGCGACAGTGCGTGGAAGCTGGCTTCCGAAGGAGACTTTGTTCCTGGACAACAAGATTTATCGAAGCCGGGCCGGTTACCATGTTCTGACACCATTGCAGTTGCTGGATGGCAAAGTGGTTGTGCTGGTCAACCGTGGTTGGACAGCCGCGCCGCGTCTGCGATCAGACATGCCATCCGTTTTCACGCCGATTGGGGAGATCGATATTGGCGGAGTCACCCGCAGCTTCGAAACCCGAACGTTTGAGTTGCAGAAAACCCTCCCGCAAGGGGCCGTCTGGCAGCATGTGCGTGAGCTGGAATACCGAAAGTCCAGTGGCCTGGATGTGTTGCCGGTGATATTGCTGCAAACCAGTGACAACGGCGATGGCTTGATCCGCGACTGGGGTAGTCCGGAGAATCCGGCGACACGACACTACGGCTACGCGGCAATGTGGACAGTTTTTGCATTGATGGCCGCAGCTTATGGCTTGTTTGCCTGGCGAAAAAGAGATGACTGACTTGCAAACAAACTCGCAACTCGCGGACAGTGATCCTGCATCGGTTGCCACTGAGCCGGGTAACCAAAAAAGGGGAAGATTGATACTTCTGGCGATTGTCGCGATCGGCGTCCTGCCATTGTTTGCGGCGCTGTATTTTCGCTATGTTTCGCCGCCAACGGTCAAGGCAATAGTCGGCGAACCATTGACACCGGTGGCGCTACCGTTTGAGCTTCTGCAACGCAGCGATGGTGCAGCGCTGAGGCATCCCGAAGTCAGCGGGAATTGGTGGGTCGTTTTCGCTGCTCCCGGAGCATGCGATGAACGCTGCCGACATACGCTTTACCTGACTCGCCAGGCACGTACCGCACAAGGGCGCAATATGGCCCGTGTCGAGCGACTCTGGCTGATCACCGACGCAAACGTTCCCGCGCCTGAGCTGCTGGCTATCCATCCGGATCTGATTACGATCAAGGCAGTTGACGAGAAGGTATTTCAATTTCTTGGCGGGCGTGAGAGCCGAAAGATCAACCTGGTGGACCGGCGTGGCCTACTGGTGTTTAGATACACTGAAGACCCTGAGCCCAAAGCTTTCATTCGCGAACTTGGCAAGCTGGTCAAATTTTGAGTGAAGCCATTTGGCGCGATAGCGCCATGAATCCCTCCCACCGGTGCTGCCTGCGGGCACAGGCATTTTGCCTAGGGGCGCATGTTAAACTCGCGCCATTGTTCCGGCCTCAACCGCTCATCTCTCAAGCGTGAAAACCAATACCCTTACATTGCAATACAGCTCCGAACGTCTGCGCCACTATTTTCAACTGGCAAAGCCGCGGGTCGTATCGCTGATCGTTTTTTGCGCGGTGATAGGCATGTTCCTAGCCGTGCCCGGCATGGTGCCCTGGCGTATTTTGTTGGCCGGAACCGTAGGAATTGCTTTGGTTGCAGGTGCCGCCGCCGCGGCAAATTGCCTGATTGAGCAAAAGATCGATGCGTTGATGGCGCGTACCCGTGGAAGGCCATTGCCGCAGGGAGATGTGAATTCGCTGGAAACGGCGGTTGTCTCAGGAGTTCTGGGTGGCATCGGTTTATTCATGCTTTACGCTTGGGTAAATCCATTCACCATGTGGCTAACTTTTGCGACCTTTGTCGGTTATGCAGTGATTTACACGATTTTTCTGAAACCCAATACGTCCCAGAACATTGTTATCGGCGGTGCCTCTGGCGCCATGCCGCCGGTGCTTGGATGGGCTGCCGTGACCGGCAATGCGCCAGGCGAGGCATGGCTGCTGTTCCTGATAATTTTTGTCTGGACGCCGCCGCATTTCTGGTCGTTGGCTCTGTATCGCACAAAAGAATACGCTGCGGCGGGCCTGCCCATGCTGCCGGTAACACATGGCGCCGAATACACCCGCCGCCACGTATTTCTCTATACCGTCGGTCTGTCGCTGGTGACTCTGGTGCCTTACGTGATTGGTATGTCAGGTGGTTTCTATTTGACGTCTGCCGTGCTTCTCGACACCGTGTTTCTTGGCTATGCCTGGTTGATTTGGAGAGACTATTCAGACGTCGTGGCGCGCATAACATTCCGCTGGTCGATTCTGTATCTCGCGCTGCTGTTTGCAGCTCTGTTGATCGATCACTACCTGTAGCGATCAGAAGCCGTCGAATGTTCGAGTGGATGCCGATCCCTTTCAGGTGCATTCAGCAGGACTGAATGCGGCCAGCGCGGTTGAGTTGTATTTGGCGCCTAATGCACGGCAGAAAACTGGACAAACAAAAAGGGCAGCCCCAAATCGAAGGCTGCCCTTTTTGATTTTTTGCTATCGCCTTAGGCGGCGAGTTGGCTCTTCATTTTCTGCATAGCCTTGACTTCGATCTGACGAATTCGTTCAGCCGATACGCCATACTCGTCGGCGAGTTCATGCAGGGTTGCAGTTTCTTCGCCGTCTGCGGCCAGCCAACGTCGTTGCACGATGGTACGGCTACGATCATCCAAGCTTGCCAGAGCCGAACTGAGGCCCACATCCTGCAGGTGGTCGAATTCCTTTCGTTCCAGTATTGCGGAAGGTTCAATGCTACGGTCTGCCGTCAGATAGGCGATCGGTGCGAAGCTGTCCTCGTCATCATCCGATATCGGCTCGAGGGATACATCGGCACCAGTCAGACGCGTCTCCATCTCGACCACTTCTTCGGGCTTGACACCAAGTTGCTTGGCCACCGCGATTACCTCTTCAGAACCCAGCGTATTGAAACCCTGCCTCGAGTTTTCATCTTGGGCAAGCGACGCTTTGATGCTACGCAGATTGAAAAAGAGTTTCCGCTGCGCCTTGGTTGTAGCAATTTTGACTAGACGCCAGTTTTTCAGGATGTATTCGTGGATTTCAGCCTTGATCCAGTGCATCGCAAATGACACCAGACGCACCCCTCGATCCGGATCGAAGCGCTTGACCGCCTTCATCAAACCGATATTGCCTTCCTGAATAAGGTCGGCATGCGGCAATCCATAACCCAAGTATTTGCGGGCAATGGCGATCACCAAGCGAAGGTGAGATGTCACCAACTGGCGCGCTGCGTCTAGATCCTCTTCCTCACGAAAGCGACGGGCAAGCTTCTGCTCTTCAGCCTCGCTCAACATCGGCACGCGATTCGCGGCAGAAATGTAGGCTTCGATACTACCGCCAGCGGCAAGCATCGGCAAATGATCAATAGTTGCAGATTGGTTCATGGTTCAGCCTCCTTAGCCAAATTTTAGCACTCCTGAACTGAGAGTGCTAAGCGCTGAAGAAGTTCCCGACAAATTTAGTCAGGATTTGCTGGCCTCAGTTGATTCAGGTTTTTGGAGGCGACCCTTGAGGGCGCTTGGGCTTTTTGAAAAACCGCTTTGCAGGCTTTGCTCCAGGCGTTTGGTCCTGACGTCGCTGCTGCTCAGGCCGCCTACCTTGCCCTTGCTGCCCTTGCCCCTGTCGTCGGCCGGGATCCGAGGGGGCACCTTGAATACGATTACCGGGCGCCAGGCAAATTTCCAACTCGATGATCTCGTCCCAAATTGCGTCCGTACGCTGATGGTCCGGAATTGCCAGCAATTCCCGCAAACGCCGACGCGGATCCTGAGGTGGCGGTTCATTGCGCTGAGCCTCAGCGGCCGATGCGCTCGGTGTTGTTGCACCATCCGCTGACTCGGGAGCGGGTGAGTCAGCGTGTCCTTTATCTGCTTGCGATGGATTGCTAGCTGCAATTTCTGGAGATTTTTCGTCTGTTTGTTCTTCGTTCATGTGCATATTATCGCCCGAATGGAGCGTTTCTATTCAATGTTGGAGCCCGGACCCGCTCAAATGTAGGTTTTTTCCAAATACTTGGGTCATCGGAATTGCCCCAATTGTTGCTGCAACGAAACCATTGCCCCTAGCCAGCCCAAGCTTGCGGACAAGCCAAGCAGCAGGGCCGAGTCGCGCGGATTCAAAGTTTGGAGCGAAAAAACGAGATCATACAGATGCGCCAATTCGCCCAGAGGAGTTCGCAGCCAGAGTGTAACGGCACCCACCAATAACCAAGCTACGCATCCGCCGCTCAGGCCAAGCAGAACGCCATAGTAGAGAAAGGGCCGCCGAATATAGCCATCCGTCGCACCGAGTAGTTGACTGACTTCGATTTCAGCTCGATGGGTCAGTATCTGCATACGAATAATGCTGAAACTGATGGCCACCAGCCCGCCGCCAAGCAAGACGCCGAGGAGTATTACGGAGGTGCGGACGAGGTTCAGCAACGCATCGAGCCGACGCACCCAGAGCGAATCAAGTTGAACGTGCTCAACATTGGGCCACTTGCGGAATTCGTCGGCAAGTTTCTCCATAGCCAAATGGCTGTCGTCGGCTGCGGCGACCACGAAGGCGTCGGGGAATGGATTGCTTGACAAGGCGTCGATCACGTCGCGAAGATCCGGATTGCCCTTCATGCGTGACAGAGTTTCTTCTCTGGACAAAAACTGATGACTTTTCACTCCTACGTGTTTGCGCAGCCGCTCTGAAACATCCTTCGTTGCTTTCGAGTCGGCTCTTGACGCCATGAAGATTGATATCTGGGGTGCCGGCGGAGTCGACTCGGTCAGACGCGCGGCGTTTGTGAGCAGCATCTGACCAACGGCTGGCAGCGCAAGAGTTACCCCAATCGCCAGTAGATAAAGCAGGCTATTTATGGGCGCAACAGCCAGTTTGCGAAGCGCATGCCAAGCTGCATCCGAATGATGAGCGATCCAGATCCTCACTGTAGCAATCTGCCGTGATCGAGTCGCAAATGCTGCGTCGCCGGAAACAGTTCATAAGCATACGTTGCAACCAGCACGGTAACGCCGACATGATTGAACTCGGAAAATATCCGGGCGACATCGGTCGCGGTTTCCCGATCAAGATGCGCGGTCGGTTCGTCTGCCAGCAGCAGGCTGGGTCGGCTGACAACAGCGCGGGCAATAGCCAGGCGCTGCTGTTCACCACCTGACAGCATGATTGGCAGCGCTTTCTCGCGTCGGGCCAGCCCGACTTTGTCGAGAGCCGCGCGTACGCGCTGTGCGGCATCCCTTTGCGGAAATCCGGCGATCGACAGAGGCAGCATCACATTCTCAAACACATTGCGGTCGAACAGCAACTTTTGATCCTGGAATACGATACCGATGCGTCGGCGCAGGTAAGGTAGCGCCGAGCGCGACAAGCTGCCGATATTTTGTCCCCCGACCAGAATGGTTCCGGAACTCGGTTTCTCGATAGCCGCTATAAGCTTTAGCAGGGTCGATTTTCCTGCTCCGGAGTGGCCGCTTACCACCACCAGTTGCCCTTCGCTCACTTCAAAGCTGAGTTCGGAAAGCGCGGCGCCCCCGGGAGGGTAGCGCTTGCCAACGCGATCAAAACAAATCACTAGGTGGGTCCCAGCAGCGCCTCGACGAACTCGCTGGCGCGAAAAGCTTGCAAATCATCGATACCTTCACCGATCCCGATAAAGCGCACGGGTTTCGGACACTGGCGGGCAATGGCCGCAAGTACACCACCCTTGGCGGTACCGTCGAGCTTGGTAATTACCAGCCCGGTAACGCCAATGGCTTTGTCAAAAGCCTTGACCTGCTGGACTGCATTTTGGCCGATGTTGGCGTCAAGCACCATCAGGACCTCGTGTGGTCCAGTGGAGTCGGCCTTCTGGATCACACGCCGAATCTTGGCGATCTCTTCCATCAGGTGTAGTTGTGTCGGCAGGCGTCCCGCCGTATCGGCCAGAACGACATCAATCTTGCGTGCCTTGGCGGCGTTGATGGCGTCAAACACCACAGCTGCAGGATCGCCCGATTCCTGGGCGATGACGGTTATCCCATTGCGCTCGCCCCATGCTGTCAGTTGTTCACGCGCAGCGGCGCGAAAAGTGTCACCTGCGGCGAGCAGAACACTTTTACCCTGACTCTGGAAGTGCTTGGCAAGCTTGCCTATGGAGGTGGTCTTGCCAGCGCCGTTGACGCCGGCAATCATGATCACGAAAGGTTGATGCGCGCCAAGTTCAATCGGCTTTTCGAGCGGTGTCAGCAGGGTTTCGAGACCTTTTGCCAGGGCGGCGCTCAGTTGGGACGGCGTTTCCAGTTTGTCGCGTTTGACGCTGGCTTTCAATTCTGCCAGTAGCCACTGAGTTGCCTCGACGCCGCAATCGGCCATCAACAGCGTCATTTCGAGCTCGTCGAGAAGTTCGCCATCGATCCGGGCCCTGCTGAAGAGCTCGGTTAGCGGAGTATTGAGCGTGTCGCGTGTGCGCGAAAGGCCGGCCTTGAGGCGTTCGCCCCATGCGGGGCGAGGCGCCTGTTGCTCGGTTACCTGGTCAGAGGGGTCGGATTTATTCTTGAGGAAACCAAACATGCGGGATGTGGTCTGAAGCTGAAGCCGCGCTAAGATGCGTAGCTCGATTTTAGCAGAAGCCCTCTTTGTGATTTCGGCCCAAGGCCTGCAAGCGCGGGCAAAAACTTTGGCGGAATCAGCCTTTCAACTGTACAAAATACATCAAAGCCCATGAGATCTTTGCTAACCACTTACTCCGCACTACTGATCGCCGTGCTGCCAGCGCCGACTTTTGCCAATCCATTTGAAACGCAGCTTGCCAATGGCCTGCGTGTCATCGTCAAGGAAGACAACCGGGCGCCGACTGCCGTGCATATGGTCTGGTATCGCGCCGGCAGCATGGACGAAAAGGACGGTACGTCGGGCGTCGCGCACGTGCTTGAGCACTTGATGTTCAAGGGCACAATAAACCTGAAGGCGGGAGAGTTCAACAAGCGGGTGGCCGAGGCGGGCGGTCGTGACAACGCATTTACCAGCCGGGATTTCACCGCCTATTTCCAGATCGTGCCCAAAGCGGCCTTGCCCGAGATGATGAAGCTCGAAGCGGATCGCATGGTAAATCTAAAACTGGATGCCAAGGAATTTGCCTCCGAGATCAAGGTCGTCATGGAGGAGCGGAGGCTACGCACGGACGATAACCCGCACGCGAAGGTGTACGAAGCGTTGAATTCGGCGATGTTTCAGGCGCACCCCTATCGGCGTCCGATTATCGGCTGGATGGATGATCTGGAGCACATGACCTGGCAGGATGCCCGCCGCTGGTACCGGCAATGGTATGAGCCTAACAACGCCTATGTGGTGGTGGTGGGGGATGTCGATCACCGGGAAGTGTTTCGCCTGGCAAAGAAGTATTACGGGAAGCACAAGCGCCATGCATTGCCTGAGCGCAAGCCGCAAAATGAACCTCAACAGATCGGTATCCGCCGGATAAGCGTCAAGGCGCCGGCCAAGCTGCCCTACCTGGCCATGGCGTGGAAAACGCCAAAACTGCGCGACGTCAACACGGATCGTGATCCATATGCGCTGAATGTGCTGGCGTCAGTGCTCGACGGTCACGACGCGTCACGCTTCTCGAAAAACCTGGTGCGTGGTACGCGTATTGCACAGTCCGCTGGCGCTGGTTATGACGGGACGCTACGCGGCGAGGCAAGTTTCATCGTCGATGGACAGCCGGCCGAAGGCAAAACCATCGACGAACTGGAAGCAGCCTTGCGAGCCGAGATCAAGCGTGTTCAGGATGAAGGTGTTTCGGTCGAGGAATTGAACAGGGTCAAGATCCAGTCTGTTGCCGCGCAAATCTACAAGCGCGACTCGCTGATGGCGCAGGCCATGGAGATCGGTGGTACAGAAGCGGCCGGGAATTCTTGGAAAGACATGGACTTGATGCTGGAGAAACTGAAAAGCGTGACTGCCGAAGAAGTGCAGGCCGTGGCGAAGAAATACTTCAAAGACGATACCCTGACCATAGCCGTACTTGATCCGCAGCCGCTGGAGCAAAGCAAACCGAAAAAGCCCTCCGGGGCAGTGAGGCACTGATGCGTACCCTGATAATCCTTGTTTTGTCCGCTCTGACATCGACGCTCGCCCTGGCGGGTGTCAAGATAGACCATTGGCTCGCGCCCTCCGGGGCAAAGGTCTACTTCATCGAAACGCGGGTATTGCCCATTCTCGATGTTCAGATAGATTTTTCAGCCGGCGGTGTTTTTGTTCCGACTGAAAAGTCTGGCGTTGCCGGGCTGACCCAAGGCCTGCTGGAGGCGGGTGCGGGCGATCTTGACGAAGAGAAAATTGCCGGGCGTCTGGTGGATATCGGTGCAAGGCTCAGCGGCGGTGCGGACAATGACCGTTCCAGTATCCGGGTGCGAACGCTTTCGAGCAAAACCGAGCGTGAGGCCGCGCTTGGGCTTTTGCGCACCGTAGTGTCAGCGCCGACTTTTCCGCAGTCGGTGCTGGAGCGAGAAAAAGGTCGATCCATCGCCGCAATTCGTGAATCCGAGACGCGGCCAGACGCGATCGCCGCCAAGCGTTTCGCCAAGGCGATCTATCCAGATCATCCCTATGGCGATAGTCCCACGGCTGAAAGTGTCGCCTCGATCACGCGAGAGGATCTGGTGGACTTCCATCGCAAGCACTACGGCGCTCGCGGTGCCATTGTTTCGATCATTGGAGACGTGTCGCGGGCCGAAGCCGAAGTCATTGCCCAGAATTTGACCGAGGCTCTGCCCGCGGGCAACGATGCGCTGACTCCTCCGCCGGTGAAGTTGCCGGCAACAGATGTAATAAAAATCGCTCACCCCGCTGCACAAAGCCATGTTCACATCGGCCTGCCTGCAATCCGCCGCAGCGACCCCGACTATTTTGCCCTGCTGGTCGGGAACTACACGCTCGGCGGAGGTGGATTCGTTTCGCGACTGATGAAGGAGGTCCGTGAGAAAAGGGGTTATGCCTACAGTGTGTATTCCTATTTCGCGCCGCGCAAACTCGAGGGCCCGTTTGAAATTGGTCTCCAAACCAAGCGGGAGCAAGTCAGCGACGCGCTCAAGGTCGTCAATGAGGTACTCAGCGACTTCATCGCCAGAGGGCCGACGGCAAACGAGTTGTCTTCTGCAAAGAAGAATATGGTCAATAGTCAGGCTTTGCGCATGGACAGCAATGCCAAACTGCTCGGCTATCTTTCCACGATCGGGTTTTACGACCTGCCATTGACGTATCTGGACGATTTTCCCGCAAAAATCAACGCGGTTACGGTAGCCCAGGTCAAAGCCGCTTTTGCACGGCATGTCAAGGCGGAGAATCTTGTCACGGTTGTCGTAGCAACCGATTGAGTTTTGAGCCGCATCCGTATTACCGGAGGTACATGGCGCAGCCGCCTGGTGCATGTCGAAGACACCCCAGGCTTGAGACCAACGCCGGATCGAGTGCGTGAAACCCTGTTCAACTGGTTGGGACAGGATCTTGGCGGGTTGAGTTGTCTTGACCTGTTTGCCGGCAGCGGAATTCTCGGTTTCGAGGCCGCGTCACGCGGCGCTGACTACGTCGCTTTGGTCGAGCGTTCCCGTTCGGCCTTTGCGGCACTAAAAAAACAGGCCGAAAACTTTGGCTGCCCGCGGTTGGAACTGTTTTGCTGCGATGCGCTAAAATTCGCTCCCCAGTCCGCGCGACGATTCGATCTGTTGTTTCTCGATCCGCCATACGGGCAAGACTGGCTCGCTCGCGTTGAGCCCCTGCTAGATGGATTGGCAGCTCCCAATTCGAGACTGTATGCCGAGGCCGAGAAGCCTTTGCAGCAACTTGGCCAGTGGTCGGTAGTGAAACAGGGGCGGGCCGGTCAGGTTTTCTTTCATCTGCTGGAGCAGGCATGAGCAAAAGTATCGCCGTTTATCCAGGGACTTTCGATCCCCTTACCAGCGGACACGAAGACCTTGTGAAGCGTGCTTCGAGTCTGTTTGAGCGCGTCATTATTGGTGTCGCCGAGAGCCGTACCAAGCATCCCCTGTTTTCACTGGCAGAGCGTGTAGATATAGCGCGCGAGGTGCTGGTGGGTTATCCGAATATTGAAATCCATGGTTTTGACTGCCTGCTCATGGATTTCATGCGTCAGCACGGTGCCAGCGTGATAATGCGCGGTTTGCGCGCCGTCTCGGACTTTGAGTACGAATTCCAGATGGCGGGCATGAACCGCAACCTCTACCCCGATGTCGAAACCGTATTTCTGACACCGGGCGATCAGTACATGTTTGTTTCGGCGACCATGGTGCGTGAAATAGCGTCATTGGGCGGTGACGTCTCCAAGTTTGTTCCGCCGCAAGTCCAAATCCGGCTGGCCCAAAAAATCAACAAAGCGACTGAAGATTAAAAGCTATCTCAAAGGAAAAAAATCATGTCCCTGATGATCACCGATGAATGCATTAATTGCGACGTATGTGAGCCCGAGTGCCCGAACAACGCGATCTCACAAGGCGACGATATCTACATCATCGATCCCGCCAAATGCACCGAATGTGTCGGTCATTTCGATACGCCTCAATGCCGGGAAGTTTGCCCGGTCGATTGCATTCCTGATGATCCGAGTCATGTGGAATCGAAAGATCAGCTCATGGCCAAGTTTTTACAGCTCACGGCCAAATAGAAGCGCGTTGCAATCCGCTAGCGCTGACAGCGAGAGCAGAAGAACGTTGCACGTTGCCCCTGTCTTAGCTCCCGAATCGGAGTGCCGCAGACGCGGCAGGGCTTCCCACTGCGACCATAGACAAAGTATTGTTGCTGAAAATAGCCTGAGCTTCCGTCGGATTTGATGAAGTCGCGCAGGCTGCTGCCGCCTGCATCGATCGCGGCAGCAAGCGTTGTCTTGATCGACGCTACCAGACGTTCCAGTCGAGTACTAGAAATGCGCCCGGCTGCCCGGCGCGGATCAATGCCGGCCCGAAACAGGCTTTCCGAAGCATAGATGTTGCCAATTCCGACAATGCGGTGGCTGTCCATCAATGTCGGCTTGATCGCAGCCGTGAGTCCCGTGAGACGGTTCTTTAGCCAGGCCGCGCTGAATTCGTCGCTCAAAGGTTCAATGCCAAGTACCGCCAGCAGCGGATGCCGGAGCGGATCACCTTCCAGCCAGAGGATTGCGCCAAAGCGCCGGGGGTCTCTCAGTCTCATGGCCACAGTCTCGCCATGAATATCGAACATCAGATCAAAATGATCATGCTTTTCGGCCGGGAGCGTGCTGGCGACCAGTCGCAGACTGCCCGACATGCCGAGGTGGATCAGAAGATGGCCGTGGCTAAAACCAAGCAGTAGATATTTGCCGCGGCGGATCGCGGTTTTCAGACGGTGCCCTTTGAGAATTATCCCAAGCCGGGTCGGTAGTGGGTAGCGTAGGGCGGGAGTCCTGCAGGTCACGCCAGTGACCTGCTCTCCGGTCAAGGTCGGCGCAATGCCCCTGAGGGTGACCTCGACTTCGGGTAATTCAGGCATGACCGGCCCCGTGCGAAACAATCGGCGAAACTGCTAACATCGCTGCATTGTATGTGACAGCCTTGTCAGTCGTGTTTGATGGCCGGGTTTGACACAGTGTTTTACAGGTGCCGCGCAAATGAAGTTTTACCCATCCGTCTTCGTGACTATTCTTGCACTGACCAGTGCTTGCTCAACGGCGCAAGCACCCGTAGCAGCGCCTGGGCCTGAATCCTCACCCGCGTCAGCGCCGGCACCAACGCAGGCACCTGCAGCGGCGAAGCCGGCTGTCGCTACTGCGCCCGCGAATGAGGGCCGGCTGCCCAAGCTGGAGCTTACGGGACAGATTCTTTACCAGTTCCTGCTCGCGGAAATGGCCGCGCAGAAGGGCCAGTTCGCACTTTCAGCCAGTGCATATCTTGAGCTGGCGACTAGCACGCGCGATCCGCGAATAGTGCGCAGGGCGGCTGAAATAGCATTTCATGCGCGTCAGTACGACGCCGCCTTGGAAGCCGCGCGACTTTGGCAAAGCCTAGAACCCGAGTCGCAACAGGCCAAGCAAATGCTGGCGACCTTGCTGCTCGCCAGCGGTCGTCTAGAGGAGTTGGCTACCAGCCTCGCTCGCGATCTCGCAGCAGGAACGCCGCAGACAGTGGGTCCAGCCCTGCTTAAAGTCGTCGGTGCCTTTGTCCGCTATCCCGACAAAGTGGCTGTACGCAGCTTGCTCGATCGAATAACCCAGCCGTACCTCGATCTGGCAGAAGCTCGCTTCGTGCGAGCCCAGGCGGCTTATGGTGTGGGAGATGCGGATAGCGCGCGGCACGAAATCGATTTGGCATTGGAGCAACGCCCCAATTGGGAAGTGGCGGCTTTGTTCAAGGCCGAACTGATGCAAAAAGGTGCGGAGCAGATCGAATTTCTGAAAAAATTTCTGGAAACGAACCCCGACGTTCAGAATGTACGCTTGGCCTATGCCCGCGGATTGGTTGCGGAAAAGCGCTATGAAGAGGCACGGGTCGAGTTTCGGCGTTTACTCACCGCCAATCCAGAAAATCCGGAAATGCTATACGCTGTCGGCATACTGTCGCTGCAAGTAAATGACACGGTTGAAGCTGAGCAGCAGCTCAAACGGTTTATTGAAACGAAGCGTGGCGATCCAAATCCGGCACGCTTTTATCTCGGCCAAATTGCGGAGCAGGCCGAACGTCTTGACGAAGCTGTGCAGTGGTACGACCAGGTTGTGGCAGGTGAACATCTGGTACCGGCAAAAGTTCGTGCGGCACAGGTTTTATTGCGTCAGAACAAGTTCGATGCGGCGCGCGAGCGGATCGTGAGTGCGCGGGCGAAATTGCCGGAAGATTCCCGGTTGGTGGTGGCGGAATCCCAGTTGCTAAGGGATGCAGGTAGGCATAGCGATGCTTACGCGTATCTGGTCAAGGCGCTGGAAGCGCATCCAGACCAACCCGATATTCTCTACGAGACGGCATTGGCAGCGGAAAAACTCGGGCACATGGATATACTCGAACGTCATTTGCGGCGTCTGATCGAACTGCAGCCCCAATCGCCGCAAGGCTACAACGCGCTCGGCTATTCCCTTGCCGATAGAAATCTGCGGCTGGATGAGGCGGCGAGTCTGGTCGACAAGGCGCTTGCTCTGTCTCCGGATGATCCCTACATTCTCGACAGCAAGGGCTGGGTAATGTTCCGACAGGGCAAAATGGCCGCAGCGCTCGATGTCTTGCGAAAGGCCTATGAAAAGAGGCCCGATGCGGAGATCGCCGCCCACATTGGTGAGGTGCTGTGGGCTCTCGGCCGGCAAGATATGGCCAAGGATATCTGGCGCGAGGCGACCAAGGCGCATCCGAAAAATGAGGTGCTGGCCGCGACGATCAAGCGATTTGTGAAGTGAGTCGGATCGGTCGGAAAAACATGGGTCACGGCAACACTGCGCTAAGCAGGGCCTGCGGCGGGTTGATGACCCAAGCTGCGGCGCACTGGTAAGCAGCTTGAGCTGCCAAATACCGATTCGCCTGTGGCTGGCCTACCTTGGAGCACTGTTGCTGGCGGGCTGCGCCGAGTTGAAGACGTCACCCGATACTGCGCCTGAGCTGGGCCCGCCGCTGCAAGTCTATAGCGCCGAAGGACGTATTTCGCTGCGTCAGGGCGGACGCAGCGACCATTTGAAATTTCGTTGGGAGCGCACTCGCGAGAGAGACTCCGTATTATTCATGTCTCCCTTGGGGCAGGGTTTGGCCGAACTGACTCGTGACGCGACCGGTGCGCGCTTGCACCAGCCAAACCAGGCACTGATTGAGGCAGATAACTTACCGCAATTGGCCCAGCGTGTTTTCGGAGCGCCTTTGCCCTTGGAGGCCATGGCCGAATGGATGCGTGGTGCCAAGCCCTCCCTGAGCGGGAAAGTCGACGGCTGGCAAGTGCTGATCAGTGACACTTTGCCGTATCGCCAGCGCCGACTTTTACGGGTCATGGAGGCGAGTCGTGGCGACGTCGAGCTCAAGCTCGTCGTCGACGACTGGGATGCCCCCGAATGAGCGACTGGCAGCGCGACTGGCCGGCGCCAGCCAAGATCAATCTTTTCCTTCACGTCGTTGGCCGTCGGGCGGATGGTTACCATTTGCTGCAAACCGTATTCCGCTTCCTTGACTATGGAGACCGTATTCGTTGCGAACCACGCAGCGACGGCGACATTCGCTTGGCCACTCCACTGCCGGGCGTACCGCCGGAGACAGACTTGACCGTGCGGGCGGCCAAGGCCCTGCGTGAAGCAAGCGGTGCCAGTGAAGGGGTCACGCTGCATATCGAGAAGCGCCTGCCCATGGGTGGTGGCCTCGGTGGGGGCAGTTCAGATGCGGCGACAACGCTGTTGGCGCTGAACCATCTTTGGAGCACCGGGCTCGATACGCGGCAACTGCAGCAGATTGGACTCGCGCTGGGCGCCGATGTCCCCATCTTCATTCACGGCCACGCCGCTTTTGCCGAAGGTATTGGCGAGCATTTTTCCGACATTGCGCTGCCGGCAGCATGGTATCTGGTGCTGGTGCCCGCCATTGCGGTACCGACACTCGAAATCTTCCGGTCCAACGATTTGTGCCGCGACACGCCCGCAATTGCTGCCAGTGATTGGCGACCGGGCTTTGGGCACAATGATCTGGAAGTTGTGGCCTGCAACCTGTACCCAGAAGTGGCGCGGCATCTGGCCTGGCTGAGGCAACATGGCGACGCGCGGATGAGCGGCTCCGGGGCGTGTTGTTTTGTCGAATTCGAGCAGGAGCAGATCGCGCAGAGGGTATTGGCATCGTTGCCTGCCGAAATGCGCGGCTTTGTCGCCCGCGGACTGGACCGGCATCCGCTGGCGATATGCTGATGATGCACAGGCGGGTGTTATTGATTCGGCTGCAACCTACTTGAACGTTCGCCCTGAGCTTGTCGAAGGGCGCATGGGGCTTCGACAAGCTCAGCCCGAACGGGAATTTCAAGTTCACTCCGGCCGGATCAATAATTCCAGGTTCGGGGTAGTCCTTTCCGGAAATTGGCGGCAGTATTTGGGCATTCATCCAGTACATGCCAACCCAAGGGGAGCGAGTTGGATACTCCGTCTATAGGCACTGCGCTCGGACGCAGGAGTACAGCCGCGGCGGTTGATTCAGCAAGGCACGATGGTGACGCTGCACAGTAGAAGTTCAGGCGGGTGAAGTTCGAGGCTCCGATCAATGGCACCGAATGAACGGCCGCATCGGCCCCCAGCGGCTGGCGTCTGATGACTTTCGGTACGCTCGGTTTCGGCAATGCCGAAGTCACGCTGGGCGGCCTCGATACCCGCGCCTTGTCATCAAAAGCCATGGCGGCCAACGCCGTACCCGGCTTGTATTTCATCGGTGAAGTGGTCGACGTCAACGGCTGGCTTGGCGGCTGCAACTTTGGGTAGGCCTGGTCGTCGGTCTGGGTGGCGGGGTATTCTGTGCAGAGGCTGACGTCGACGTGCAAAAAGTCGGCGCTGACGGGACGGCGCCAAGTGGACTTGGACGTGGCCTCAGCGCTCCCGTGCCGCCTCGTGCCAGGCTTTCTGAATGGGCGAAAGCAGATATTCAAGCACCGTCCGGCGTCCCAGATGAATCTCGGCGGAAACCTGCATGCCGGCGGCAATCGGCAAGTGATTCCCCTCGGGATCGCGTGATGCCGGATCGATGGCAAGCAGCGCCCGATAAAGCAAGGGCTGCCCGCGCGCCACATGGTCCGGCGGACTGCCGGCGTTCGTTGTGCCGCCGTCGGCCGCATCGGCGCCGATGTGCTCCACCACGGCGTTGATCATGCCGTAGCGCTGAAAAGGGAAGGTCGCCAGTTTTAGCTTGACTGGCTGCCCCGCACGGATGAAGCCGACATCCTCGTTGCCTACCCAGACCTCCGCGCGCAGCGCTTCATCCCTGGGCACCAGGGTCATCAGGATGGTCCCCGGCTGCACCACGGTGCCCACCGTATGGGTCGCCAGGTCTTTGACCACGCCGGTCTGGGAGGCCTTGAGCTCCAGTAGCGCCTGTCGGTGGGACTGCTTGGCAATTTCCTGCGCCAGTTTTTCGTGGGCGCCGCTGGCCTCGTTGCGCTCGGCATGCAATTGGCGCCGATAATCCGACTCGATCTGCACCAGCTTCCTCTCCGTCTGGCTGATCCCCGCACGGGCCGACTCGATCACGAATTCCTGCGTTTTGAGTTCCTGCTCCTTCTCCAGCCGCTCGCGCCGCTTGTCGCTGTTCATCAAGGGGCCGACAAAACCATTTTTCGCCAATTTCTCGTAAGCCTTGTCCTGTTCCCGATAGTAGGGCAAGGAGGCCTCCAGTTTGGCTTTCACCTGCTCTGCCGCCGCCATGTCCTGGCGAGCCTTTACCAGGCGCGTGCGTTCCTCCGCCAGGGCCGCCGCCAAGGCAGCGCGGTTGGCGCGGTACTGGGCGAGGATCTCGCCGGCCAGGGCAGGGGAAGCGTCACCGGCAAGCACCAGCTCCGTTCCCGCCAACTCGGCATCGATGCGTTGCAAGCCCAGGCGCTTGCGCTGATATTCCGCCTCCAGCGATTTGCCGTCCGCATCGGCAATCAGGGCATCCATTCGCATCAATACCTGACCGGTGACGACCGGCTGCCCCTCCCTGACCAGAATATCCTTGATCACGCCCGCCTCGGCGGGCTGCACGATCTTCACGTAGCTGCTAGGCACCAGTTTCCCCGGTGCGACAGCGACGATGTCGAGGTGCCCCACCGTGGCCCAAAGCGCCAGCAAGCCCAGCATCGTCGCCAATACCCGCAGCACTGTCCGCCCCAGCGGATTCGGCGCGGCGCGCTCGATCCGCAGCATGCGGGGCGCGAACTCATGCGGAGCGGGTTCTGTCCGTGGCACAAACCACCCGCTCAGCATCCCGGGCAGTTTCATCCCCGCTCCTCCTGCACCAGTTCCAGTCGTGTCGCCCCCGGCAGCGTAACCACCTCGTCGACATGCAAGCCCTTGGGAATCTGATGGGTAATGAAGATGATCGTGACGCGGCCCTTGAGTCGGTTCACCGTTTGCGAAAAATGCTCGGCCGTCTGTTGGTCCAGATTGGATACCGCCTCGTCGAAAATCAACACCCGAGGCCGCTTGAGCAAGGCTCTGGCGATGGCAATGCGCTGCCGCTGCCCGCCGGAAAGACCGATTCCCCGTTCCCCCAGTTCGGTCTGATAGCCGTCGGGCAAGGCATCGATCGTGTCGTGGATTTCGGCCGCCTTGCAGGCGGCAACTACATCGTCGAACGTGGCATGCGGATGGGCCATCATCAGGTTGTCGTAGATCGTTCCGGAGAACAGCGTCGTTTCCTGCGGCACAACGCCAAAGGCCTCGCGCAACTCATTGGCGGCCAGATGGCGGATATCCCGGCCGTCGAGGCGAATCAATCCTTCCGATGGCTGATAAAAGCCCAGCAGCAACTTCGCCAACGTGCTCTTGCCGCTCCCGGAAGGCCCCATCAGCACCGTCAGATGGCCCGGCATGAACCGCAAGGAAAACGTACGGTAGAGCCAGGGATGATGTTCGGAGTAGCGGAATGAAAGCTCCACCAGATCGATCATGCCTTGCTCGCCCTGAACCCGGCTCGGGTTTGCGATATGCGGCTCCATCGGCATATCGAAAATATCCCCCAGGCGCTTGACGGCGATATCGGCCTGCTGGAACTCCTGCCACAAGCCGACCAGGCGCAACAATGGCTGGCTCATGCGCCCGGCGAACATCTGGAATGCGACCAGCATGCCCACGGTAAACCCGTCGTTCTGCATCACCAGCGTGGCGCCGAAGATCAAGATGCCCAGCGTCATGGCTTGTTCGGCCGTATTGGCCGCCACGCCATAGCTGTTGCCCACCTGCTTGGTCGAAAACCCGGCCGCCAGATAGGCCGACAGCAACTGCCCATAACGCTGCTCGACATGGGCCTCCATCTGCAAGGATTTCACCGTCGAAATGCCTGCAATGTATTCGGTCAGGAACGACTGGCTGCGAGCGCCCAGCATGAACTGCCGGTTCAGGCGTTCGCGAAACACCGGCACCACCAGCACGCTCATGAGACAGATCAAACCCAGCAGGCCGATCGCGATCAGGGAAAGCTGCCAGCTATAAGCGAACATCACCGCGAGGAAAATGAGCAGGAAAGGCAAGTCCAGCATCAACGTTACCGCCGCTCCGGAGACAAACTCGCGGATGGTTTCCACTCCATGCAAGCGCGCCACCAGCGTTCCCGTCGGCCGATGCTCGAACCACGGCAAAGGCAGATGCAACAGGTGACGGAAACTCTGCGCGCCCAGCACCGCATCGATGCGATTTCCCGTATGCAGCACCAAGTACTGTCGAAGCCAGGTCATCACCGCAGTGAAACCCATGAACATGGCCAGCCCGACGGCAAGCACCCAAAGCGTACTGCGTGCCTGATGCGCCACCACCTTGTCGATGATCACCTGAGTGAACAAGGGCGTCACCAGCCCCACCAACTGGACGCAAAGAGAGGCGATCAGCACATCGCGCCAGACCGACTTGTGCTTGAGCAGCTCCGGCAGGAACCAGCGGAAGCCGAAAGCCTGCTTTTCGTCCGCCACGTCATCCGGATTGCCCGACCCCAGCTCCTCGAACTCCGGCGGCCCTACCACTATCAATCCGGGCAGAAAACCTGCGGCTGCCTCTGCCAGAGTCATCGTTTCCGGCGCGTCCACGCCCGGCCGGAAGCACAGTAGCCGGTCATCATCGAACTTCGCGATCACTACCGGAGCAATGCGGACCATGCCTGCCTCGTCGGAAGCAAGGAAAGCCACGCAGGGCATGGGCAGGATCGGCCAATCCACATCGCCGCGCTGCTCGCTGCTCGTCTGCAAGCCCAGAGCACGGGCAGCCTCGTGCAAGGCGCCGAGCGTCAATGGCGGCGGATGCCGGCGTACCGTCAGAGCACGATCAAACGGTACGCGCAGCAATGCGCACAGGCTGGCCAACACCCAGAGAAAATCTTCCTTCTCCAGCTCGGCGTCCGCTGCGGCCATCCGAGTCATGGATCAACGCGAATGTCGCGCGAGCGACTCACAAAGCTCCCTTCTCCCCTGGCGGGAGAGGAGCTGCCGTCTGCACTCATCTCAATGGCACCGTCATTCCGGCGCAAGCCGGAATCCAGTAATCTGGCGTGGTGAAACAACCCTGCGTTTATATCCTTGCCAGTCGCAGAAACGGTACGCTCTATGCAGGCGTGACCTCCAATCTCATGCAGCGTGTTTGGCAACACAAAAACAAGCTGACGGAAGGGTTCACCAAAAAATACGGCGTTCATACGTTGGTTTGGTACGAGCGCCATGAAACGATGGAATCCGCTATCCAGCGCGAAAAGGCCATCAAGGAATGGCGCCGCGCATGGAAATTGGAGCTTATCGAAGCCATGAACCCGCAGTGGCGCGATCTGTACGGCGACATTGTTTGACCTGGCGCCCCTGGATTCCGGCTTTCGCCGGAATGACGGGAAGTTATGTGCATACGATAGGGGCTGGAGGTGAGGGCGCGCGGCATGACTTCCATCGTCAGGGATGGCGGTGATCACAATGAAAGTTAGCCGCCAAAACGCCGCATCCCATCGTCCAGCCCCTTGAACACCTGCTTGCCCTGACCGCCGGCCAACAAGGAAATGGGATCGGCGCCGGTACGCTTGCCAATCGAAGAATCCTTGCCGATGCCGAACAGACCGGAAAGATCAGCGCCCATGTCCTTGCTCAAGGACGGCAGGCCGTGGTTGGCCGATGACGCCTGAAGAGAGATCGCCTG
>JAIPCF010000023.1 GCA_021738385.1 Sulfuritalea sp. | reverse complement strand
GCACGAAAAACTCGGCGCTGGTGAGACGGCACGAAAAACTCGGCGCTGGTGAGACGGCACGAAAAACTCGGCGCTGGTGAGACGGCACGAAAAACTCGGCGCTGGTGAGACGGCACGAAAAACTTCCCGAAGGGACGCAAAGCGCTGGCGCTGGTGAGACGGCACGAAAAACTTCCCGAAGGGACGCAAAGCGCTGGCGCTGGTGAGACGGCACGAAAAACTTCCCGAAGGGACGCAAAGCGCTGGCGCTGGTGAGACGGCAGGTGTCCGGCCCAAGCAGGCATTGGCCGACGAGATCATTCAGCCTGCTCCGCGGCCGTTGCGGCCGGCCGTTTCACAGTTGGCTCAGCGGCAGGTGTCTGAATAGAGCATCTGTCCGGTGTGGTAGGGCCGCCTCAACAGGTCGGTTCCTGGCCCCAGATATTCGTTCGGCAAGGCACCCTTGCGCACGAAAATGGACTTACTGATGGAGGCTATTGATCCTCACTCCACTCGCCTGATAGGCGTTCAGCCTGATCGAGCACCAGCCGGATCGCCTCTTCCTGCTTGTCGGGCGGGTACTTGTAGCGCCGCAGGGTGATGCGCACCAGATTGCGCAGCCGGGCGCGGATGCTGTCGCGCTTCTGCCAATCCACGGTCGTGCTGCTGCGCAGCTTGACGGTGATCTCGACGGCAATCTGCTTCAAGACGGCATCGCCCAGTTCGCGCACCGCGCTTTCGTTGTCGGCCAGGGCGTCGTAGAAAGCCAGTTCCGATTCGGTGAGCCCTAGGGCGTCGCCGCGCTCGGCCGCCGCGCGGAACTCCTTGGCCATCTCGATCAATTCCTCGATCACCTGGGCGCTTTCGATGGCACGGCTGCGGTAGCGGTTCAGCGCGGCCAGCAGGCGTTCGCTGAACTTGCGTTCCAGCACCACGTTGGTCCGGGCGCGGGACTTGACCTGGTCGCTTAGCAGCTTCTGCAACAGCTCAATGGCGAAGTTGCGCTGCGGTAACTGGCGCACTTCTTCGAGGAAGGCGTCCGACAGAATGCCGATGTCCGGTCGGTCCAGCCCGGCCAATTTGAAGATGTCCTCCACGCCTTGGGCCACCACGGCGTTGTCGAGAATCTGCTTGAGCACCGCATTCTGGCGGTCTTCCGAGAGCTTCTTGTCCGATTCGGTGGCCTTGGCGATCACCGCCTTGACGGCCTGGAAGAAGGCGATTTCCTCGCGCAGGACAATCGCCTCGTCCAACGTGCCGCACAGCGAGAAGGCCTTGGTAATGGCCAGCACCGCGTCGGCCCAACGCCTCTTGCCATCTTCCAGACCAAGCACAAAGTTGGCGGCAGGCAGCAGCAGCGCCGCAGCCTTGGTCCGATAGTCAGCGTAGTCGTAGCCATGCAGCACGCCGCGCGCCACATCCATCAGCTCCTTGAGTTTGGCAAGCGCCTCGGCGGCATCCAGCGCCGGCTGGCCCTTGCCCTTGCTTTCGGTGTAGGTGCGCAGCGCGCTGCGCAGTTCGGCGGCGATGCCGATGTAATCCACCACCAGGCCGCCTTCCTTGTCGCGGAAGACGCGATTCACCCGGGCGATGGCCTGCATCAGGTTGTGGTCGCGCATCGGCTTGTCCACGTACATGGTATGCAGGCAGGGCACGTCGAAACCGGTAAGCCACATGTCGCGCACGATCACGATCTTCAGCGGGTCGGCGGAATCCTTGAAACGCTTCTCCAGCAGCTTCTTGGTCGTGGCGTTGTAGATGTGGGGGCGCAGCAGTTCGGCATCAGCCGCCGAGCCGGTCATCACCACCTTGATCGCGCCCTGCGCCGGGTCGGCGCTATGCCAGGCCGGCCGCAAGTCGACGATGGCCGCGTAGAGCCGGGCGCAGATTTCGCGACTCATGGCGACGATCATCGCCTTGCCTTCCACCGCGCCGTTGCGCGCCTCGAAGTGCTGCACGATATCCGCTGCCACCTGGTCGATGCGCGGCTGGGCGCCGACCAGCTTTTCCAGCGCCGCCCAGCGGGTCTTGGCCGCTTCCTTCAGCGCCGCGTCTTCCTCGTCCTCGAACACCTCTTCCACGTCGGCGTTGAGCTGCTCCATCTCGGCCGGGTTGAGGTCCAGCTTGGCCAGGCGGCTTTCGTAGAAGATCGGCACCGTGGCGCCGTCGTCCACCGCATCCTGGATGTCGTAGATGCTGACGTAATCGCCGAACACGGCACGGGTGTCCTTGTCCGCGCCTTCCACCGGCGTGCCGGTGAAGCCGACGAAGGTGGCATTCTTCAGCGCGTCGCGCAGGTGCTTGGCAAAGCCGTACTTGTACTGGCCGGTCTTCTTGTCCAGCACCGCGCGAAAGCCGTACTGCGAGCGGTGCGCCTCGTCGGCGATGACCACGATGTTGGTGCGTGGCGAGAGCAGCGGAAACACCGCCTCTCCCGGCTCCGGCGCGAACTTCTGCACAGTGGTAAAAATGATGCCGCCCGATGGCCGGCCCGCCAGCAGCGTGCGCAGCTCGTCGCGATTGCTGGCCTGCTGCGGCGTCTCGCGCAGCAGCGAGCGGGCGCCGACGAAAGTCTGGAACAACTGGCCGTCCAGGTCGTTGCGGTCGGTGACCACCACCAGCGTCGGGTTCTGCATTTCCTTCTGCTGCATCAGCTTGGCGGCGAAGCAAACCATGGAAATGCTCTTGCCCGAGCCCTGGGTGTGCCAGACGATGCCGCCCATGCGTGAGCCGGGCTTCACCCGCTCGGCGTAGGTGGCCCATTGGTCCTGTGCGGTATTGGCCGCCGGCTGCGTGGCTGCGATTACCGCCGCCTTCACCGCTGCACGCACCGCGTGGAACTGGTGGTAGCCGGCGATCTTCTTCACCACCTGGCCGTCCGCCGTCTCGAAGAGCACAAAGTAGCGCAGGTAATCGAGCAGCAGTTCAGGGGCGAAGAAACCGCGCACCACCTTTTCCAGCTCGAACTCCAGCAGCGGCCGGTCGTTCTCGTTCTTCACCGTGCGCCAGGGCAGGAAGCGCTCGCGGCTGGCCGTCAGCGAACCGATGCGCGCATGCAATCCGTCGGAAATCACCAAGGCTTCGTTGCTGACAAAGAGGTCGGCGATCTCTTCCTTGTAGGTCTGCAACTGGTTGTAGGCGGCCCAGATGTCCGCCTGCTCATTGGCCGGGTTCTTGAGTTCGATCACCGCCACGGGCAGGCCATTGATGAAACAGACCAGATCGGGCCGGCGCGGCTGCGCACCTTTTTGACTGTGGCCCTGTACGGTGAATTGATTCACCACCACGAAGCGGTTGCGGTCCGGATGCTCGAAGTCGATCACCTGCACCCGGTCGCCGCGCTTCTCGCCGGCTATCTCGACTTCCACCGGCACCCCGGCGATGAGGGCTTCGTGGAAGGCTTGGTTGGAGAGGATCAGCGAGGGATGGTCGTGCTTGGCGAGTTGGTGGGCCACTTCGTCGAGAATGGATTCAGGAATGGAGGCGTTGAGGCGATGGAGAGCGGTGCGCAGATGTCCGGGCAGCAGCACCTGGCGATAGTCGATGCGTTCAGGCGTGTCGCTGTCGGGCGCGATGTCCGGGCCGTGGAGGTAGTCCCAGCCAGTGTCCTGGAACCAGGAGAGGGCGATTTGTTCGAGGTCGGATTCGGTCACATGTGCCCCCTCATTGCTTGAAGTACGGCTCTTTATCGACAATGGCCGCGTGAGTCTTGGCGGTCAGCCACCGTCGCAGTTCCCTATCGGAATCCACGATTTCAACCAGTTCCTGCAATGTGGCCATGACAATCACCGTGCCTCTCGCAAGTGCGTCGCGACACTGCGTGATGGCCGGCTCTGTGAAGTTCGAGTAAGAAATAAAAATCCCGCGAACTTGGCCGCCCCGATTGAACACTCGAACCAGATGTGGGGCGACCTCGGCAACGCCTATCGATGTATTCCACCACTTCATTTCGACCAAATAGAGATGCCCGTCGAGTTCGATCAAACCATCTATCTGCTCTATGACACCCTCTCCGCACTTTCCCTTGATCGTGAAGGCCTCGCGTACGGAAATTCCATAGAAGTTGAATAGATCATTGAGCACGCCCTCCAATGCCTTGCCGCGATTGTGAGCGTCGGTCTCCCCAAACAATGAAAACAAGTCTGCCTTGATCTTGTCTTGCCTGGCGCGACGCTCAGCCAGTTGCCTTGCAGCAGACTCTCGTTCCTCCTGGTGCTTGCGCTTCTCTTCGTCCTTCTCGATTCGCATCCGAGTAAAGCTGTCTTTCACATTCACGAGATCGCGAATCTGTGCGACCAGGCCTCTTGCAGCTGCTCGGTCGTTGTCCCAACAAACGCTGAAGTCTTCGAACTCCGTAACGCGCTTGAGAAGTTCTCTACGCACACGAAGACCCGCCTCGCCTTGCTCGTTGATCTTCGCCACCACGTCTCTTGTGACGTGGTATTTGTTGAACGCCACTTTGTTAGACCGAAGCAAGTCTGTGTAGGGTTGCAGCGTTGGCTTGGCGATCCCGGCGCCTTGGAAGAATAAGAGCAAATCCTGCTTGGACTTGCAAAGTTTCGGGATTGCATCAACAAGCAGTTGGAGCAATTCAGGCGGATAGTGGAATGTGATATCCATTACGCGCACTCACGATTTCGCTCTTGCCGTCGACAGGTCAGTTCGCTAGAAAGCAGCTTGGGGAGCAGGGTATCACGCAGGGCAGCAAGCGTCCTGGACTCGAAGATTCCGCTAGTGATGCGACCAACGCTTGGCCGAATACTGTCAGCAAATGCGCTTGCGAGTGGCACTGGCGGGATTGCAAGTGGATAGGCGGCCATTTCCTTCCAACTCGTGCGTGGCATCTTGGTTCCCGTTGATCCGGCGTTTGTGTATTCGACAAAGACATCGCTCGATACATGGCCTAGTACGATGCCAAACCAGCTATCTGTCTTGGGTGTAATAACGACGATGTCGGTCGAGCAAACTCCGTCAAGCGGAGCGACACCTACCTTGTGGAAGTAAGGACGAAGCTTGCCGAATAAGACTTCCCCCTTCTTGAACTTGAACTTGTTGCTTTCAAGTCCCTCCGCGTATCCCCATTCGGACAGTGCTATGCAACGACGAGGCATGTGCTCAAGAGCTATGTACGGGGTATCCGATGTCATCTCGTCTGGTCGAATCCCTTGCTTGGGATGATCTGCAATATCGCCAAGCGTCCCTGCGCTCCATCCCACGGGAATTTCGCCAAGCTCCGAATCCTGAAAGCTGTCGGGGAACAGTGCGAGAGCATCCGGAGTCAGACCGAGACGGCGGCAGATGGATTCGGGGGACTCGCCGCTGGCCTTGGCGCGGACGGGGTCGAAGTCGACGAACCAGGACTTGAAGATCGCTCTCGCCATGGCCTCCAGGGTTTCGTTCATGCGGCGGTTCAGTTCGATCTTGTCGTCGAGAGAATCCAGAGTGGCTACCAAGAGACTTTGCGCGTCGCTCGGCTCATTCGCTGGAAACGACAAAAAGTCTTCGCGACTCAGCCCCAAGTTTGTTGTGCCGGTTGCACGTCCTTTGCAGTAGCTGCGGTACTCGGGTGTACGCATTACCCAGTGAAGATAGTCGATGGGTACGTTAGCGCCTTTTGGCTCAAGCTTGACCGTGTCTTGCGTCAGCCGTCCTGGTGCATGGTCTCGTGGCAGACGAGCTACAGCACCGAGCAGATCAGCCGATTGAGTGACATCCTTCAAAGATACGTAAAGCTCTCCTGGCCGAACCAGAAGTTTTTCAGGAGAGGCACCACCATAAGTTCGCAGGGAGTCAGACCGAAATCCACCATTTCGCTGAATCGTCCCCAAACCCAGTAGCACCGGCCCCGGTTGGTCGAGAAGTTTGCTTTCGTAGGTAGTTCCACGCTGAAGCGTGAAGTAGTCGCCGAGCACCGTGGGCTGCTCCCTACTCATCCCCGCCCCCCAACTCCTCCACCGCCTTGTGCAGGAAGGCCGCAATCTCTTCCTTGCCCGGCAGTTGCACCTGATAGCGAGAGACGAACAGGGTGTTGCTCATGCCGGCGAGGGCGTATTCGACGAGTTCCTCGTTCTTGCGCGTGCAGAGCAGGATGCCTACGGGCGGCTGGTCGCCTTCGGCCATTTCGTTTTTGGCGTAGTAACCGACGTAGCTGTTGAGCTGGCCCAGGTGTTCGTGCTTGAAGGCGTCGTTCTTCAGCTCGATGAGCACATGGCACTTGAGGATGCGGTGATAGAAGACCAGGTCCACGAAGAAGTGCTCGCCGCCAATCAGCAAACGCTTCTGCCGGGCCTCGAAGCAGAAGCCGTGGCCGAGTTCGAGCAGGAAGTCTTGCAGCTTGTCGAGCAGGGCGTCTTCGAGATGGCTCTCGCCCATGACTTCCTGCGGCTTGAGGCCAAGGAATTCGAAGACGTAGGGATCGCGGATCACCTGGCGGCTTTGTTGCGGCTCGGCCTTGGCGTGGGTCTGGCGGGCCAGGGCTTCCTTGTCGGTGGAAAGACCGCTGCGCTGGAAATACTGGCTGGCGATCTGGCGCTTGAGTTCGCGCACCGACCAGTTGCCGCGCAGGGCTTCGATTTCGTAGAAGCGGCGCAGGAGCGGGTCTTGCAGCTCCACCAGTTGCTCGAAATGGCTGTAGGAAAGACGGCCGATGAGGGTTTCCGGGTCTGGCGTGGGAGCGGTCGGCGATTGTGCGGACAGTGTCCGCACTTTTTCTTCCAGCAACGGGCGGGATACCACCTGGGCAGATAGTGCGGACGCTGTCCGCACTATCTGGGGATAGGCGCGGTAGAAGGCCAGGTAGCCGTAGAGCTGGCGCCGGCCGCTGTTGCTGACGGACTGGTCGCGCAGGGCCTTGGATAGTTCGGGCAGCAGTTTGTCGCCGTAGGTGGCGCGGTCGGCACCTTGCAGTTCGAATTCGGCGATGTAGTAGCCGATGAACCAGTTGCGCAGGGTAAGGCTGACGTTGACGGCGCGGCTTGCCTGCTCGGCCAGTGCGGCATCCGCCTCCCGAATGGCGGTGACGAGGCCGGCGAAGTCGAGGGTCTTGGAACTCATGGCTGGGGCCGAGTCGAGCTTGTGCAAGAGGTCATTGCACAAGCTCGTGCATCAGATTTCATATCCCAGCCCCGCCAGGTTCTTGCGGATTTCGGCTTCCAGTCGGGCGCTCTCGGCGAATTGATCGCGCAGCGTGGTGGTGAGCCGGGCCATCTTGTCTTCGAAGGGCTCGCCGTCGGCTACCTGCGCGGCGGCGCCGACGTAGCGGCCGGGGGTGAGGACGTAGTCGCTCTTGCGGATGTCGATGAGCTCGACTGCCTTGCAGAAGCCGGGGATGTCCTCGTAAGGCACTGGATTCCCGCTTTCGCGGGAATGACGTGCGGACTTCCAGGCGTGGAAGGTGTCGGCGACCTTGGCGATGTCTTCAGGCTTGAAGTCGCGCAGGACGCGGTCTTTCATGTAGCCGAGCTTGCGGGCGTCGATGAACAGGGTTTCGCCCTTGCGCGCCCGACATCCGTTGCGCTCTGCCTTGCTGCGGGTGAGGAACCAGATGCAGGCGGGTATCTGGGTGTTGGTGAAAAGCTGGCCCGGCAGGGCGACCATGCATTCGACCAGATCGGCCTCGATCAGGGCCTTGCGGATTTCCCCTTCGTTGTTGGTGTTGCTGCTCATGGAGCCGTTGGCAAGCAAGAGCGCCATGCTGCCGTGGGGCGCCAGATGGTGGATCATGTGCTGCATCCAGGCGAAGTTGGCGTTGTTGGGCGGCGGCACGCCGTACTTCCAGCGCACGTCGTCGTCCTTCACGCCTTCGTTCCATTCCTTCATGTTGAAGGGCGGATTGGCCATGATGAAGTCGGCGCGCAAATCCGGGTGCTGGGGTTTGTTGTAGGTGCTGGCCGGCTCCTTGCCGAAGTCGAAGTCCATGCCGCGGATGGCCATGTTCATCGAGGCCAGGCGCCAGGTGGTGGGGTTGGCTTCCTGGCCGTAGATGGAGAGCTGGCCGATGCGCCCGCCGTGCTCCAGCACGAAGCGCTCGCTCTGGACGAAGAAGCCGCCGGAGCCGCAGCAGGGGTCGTACACCCGGCCCTGGAAGGGTTCGAGCATTTCGACGATCAGGCCGACGATGCTCTTGGGCGTGTAGAACTCGCCGCCGCGCTTGCCGGCGGCAATCGAAAATTCGCCGAGGAAGTATTCGTAGACGTGGCCGAGGATGTCCTTGGCGTGCAGGCTTTCATGCTTGAAGGGCACGGTGGCCAGCAGGTCGATCAGGCCGGGAAGGGCCTCGTCGATGCGCCAGCGGGCATAGCTCTTGTCGAGCACGTTCTTGAGCCTGGGGTTTTCCTTCTCGACGGCTTCGAGGGCGTCGTCGAGCAGGCGGCCGATGCCGTTGAACTTGTATTCGGCGGTCTTGCCGTTCTTCACTTCGAGCTTGGTGCCGATGGCGACCTTGGCGCTGGCCTTGAGGAAGTCCCAGCGCGCCAGGGCCGGCACCCAGAACACGTTCTTCTCGGTGTAGTAGTCGCGGGCTTCGAGTTCCTGTTCGATGAGGTCGGCACCGTCGGGGCCAAGGTAATAGTCGTTGGCCGGGTCGTGGAAGGCGGCTTTCAGTTCCTCGCGCCGTTCCTTGAAGGCGTCGGAGACGTACTTGAGGAAGACCAGGCCGAGCACAACGTGCATGTAGTCGCCGGGGTTGAGGTTGGCGCGCAGCTTGTCGGCGGCGGTCCACAGACGTTTGTCGAGGTCGTTGAGAAATTGTTGTTCGGCGTTGTTCATGGTGACCGATCAAAATGGAAAACCCGTCGGCTAGCGGCTCTGGACATCCACGCGATGACGTTGAAATAGATGCGAATCATCGCACAGAATGCGGGGTCACGTTATCCGCGGCAAGGCCGGGCCAATCCAGTATCTGAAGGACCGCCGTGAGCCGAAGTTGCTACCGGTTCCAGTTGCGCCACAACCTCGGCCAGCGTTGGCCGGGCGAGCTCTATCGGCGGCTGTTCATGCCTAGCGGGTGTCGAAGGCCGAGCAGCGAGTTTCAGAGCGAAACAGTCATCTGAATGCATACTCCTTGGACTTGACGAAGGACCGGAGTTGGCCGAACGCGGAAGTTGCAAGCATTGGAAGCAACGGCTGCGCAGGCCGACAAGCAGCCCTCCAACCCACCCCACTGTTCGTCCCCGCCAAAACTCGGCGATGGTGACACGGCGTTTGAATTCGCCGATGGCAGTTTCTGGTGGCTTGCATCCCCTCGTTGAATCCAATGCCCAAAGGAAGCATTCGAATCCGCGCTAGATCAACGGCGGCATCCGGCCCAAATCTGGACGGATGCTGAAACCTGTTTACAAGTCAGAGTGTCTTCCGGAGCGCGAGTCTCATGCGTAGTAGCTCGCCACATAGTCCTCAAAGCGCTCCTGCGGCAGCGCTTCCAATCGCTGCTGTTCGGCCAGGGAGGCTTGAACGCTTTCTTCGAAGCTTGCCAGGGTGGCCGCGTCCAGCGGCTGGGCCAGCAAGCTGTCGTGGTGATGCCGGGACTGCTTCAAGGCGAATTTGAAGAGGCCGTTGTGTTCCGTCGCCGCGGCCAGCACCTGGGCCGACGGTGTGGTGTCCGGTTGATCGATGCGCGTGCGCAGGCTGGCCAGCGTGGTGGCGTAGCCGTTGCCACCGTAGGCCGCATCCAGCATCCGGGCAAAAGGCTGCATGTCGTCGAACAGCGCGTGGGCAATGGGCCGGAACGGCTGTTCGCAGTTGTGCACCAGCAGGCTCAGCTCGGGCTGCCGGCCATGGTTGACGATGCGGGCCTTGTTGACATCGTTTTCCGCCTGTTCGCGGGCGGTAATGGGCGGACTCGGACGGAAAAGGCACATCAGCAACAGGATGTCGGCAAAGACGCTTTGCTCGGGCACGATGCCGATGTCCACGAAGGGGTTCAGATCAAACAGGCGTATCTCCAAATATTCGACACCGTATTTCTTCAATGCCAGTGCCGGGCGCTCGCCGTCCTGGCCGACGCGCTTGGGCCGGACGCCCGAATAGAATTCGTTCTCCACTTGCAGCAGGTTGGCGTTGAGCTGCTTCCAGTGGTCGCCTTCGCGCACACCCAACTCTTCATAAAACGGGTCGGGGGTGCGAATCGCGGTTTCCAACGCCTGGGTGTATTCGGCCAGCGAGTTGAAGCTGACGTGCAGTTGGTCCTGCGCCCGGTTCTGATAACCCAGATCGCTCATGCGCAGGCTGGTCGCGTAGGGACGGAACAGGGTGCCCGGTACCAGCTCCTGGAGGTCTGAACTGCGGCCTTGCAGGAAGGATTTGCAGATCGCGGGCGAGGCGCCAAACAGATAGGAAATCAACCAGCCAAAGCGCAGAAAATTACGAATCAAACCAAAATAGCGCGCATTGACAAAATCCTGCATGCTGCCCGGTGCGGCGCTGATGCTTTTCAGAATCGTCCAGAATTCGTCCGGCAGCGACCAGTTGTAGTGGGCCCCGGCAATCGTTTGCATGTGGCGTCCATAGCGAAGGCCCAGACCTTCGCGATAGGCAACCTTCATCATGGCGGAATTGGAGCTGCCGTAGTCGGCAATGGCGATGGTTTTGTCGTCGCCCACGATGCAAGGCATGGAGCCGGCCCACATGGTCTCGTCCTGCAATTGCCGGGCCGTGAAGCGGTGAATGTCGCGCAGGAAATCCAGCGGGAACGCCGGGTCTGCTGACGGCGGGGTGATGAACTCGAGCAGCGCTTCGGCGTAGTCGGTGGTAATCCACGGGTGGGTGAGTTTGGAGCCCAGCCTCAGGGGGTGCGGGGTCTGGGCCAGATGACCGGTGACATCCACGCGCAGGCATTCGCGCTCGTAGCCCCGCTTGATGCCGCGCAACACATGGGTATGTTCTGGCGAGAAATACTGTCGGACGTCATGGCAACAGGCAAACTTCAACATACGCGTTTCTTTTTCGGTTAATTGGCGCGCAGTATGGCAGCTATTCGCCGACCAGGCGCCCCGTGGGCCGGAGGGGTAAATTCACGTATTTTAAAACCGGGCGATTGGGCCCGGCGCGTTACGGTGGGGTGATCGGGTGAGGGCGTTGGCGAGTCGTTCGGCAGATCGCTCACGTCTTGCGGCACAGAGGCCCTGCAGAGGGATTGACCACGTCAGCGGCAATGGCGGATACCAGTTCGCGGATTTCTTCCAGACTGAATTGCGCGTACAGCCGTCGTGCATAGGCTGCGGGAATGCGAACCGAAATTTCCCTGCCGTCCGGTAACTGCGCGCCCACGCCCATCAGGCTGTGCGTGGTTTCGCTTTCCGTGGCGTCTACCAGTTCGCGCTGCTCATCCATCAGCGTGTCGTACTCCTGCTCCAGCGCTTCTTCAATGTCATCGGCAAGATCGTCGGGAATGCTTACGACAAAGCCGTCCATGGTGTCTGTCCGCATCTCGCCCTGGATGCCGCGTGCGATCACGAAGCGCAGGAAGCGATCACACAGCCCGCTGTCGAAAAAAATGTAGTCGTTGGTCATCGCTGTTATACCGGGTCCGGAGTGTAGTGGCCTACCGTCAGCCTTGGTTCGAGCCCGCGCACGTGCCTTGAATCGAGCCCATGTTGATCGCCGATTGTACAAGCCGCCCCGGCGATAGCGCACACGGTCGCCGTGCACCCGGATGCCGTAACACCATCCGCTACGGCGAGGAGACCTGCCCGCAAAGCGGAAACCCAGGTCTGCAAAGCTGAGCGTTTCTTGCTCGACCGCCTTGTAGCGCAGTTGCTTCATCAGCGCCGACTTTTCCGGATGGCTCCGCCACAGCATTGGCGGGCGCCGTAGTGCCATCCGCTACGGCGAGGAGAGCGTTTCTTGCTCGACCGCCTTGTAGCGCAGTTGCTTCATCAGCGCCGACTTTTTGAAACTGCCCCTCGCCGTGGCGGCAGGGGCGCGGCCGCGGCGAATCGGTTACCCTTCCGTCTTCAATCGGATTTCATCGCTTATGTGCGGACGCTACGCTCTCTACGGCCCCCTTTCCCGGCTGACGGAATATTTTGATCTGCAGGCCTGCGCCGACTGGGAGGCGCGCTACAACATCGCGCCACAGAGCGCAATTCTGGTGGTGCGTTATCGGGCCGATGTCGGTCGTGTCGGCCAGCGGGTGAAGTGGGGGCTGATCCCGCGCTGGGCTAAGGACGCCGCCATTGGCCAAAAGCTGAACAACGCGCGGGCAGAAACGGTTGCCGAAAAACCGTCGTTCAAGTCGGGCTTTGAGCGTCACCGCTGTCTGATCCCGGCAAATGGCTTCTATGAATGGCAGGTGGTGAACGCGGCGGGCACGACACGCAAGCAGCCCTGGTTCATTCGCCCGGCAAACGACACGGACTTTTTCGCGTTTGCCGGCCTGCTGTCGGTCTGGAAATCACCCGAGGGTACGGACGTTGTGACCGCGTGTGTCATCACGACCTCCGCCAATGCCGTGATGGCGCCGATTCACGAACGCATGCCGGTGGTGCTGCCCCCGGCGCGTTTTGATGCCTGGCTTGATCCGGCAATGCGCGATACCGACGTCCTGAAGACCTGGCTGCTGCCCGCCAGCGCCGACAGCATGCGCGCGTATCCGGTCAGCAGTCGCGTCAGCAATGCCCGCAACGAAGGTCCTGAATTGCTTGCGGCGGCATGAGGCGATGACTCAGTCCATGCGCATCCTGTCTGTCATTCCGCCGATGACTCAACTCAATACGCCGTATCCGTCGACGGCCTACCTGACCGGGTTTTTGCGTTCGCGCGGGTTTGACGCGGTGCAGGAAGACCTGGCGCTGGCATTGGTGCTGCGCCTGTTCTCGCGTGACGGTCTGCTGGCAATATATCGGTGCATCGAGGCCGTGCCTCCATCGCAACGTGCACCCGGGACTCGGTCCTTTTTTCAGGATTTCGATCGCTATCTCGCCACCATTGAATCGGCGGTGGCGTTCCTGCAGGGGCGCGACCCTTCTGTCGGGCATCGCATTGGCGGACGAAATTTTCTCCCCGAGGGACCCCGCTTCGAACCGCTTGACGACTATGTCGACCCGGAAGGCGGCGATCCGCTGGCCTGGGCGTTTGGCTCCCTGGGTATCCAGGACCGCGCCCGGCACTTCGCCACGCTTTACCTGAATGACGTCGCCGACGTGCTGCGCGAAGCGGTCGATCCACGGTTTGAATTCGTGCGCTATGCGGAATCACTGGCCCAAAGTCAGGCCAGCTTCGATCCTCTGGCCGAGGCGCTGGCGGCACCGCTCAATCTGGTGGACAGCACGCTGCGCGAGCTGAGCCGGGAGGCGTTGACGCGACACCAGCCCAGGCTGGTGCTGGTGTCGGCACCTTTCCCCGGCAATGTGTATGGCGCGTTTCGCATTGCTCAGGCGATCAAACTGCATGACCCGACGATTGTGACCGTCCTGGGTGGCGGCTACGTCAATACCGAGCTGCGCGATCTGGCCGAACCGCGCGTGTTCGACTATTTCGATTACGTCACGCTCGACGATGGTGAGCGGCCCTTGCTGGCCTTGCTGGAGCACCTGGCCGGCAAACGTGCGCAGGACAGGCTGGTACGCACCTTCCTGCGTTCCGCCGCGCCGGTCGCGGTGCGATATATCAGTTCCGGCGAGCCGGACATACCGTTTGCCGAAGTCGGCACGCCCACCTGGGACGGACTGCCGCTCGACCGCTATTTGTCGATTCTCGACATGCTTAACCCGATGCATCGGCTCTGGTCGGACGGGCGCTGGAACAAGCTGACCGTGGCACACGGCTGCTATTGGAAGAAGTGCAGTTTTTGCGATGTATCGCTGGACTACATCTCGCGTTACGACGCCGTTGCGGCGACCACGCTGGTGGATCGCATCGAGGCCATCATTGCAGAAACCGGGCAGACCGGCTTTCATTTTGTCGACGAAGCGGCGCCGCCGAAGTCCCTCAAAGCGCTCGCCGGGGAATTACAGAAACGCCGGCGGGCGATATCGTGGTGGGGCAATATCCGTTTCGAAAAATCCTTCACGCCGCAGCTTTGCGCCGAGCTTGCCGACAGCGGTTGCATTGCCGTCTCGGGCGGGCTGGAAGTCGCCTCGGACCGCCTGCTCAAGTTGATGCAAAAAGGCGTTTCCGTCGAGCAGGTGGCCCGCGTGACGCATGCCTTCAGTGATGCCGGCATTCTGGTGCACGCCTATCTGATGTACGGCTTTCCGACGCAAACCGTGCAGGACACGGTGGATGCGCTGGAGTATGTCCGGCAGCTGTTTGCCGCCGGTTGCATTCAGTCCGGGTATTTTCATCGATTCGCCTGTACCGCCCATTCACCGGTCGGGCTGCATCCGGAACGCTTTGGCGTCAAATTGAAGCCCTTGCCGCCCGTCTCATTTGCGAAAAACGATATCGAGTTTGTCGATCCGGTGGGTGTCGATCACGATGCGCTCGGTGTTGCTCTGAACAAGGCGCTCTACAACTACATGCACGGCCTGGGACTGGACGAAGACGTGCGTCGCTGGTTTTCCGGCCGGGTTCCGCGCAGTACCGTTGCGCGCAATTTCATTGCCCGCGCCCTCCGCTAGCTGAGCGCGCTGGTTGTCAGGTGTTGCCGACAAACTTCTCGAATTCCTCTGCCGGCAGCGGATGGCTGAACAGATAACCCTGGCAGGCGTGGCAGCCCGAGTTTGAGAGAAATTCCCGTTGCGCTTCCGTTTCCACGCCTTCGGCAATTACCGAGAGCGACAAGCTTTGAGCCAGCGCGACGATGGTGCGGGCGATGGCCGCATCATTGGGATCGATCAATACATCGCGGATGAAGGATTGGTCGATCTTCAGCTGATCGAGCGGCAAACGCTTCAGATAGGACAGCGATGAATAGCCGGTGCCGAAGTCGTCCAGCGAGAAACTCACGCCGATGGCCTTCAGCGCATTCATTTTGGCGATGGTGTTTTCCACGTCTTCCAGCAACAGGCTTTCAGTGAGTTCCAGTTTGAGCTTTTGCGGGTCGGCACCGGTGTCGGCCAGGATGCTTGATACGTGTTCCACAAAGTCGGGTTGGCGGAACTGCCGGGCGCTGACGTTGACCGCGAGCGTCAACTGCGCCAGTGCCGGGTTCGCCGCCCAGACAAGCAGCTGTCGGCAGGCCGTCGTCAGCACCCAGTGACCCAAAGGCTGGATCAAACCGGTTTCCTCCGCGAGCGGGATGAACTCCGCCGGGGAGACCAGACCACGTTGAGGATGCCGCCAACGTACCAGCGCTTCCGCACCGGTGACTTTTCCAATGCCGTCGACCTGGGGTTGATAGTGAAGTACCAGTTGGGCGAGTTCCAGTCCCTTGCGCAGATCGGCTTCCAGCTTGATGCGGTCAGCTACCGCGGCCTGCATGTCCGGATCGAAGAAGCGCAGCGTGTTGCGGCCGGCGTCCTTGGCCTGATACATGGCGACGTCAGCCCGCTTCATCAGGTCGTCGATGGTTGTCTCATTGCCTGTGAGCAGGGCGATACCAATACTGGGTGAGCTCAGGCAGTGATGTCCGTCCAACTCGTAGGGCTGATTCAGCGACGCAAGAATTTTTTCGCCGACGACCTCGGCCTGGGTCGCGGCTTCATAAACCGTGTCGCTCAGGTCCTCAAGGACAATAACAAACTCGTCACCACCGAGTCGGGCCACCGTGTCGCCTTCGCGAACGCTGGATGCGAGGCGCTCGGCAACCTGTTTCAGCAGCAGGTCGCCGATGTCATGACCGAGCGTGTCGTTCAGCGTCTTGAAGTTGTCGAGATCGATGAACAGTACTGCAAGCTCCTTGCCGCTGCGCGTGCATGACGCCAGCGCCTGCTGCAGGCGATCAAGCAAGAGTCGTCGGTTGGGCAGGTGCGTCAGCGAGTCGTAAAACGCCAGGCGCCGGATTTCATCTTCCGCTGCTTTGCGCTCACTGATGTCACGCGAGAAGCCGACTGTGCCGAGCAGTTCTCCATTGTCGTCAATCACGGGCGCCTTGTAGGTTTCAAACCACTTGCGGTGGTCCCGGACCTGTAACTCCTCTTCTACGCTCATTTTCTGTCGTGAGTTTTGCACCATGCGGTCAGTCGCCTGATGCCGCTCGGCGATGTCCGCCGAAACAATGTCAGCGTCACTGCATCCGCTGAATTCATCGGGGCTGCGCTCGCCGAACATGCGAGCGAACTCTCTATTGACCGAGAGAAAGCGACTCTCGGTATCCTTGAGCCAGACGGCAAACGGAAAATTGTCTAGTAGCGCTCGTTGATATTGCTCTTTTTGCCGCAGTGCATCCTCGATGCGAATGCGCTCGGTGATGTCGCGGGTAACGGAGAGAACGCAATCAACTCCGTCCCATCTGATTGGATGTACCGACATCAGACCGGTGAGCAGGCTTCCGTCTTTCCGGCGAAAGCGAAACTGCAGGTTTTCGCAGAAACCATCGCGATTGAGCACCTCGATCATGTGCTGTCGATCCGCCGGATCGGCCCAGATATCCAGCCTCAGAGAGCTGATGTTGAGGGCCTCTTCGCGACTCCAGCCGGTGGTACGCTCAAAGCCTTCGTTGACGTCCAGATATACGCCGTCGGATACGCGATTGATATTGATCACATCCGGGCTGGTGCGAAATGCGACGCGATAGCGCTCCTCGCTGGCACGTAGCTCGCTTTCCGCCCGCTTGCGCTCCGTAACATCCTCCACCATCG
Source organism: Sulfuritalea sp. (assembly GCA_021738385.1). GTDB lineage: Bacteria > Pseudomonadota > Gammaproteobacteria > Burkholderiales > Rhodocyclaceae > Sulfuritalea. The sequence continues at coordinate 17,606 of JAIPCF010000023.1, read as the reverse complement.
CGGTCACATAATCGACCGAGCCATCTGTTTTGCGGACGCAGCGCACCACCAATCGCGTCGGGATGACATTTCCGCTGCGAGACAGAAAGCGCTTTTCCAGCTCGTAGCCTTCCGTTTCATTGGCGAGCAGACGTGCGAACTGAGCTTCGTCTGCGGCCAGATCTTCGGGGTAGGTCAGTTGTGCCCAGGACATCCGGCGCAGTTCCTGTTCCGAATATTCGAGCATGTTGCACAGGTACTGATTGACCCGAAGCCAGCCTTTGTCCGGCGCGGTAATGGCCAGACCGACCAGGTCCAGTTCGTAGAATGAGCGCAGCAGTCCTTCACTTTCACGCACCGCCTGCTCTGCCTGTGCGCGCTGGGTGATATCGCGGGCGACACCGAGAACTCCGATGAGCTTGCCCCGGGAATCACGCATGGGCGTCTTGGTGGTTTCAACCAGAACGTGTCGGCCATCGGCGGAAAACGTCAGCCATTCTTCGTTGCTGGTGGGCTTGCCGGCCTCGACAGCCATCTTGTCGTGATGGCGAAAAGAATCGGCTTGCTGTCGGTCAACGAAGTCGTAGTCTGTCTTGCCGACAATGTTTTCTTCTTTTGCGCCGTAGAGTTTCTCGAATTCCGAATTGCAGAATAGATACACGCCATCCATATCCTTCAACCAGACCAGATCGGGAATGGTTTCGAGCAGGGCTCGCAGGCGCGCATGTTCCATCGCCAGTTCCGAGGCGCGCTGCCGTACCATGCGGCGCAAGGTCATGCCCCAAAGTGCGAGCAGAATTCCGAGTAATGCGGTCGCCAGCAGGGCATAGCCGAGATAGCGGACGTAGGGAGAGGATTCCAGACGGCTGCCCATCCATTTGTCGTGCAGTGCCTGTCGCTCGGATTCGGTGATCGCAGAAAAGCCCCGGTTGAGCAATGCCAGGGTTGCTGCATCCCCCTTTTTTACCGCGCGATGAAATTCACCGGTATAGAGTCTGAACGCCTTGTTGAAATCTCTTTCGGCCTGGTTCCGATACAGCAGGTAGTTGGCCGGCGGCTCATCAAGGCAGAACACTTTGATCTGTCCTGCAACTGCCGCCAGAACCAGCGCTTCGTAGCTGGAGAACTCATGCAAGGACTCGATGCCGGATTGTCGGAGTGTGTCGATGCAGGCATCTCCTGCCTTTACGCCGACTGAAAATCCGTGGAGGGTGTTCAGATTGGTAATGCCGCCGATACCGGCGTGGCTGTATATGGATACGTGAATCTGCTCGTAAGGTGCCGTGAAGTCGAGCGTCTTCTCGCGCTGTTCGGTACGAAAGATGGTGTCGATGACATCTGCCCGACCGGCTGCCATGCTTTGCAGTGCGGTTTGCCAGTCGGTGGCGACCAGGTCAGCTCGCACTCCGGTCTTTGTCTCCCACAGCTTCCAGAGATCGACCAGATAGCCGTTGAGGACCCCGTTCGAATCGCGAAAAACGTAGGGCGGATAGTTGTCGTCCGAGACTACGGTCAGGGGCGTCCCGCGATTAATTTCGGTGCCGGAAGGCGAAGCGGCTGGACAGCTTGTCGTGAAGGCAATCAGCAGCAGACCGGCGACAATTCCCGCCCATGATCCAGATCCGTTGCCTGTCCACACACGCATAGTGCAATGCCCCCGAGGGGGTCCCTGAAAACACCAAGTTCATTATGTTCTGGAATATTGCAATCGGCAAACTTCGCGCACCCGTTTCCGTCCAGTGGTCGAGCGTTTCTCATGGGCGGCTGCGGGGCGTTACATTCCGAGGCTTGTCTGCCTGCAGATCAATGCAAATAGTCGCCCATTCTGGCAAAGTGCGGAAGCTGAAGTGAGATGACCCTGATATGAACCAAGACCAACCCGCCGAAGACACTTTCGAGTCCGAACTCCATCCTTCCCTGCTGGTGCGGATGCTGCTATGGACCATCGGCAGCGTTGCACTTGTACTGGGTGTCATCGGGATTTTTCTGCCGGGCCTGCCGACAACACCCTTTGTGCTGTTGGCGGCCGCCTGCTACGCGCGGGCCTCGGAACCCTTCTATCGCTGGCTGACGGGGAACCCGACCTTCGGTCCGCTGATTGTTGAGTGGAGAACACACCACAGCATTCCTTTTCGGATCAAGATCGTCGCCATTACCCTGATGTGCCTGACCATCAGCCTGTCCATCTGGACGTTCTCAGCCCAGCCCTGGATACAGGTTCTGCTGGCGTTTGTCGGAATAACGACGTCGTTCTGGCTCTGGCGAATTCCCTCTCGAGATCGGCCTGTGTTAGAGGATCAAAGGGACACGGCGAGTTAAAATTTGCGTCAAGACAATTAGACAAAAGGAAGTTTGCATCATGCCCGCATATACAACCGAATCAATTCGAGCAATCGCCCTTGTCGGGCACGGCAGCGTGGGCAAGACCACGCTGGCGGAGGCCTTGCTGCTTGAGGCTGGAGCGATTGCCGCCAAAGGCACCGTGGAAAAAGGCAACACGGTCTGCGATTTCGATCCGCAGGAGAAACTGGCCGGCCATTCGCTCAATGCCGCCCTGGTGAATTTTGCCTGGGAGGGCGTCCATGTCCATCTCATAGACACCCCCGGCTATCCCGACTTTTCCGGCCAGGCCACTGCGGCGCTGGCCGGTGTCGATACGGCGCTGGTGGTGATCAACGCCCAGACCGGTATTGAGCTGGTGACAGAACGCATGATGAACGCGGCGCGGGAGCGTGGTTTGGCGCGCATGATAGTGATCAACAAGATCGATGCCGACAATGTTGATCTGCCCGGTTTGGTGGGCGAGATTCGCGAGCGTTTCGGCAAACAATGCCTGTTGCTGGATTTGCCGTCCCATGATCGTCAAGATGTGGTCGAAGTGCTGGAACACGATGACGGCGAAGCGGACTTCGATTCGATTGCCCACGCCCATCGCGAACTGATCGACCAGTTGGTGGAAGAGGATGAGTCCCTGCTGGCTCGCTACCTGGAGGAAGGCAAGGATCCGGATGTCAAGGAACTGCATGCGCCGTTTGAGAAGGCCTTGCGTGAAGGCCATCTGATCCCCATCCTTTTTGTATCGGCTCGTACCGGTGCCGGCGTTCGGGAACTACTGCACGTTCTGGCATCGCTGGCGCCAAATCCCACTGAAAGCAACCCACCCCCCTTCTATCGTGGCGAACCCGGTCAGAGCGCGGCACCGTTCCATGCCGAACCTGATCCGGCACAACACGTTCTCGCCCACGTTTTCAAGATCATTTCCGATCCCTACATGGGCAAGGTGGGAATTTTCCGGGTGCATCAGGGAACAGTGCGCAAGGACAGCCAACTGTTTGTCGGCGATGGCAAGCGACCGTTCAAGGTCGCGCACCTGTATCAAATACAGGGCAAGGATTATGCCGAGGTCGACGAGTTGGTGCCGGGAGATATTGGCGCCGTGGCCAAGGTCGAAGAGATTGAATTCGACGCGGTGTTGCATGATTCTCACGACGAGGACCACATTCATCTACGTCCGCTGGAATTTCCCCGGCCGATGCAGGGTCTGGCCGTCGAGACCAAACGCAAGGGCGACGAACAGCGCCTGTTCGATATCTTGCACAAGCTTGAACTCGAAGACCCTTGCTTTGAGGTGGAACGCCACCCGACCACCCACGAGACCGTGATTCGTGGTCTGGGAGAAATGCATCTGCGCTACAAGCTGGAAAAGATGGCGAGCCAGTTCAAACTCGAGCTCGATACCCGACCGCCGCTGATCCCCTATCGCGAAACCATCACGGCGAATGCCGACGGTCATTGCCGCCACAAGAAACAGTCCGGCGGTGCCGGGCAGTTCGGCGAGGTGTATCTGAGGATCGAGCCGCTCGCACGCGGCGCCGGTTTCGAATTCGTTGACCAGGTAAAAGGCGGTGTCATTCCTGGCGTATTCATGCCGGCTGTCGAGAAGGGTGTCCGCCAGGCGCTGGAAGGTGGAGTCACGGCCGGCTTCCCGGTCGAAGACCTGCGCGTCATCGTCTACGACGGCAAGACGCATCCGGTCGACGGCAAGGAGGTCGCTTTTGTTACCGCCGGTCGCAAAGCAACGGTGGAGGCCATTCGTGCGGCCAACCCCATCGTGCTTGAGCCCATCGTCAGTATCGAGATTCTGACGCCCGAAACGGCGATTGGCGATCTCACCGGAGACTTGTCGAGCCGGCGTGGTCATATCACCGGCACCAGTCCACGCTCTGGTGGCACTGCCGCAATCACCGGTGAAGTGCCGCTGGCGGAAATCACCGACTATGCCTCGCGTCTGAAGTCGATGACCGGTGGGCAGGGCTCCTACAACATCGAGTTCGCGCGCCATGCGCAAGTGCCGCCGCAAGTCCAGCAAAAACTCGCCGCCAGTTTCCTGCTCAAGGATGACGATGAATGATCAGTCGGCCTTCACCAGCCGCTATTCTCGATTGGGAGCAAGCCGGTTAATCGGCGACGTTCACTCAGGAGTGCCATGTGAAGCTTGATCCGCAAATCACGGCGCTGCTGCAGCAATTGGGCTACGACGCGGCCACCATCGAGTCTCTGGTTTTCAGCGCGATGCTGATTACCGTCATGGCGCTGGTGACGGCAGTTCCCACAGCGATAATTGCAAGGCGAAAAGGGCGGTCGCGGGCACTCTGGCTGCTGTTTGCCCTTTCGCTTCCGGTGATTCCGTTGCTGATCGTCTGGTTGCTGCCGAAATTGCCATCCGCGACATCATCGTCAGAGCATTGACGCGGACTTCAGTTCAGGCCAAACGGCGCGAATTCATTTGCCGAAAGTCGCGCAAGGGTCGTCGCGGTCGGTACGCGAGGTGAACCAGATAATGTCGTAGGGCGCGATGCCGCCAACGGAATCATTCTCGTAGTTCATCGGCAGCAAATCTTTGTCATTGACTTCGATGAAGCCAATTGATAACACCCGGGTTCCTGGACGGCGGGCTTCCAGGTAACGGGGAACGCCGATGTCGCGACGCGCATGTCCGCGACCGAGGATGAAGACGACCCCTTCTTCTATTTTGCCCAACACTGAATCAGCCATCGTCGCATCACGCACGCGTTGCGCACGAACCAGACCATCACGTAGTTGTGGCGTGATCTGGCCACAATGCGACTCTTCGATCAGTTGCGACATATATTTTTGCAGGTTGTCGTTCCAAACGGCCTCCAGCGCGAGGCGCCGGGTTTCACCGGCGGCCAGGGTTGAAAAGCCTGTGCGCACTATCGGGTGTATCGCACTGCGCTGCAAATTGGCAGCGCGCAGCGAAATCCCGGTTCTTTTGGCAAAAGCAATCAGCGGCTCATAGTGCTTCCATATCCAGCCCGGCATCAACGGCGCAAGACTTTTTTCGTCACGCAGTGCAGCGTCGATCGCGCCTTGCTGGTCGATATTGAGTTGCTCCATCAGCAATGCGGGCTTTGCGCCGGAGGCGACGTGGACTTGCAGAACTTCGAGTTGCAGGCGGTGGTGTTCGGGATTGTCATGAGTTTCGCCAAGCAATAGCACTTCGGCCGGCCTCGCTCGCCGATGAAGTTCGTTTTCATCGATGAAGCTCTGCGCAGCGACATCCCATAGCCGTCCGCTGAGCGGATGGTGGATGTCTTGCCACGTTTCGCCAGTGCCTGTTGCACACCCAGTCAGGAACAGTGACAGACCGGCGATCAGCAGACGCAGCAGGGCGTTGAATTCAGGAATCACGTGAGCAGCCGTTCATCCCGGTTGGCTTTTGATGATCAAAGGGAAAAGGCAATTGAAGTACAGGTGCTTGTCGCCGATTCAATCCGACTTAGGCGCCGCCAGGGGATCGATGCCCCTGCTGATGAAATGCGCAACAAACTTTCGATCGTAGTTGTCGAGATGGCCGAGCAGCCAAGTCTGGATGAAATCCGACAGTCCGTCCGCAACGTCAAAATCCTGTGCGCGCTGTTTGAATTTTTCGAGCTTTTCCATTAAATGGCGATGCTCTGCAACATGGGCGTCTGTATCGGGAAAGGAAAGCAGTCGCATCAGGCTCTCTTCCACCGCAAAATGAATCCGGGTCTGCATGACCAGTTCGCCAAGAATGGTGGAGGCTGCGTAGGCGTATTGCTTGTCGGCCGAATGCTTCAAGCGTTGCAGAAGATCGTTGATCTGGCGATGCTGCAAGTCGATTTCGGCAATGCCGATCTCGAAGTTTTCTCGTCCCTGGCTGTTGCTTGGAGTGCTCACAATGTGGTGGTGTCGCTGGACAAAAAATTATCCTAACATTGTGCAGAAATAATGCTGTAGAAGTTTTGTAGCGCTTGCGGCCCTATCCTGGTTGTGCCGCTTGCTGACTGAAGCGCTTTCGGTACTCACGCGGACCACTGCCGGTCCAGCCGCTGAAAGCGCGGTAGAAAGCCGCCGCATCGGCAAATCCGAGATCCGCGCCAATGCGCCCCAGCGGGCGCGTGGTTTTGCTCAGCCATTCCGTGGCAAGTTCTCGCCTCAGTGCGTCCTTGATGGCGCGAAAGCTGGTGCCTTCGTCTTCCAGTCGTCGATGCAGGGTGCGCGGCGAGACAAACAGGCGGCGGGCGACGGCTGGCAAACCAAGATGCTCGGGCAGTGCGGCGCGCAAGTGTTCGCGCACGCGCAGGCTGAGCGCCCGGTCACGTCGATAGAGAGTGGTGATGCTGGCCGGAGCATCCACAAGAAAGGCGCGCAGCGCGGCCTCGTCGCGGCGCACCGGTAGCGCCAGCCATTCGCCGGGGAAGCGTGCTTCGAGATGCGGCGCATCGAAGGTATGGCGCGGCGCGAAGACCAGTTCGTAATCGGCGGAATGCAACGGCGGCGGATAGGGAAAAGACACTTCGTCGAGCGGCAAGGGGTGCGCGACCAACCAGGCCGCGAGTCCGTGAATCATGCGCAACAGCCATTCATAGGCAAAAACGCGTCCCGCAGCGCCGACCGGCAGGGCCTGTTCCTCGCTGATGACGATGACGGCCGCACGCCCGCTGTGCCGGATTTCCACATCCAGATCGTCGAGCACGATATGCAAAAACCGGGCGATGCGCTCCAGCGCCTGCTCCAGCGTCGCGGCGGAGAGTGCGGCACGACAGAGAAACTCGAAACTGCCGCGCCGCAGCGGGCGCGAAAACAGCGCAAATCCTTCGTCGTCGAGGCTTTCGTTGATCAGGCGGTAGAGCGTGGCGTAGCGCGCTACCGGAACCCGGGCGTGACGATCGTTCAATAGATGGCTGGCAATTTCTGCATGTTCCAGCAGGCTGTTCGCATCCAGGCCGGCACGCGAAATTCCCGACAATATCCCGGTTACGAAGCCTATGGCGACGGTTGATGGACTGCCGGAAAGCTTTCGTGAATGAGTCATCGAGCTTGGCATATTGGCAAATTATGCATAGTTCTCGTCGTTTTGTGTCATGGCGGCAATAACAAGCATTGCCTATGATGCAAACACTGTCGCCTAATCCGGAGTCGTCGCCATGACCGATCTGAGCTCGGTTGCCAACTCAGTTGCCAACATCGCCGCCAAACTGCTTCCCTACAAGCCCAAGCATAAAGTGCGTTTTGTCACCGCCACCTCGTTGTTCGACGGCCATGACGCCTCAATCAATATCATGCGGCGCATCCTGCAATCCTCCGGCGTCGAAGTGATTCACCTCGGGCATAACCGCTCGGTGGACGAGATCGTCAATGCGGCCTTGCAGGAAGACGCGCAGGGCATCGCCGTATCGTCGTATCAGGGGGGGCATGTCGAGTTCTTCAAGTACATGATCGATCTGCTTGAGACGCGTGGCGGCGGGAGCATCAAGGTGTTCGGCGGCGGCGGCGGGGTGATCGTGCCGGCCGAAATGCAGGAGTTGCACGACTATGGCGTGACGCATCTCTACTCGGTGCAGGATGGTCAGAGCATGGGCCTGCAGGGCATGATCAACGACATGGTGGCGCGTTGCGACGTGGATATCAGCAAGCGTGCACCGCAGGACATCAAGGCGCTGGAGGTTGAGGATCACAGCCAGAAGCTGCGCAATCTGGCGCAGATCATCACCGCACTGGAAAACGGAGCCTGGCCAGAGAAGGCGAAGAAGGCGTTGCTCGACAAGGCCGCGACCGTATCGCCAAAGCCGACTTTGGGCATCACCGGTACCGGCGGCGCAGGCAAGAGCTCGTTGACCGACGAACTGATCCGCCGCTTCCGCCTCGATCAGGACGACAGCCAAAAAATTGCGGTGATCTCCATCGACCCGTCGCGCAAGCGCACCGGCGGCGCCCTGCTCGGCGACCGCATCCGCATGAACGCAATCCAGCATCCGAATATCTACATGCGCTCCCTGGCGACACGCGATACCGGCAGTGAAGTTTCCAAGGCGCTGCCCGATGTGATTGCGGCCTGCAAGGTGGCCGGCTTCGATCTGATCGTGGTCGAAACCTCGGGCATTGGCCAGGGCGATGCGGCCATCGTGCCGCTGGTCGATGTTTCGTTGTATGTGATGACGCCCGAGTTCGGCGCCGCCTCGCAACTGGAAAAAATCGACATGCTCGACTTCGCCGATTTCGTGGCGATCAACAAGTTCGATCGCAAGGGCGCGGAAGATGCGCTGCGCGACGTGCGCAAGCAATACCAGCGTAATCGTGAGCGCTTCACCGAAAAAACCGAAGACATGCCGGTGTTTGGCACCATGGCGGCGCGTTTCAACGACGACGGCGTCACCGCGCTGTATCAGGCGCTGGCACCGCGCCTGGCCGAGCGCGGGCTCAAGTTCGGCAAGAATCGCCTGCCGGTGACAAACGTCAAACATTCCTCCGCCGGGCGAGCCATCGTCCCCGCCGACCGCGTGCGCTACCTGGCCGAGATTGCCGACGCCTTGCGCGGTTACCACCGGCACACCACCGAGCAGGCGCTCATCGCGCGCGAGCGCCAGTCGTTGAAAACCGCCAAGGCCATTTTCGACGAGTGCAAGAAGAACGCCAGCGATTTTGAAGAACTGATTGCCTGGAAAGACGGCCAGCTCACGCCCCATGCGCGCAAGCTGCTGGCAATGTGGCCGGACATGAAAAAAGCCTACGCCGGCGACGAGTACGTGGTGAAGATTCGCGACAAGGAAATTCGCACCGGCCTGGTGTTCGAAACCTTGTCCGGCACCAAGATCCGCAAGGTGGCGTTGCCGCGTTTCGACGACGAGGGCGAACTGCTCAAATTCCTCATGCGCGAGAACGTGCCCGGTTCCTTCCCCTACACGGCGGGCGTGTTCGCTTTCAAGCGCGAGAACGAAGACCCGACACGCATGTTTGCCGGCGAAGGCGATGCCTTCCGTACCAACAAGCGCTTTCTCAAAGTCTCCGAAGGCATGCCGGCCAAACGTCTGTCGACCGCTTTCGACTCGGTCACGCTTTATGGTTGCGATCCCGATCCACGTCCGGACATCTACGGCAAGGTGGGTAATTCCGGGGTCTCGATCGCGACGCTGGACGACCTCAAGGTGCTCTACTCGGGCTTCGATCTGTGCGACCCGGCCACCTCGGTCTCGATGACCATCAACGGCCCGGCGCCGATGATCCTCGCCATGTTCCTCAACGCGGCGATCGATCAGCAGATCGAGAAGTTCCATACGCAGAACGGCCGCGATGCCACGGAAGACGAAGCCGAAAAAATCCGCGAATGGACGCTCTCGTCGGTGCGCGGCACGGTGCAGGCCGACATCCTCAAGGAGGACCAGGGTCAGAACACCTGCATTTTCAGCACCGAGTTCGCGCTGAAAATGATGGGCGACATTGCCGAATATTTCGTGCACAACCAGATCCGCAATTTCTACTCGGTCTCGATCTCCGGCTATCACATCGCCGAAGCCGGGGCCAACCCGATCAGCCAGTTGGCCTTCACCCTGGCCAACGGCTTCACCTACGTCGAGACCTATCTGGCGCGCGGCATGCACATTGACGACTTCGCGCCCAATCTGAGCTTCTTCTTCAGCAACGGCATGGACCCGGAATACTCGGTGATCGGCCGCGTCGCGCGCCGCATCTGGGCGGTGGCGATGAAGAACCGCTACGGCGCCAACGAGCGTTCGCAAAAACTGAAGTACCACATTCAGACCTCCGGGCGCTCGCTGCACGCGCAGGAGATGGACTTCAACGACATCCGCACCACGCTGCAGGCGCTGATCGCCATCTACGACAATTGCAACAGCCTGCACACTAACGCCTACGACGAGGCCATCACCACGCCGACCGAGGAGAGCGTGCGACGCGCCATGGCCATCCAGCTCATCATTAATCGTGAGTGGGGCGTAGCGAAAAACGAGAACCCGAATCAGGGCGCTTTCATCATGGAAGAGCTGACCGATCTGGTCGAGGAAGCCGTGCTCAAGGAGTTCGAAGCCATTGCCTCGCGCGGCGGCGTGCTCGGCGCCATGGAAACCGGCTACCAGCGCGGCAAGATCCAGGAAGAGTCAATGCACTACGAGCACAAGAAGCACGACGGCTCCCATCCCATCATCGGCGTCAATACCTTCCTAAATCCGCACGGCTCCGGCGTCGCCAGCGAGATCGAACTGGCGCGCTCGACCGAAGACGAAAAGCAATCGCAACTGGTTCGGCTCAAGGATTTCCAGACACGCAATGCCGGCCAGTCGGATGCCTGTCTGGCCAAGTTGAAGCAGGCCGTGATCGACAATCGCAACGTGTTCGAGGTGATGATGAAGGCGGTGCGCCATTGTTCTTTGGGCCAGATATCGAACGCCTTGTACGACGTCGGCGGGCAGTATCGGCGCAGCATGTAGAAACTCGGCGATGGTGATACGGCGGCAAGTAGCCTAATTCGCGCTTGGGCCACCCTGCGCAGCGGAATCCAAGGCATGTAGCGCCGCCGGAATGACGGAATGCAACTTGGTCAGCGCTTCCCTATGGCTTTTCCACGCGGCGGCGGCGTTCCGTATCGATGAGTGCGCGTTTGCGATCGACGCCCCAGCGGTAGCCTCCCAGGCTGCCATCACCGCGCAGTACTCGATGGCAGGGAACAAGTATCGCGATGCGGTTGGCAGCAATCGCCGAAGCGGCGGCACGTGCGGCTTTCGGTTGGCCGATGCCCTTGGCAACATCGGTATAGTTCATTACTTCGCCTTCCCCGATACGCATCAGGAATCGCCATACCCGGATCTGAAACGCCGTGCCGCGCAATTCCAGCGGCAAGCTCGGTTGGGGCCCTCCCGCGCTGACATGCTCATCCAGCGCAGCGATCCATGCGTCCAGAAGGGGCGACACCTCGGTGGACGAGGCGAGCACTGTCGCCCGAGGGTATTCGCGTTTGAGTTGATCGAGCAGCCCGGTTTCGCTATCACCGAATTGCACGAAGCACACTCCGCGCTCGGTGCCAGCCATCATGATCAGGCCCAACGCCGTTTTCCGGCACGCATAGGAAACGGTTTCTCCCGCACCGCCGGCGCGATAGGCCGAAGGCGTCATGCCCAGACGGCCATCGACATGTTCATAGACGCGACTGGTCGAACCAAACCCGGCATCAAACACCGCGCCGGTAATCGCGTCGCCCGCGCGCAGGCTTTTTTTCAGTCGCTTCAGTCGTGCCGCGGTTTGAAATTCCTTGGGCGAGACACCGATCACGGCCTTGAAACTGCGCTGCAGATGAAAGGGGCTGAACCCGGCGCGCTGGGCGAGTTGGGCGAGCGAAATTGGCTCGTCGGCATGCGCTTCCAGATACTGCGACAGGTCGATCATTGTTGCGGTCGCCACATCCGTTCCGACCGCGGCCAGCGGCCGACAACGCAGGCAGGGACGAAACCCCGCCATTTCGGCCTCGCGCGCGGTTGCAAAGTAGGTGACGTTCTTGCGCAAGGGTCGCCGCGCGGAGCATGAGGGACGGCAGAAAATCCCCGTGGTCTTCACCGCGTAGAAGAATTGCCCGTCGGCGGTTTTGTCCCGAGCCACAACAGCTAGCCAGCAGAATTTGTCGTCAAGTTTTGCCATGCATCGAATCATGACCCTTCCCGCTCAACTTCGCACCCCGAAAGTTGCGGCCAAACAGCCGGCGCCCGGCCAGCGATCGCAGGCCGGGCGTTGCGGTGCGGAATGGCGAAAGCAAAAAGTCGGCGCTGGTGAAATGGCGCTCACCAGCGCTGTAGTCAGCCCGATGCGGTAAGGCTCAGGCGAGCGGATCAAAAGGCGCCATCGCCCCAGCCTCTTTGTGCAGACTATTGACTGCAGGCAGGGCTGCAGCGAGCAATCTGTCGGCGCGATAGAGCCCGCGTCCCCAGTTTGTCGTGTCCCATCCCGCCGGACATTCCGCGCTTTCCTTGAGCAAGCGTTTGAAAGCCGCCGGCCAGCGCCAGCCGGGTTCGCCGTAGTTGGCGGTGAGTTCTTCGCGGCGCTTGGCTAACCATAACGCAGCGATGCCGGCACATAGCGCCGTGGCATACGAAGTACCGTTGCCACCGGACGCTATGAAGAAGTCCAACTCGCCGTTACGTCGTTCGACACTGGCTCGCCGAATGTCGCTGGCCGGCCCGCAGATGTCGACGTATTCGCCTCGCGAGGCGCCATCCCAGGGCTTGAAGCCGGCCGTACCCACCGGACTGACCCCGCCGACCGTGATGACTCGGTTGTAGCGTCCGGGATAGGTCACTTCTTCGATTACGTTGCCTGCCGCGGCACAGACAATCACGCCGGCATCGTAGGCGCGATCGATGGCATCTGCCAGTCGGCTGTATCGAACGATGCCGCCCAGACTCATGCTGATGACGCGGCATTGCCTGGCAATGGCGTCGTCGATGGCCAGCACCATCAGGCGCTGAACATGATCGATCAGGATGGAGTTGGTGACGCGATAAGGGATCACGCAGGCTCCTGGCGCAGCGCCATAGAAGGGTGGTTTGGAGTGATCCGGGGCATCGTAGAACCCGGCGAGAACGGACGAAGTGCGGGTACCGTGACCGCCATTGCCGCCGGTCAGATTGTCAAAGGGTCCGATTTCTTCAGGCGGGTCGTAACTGGGTACGTCCAGGTTGGGAGGTGGCAGGAATCCGCTGAAGAGATTCTTTCCCAACTCGTGGCGCACGTAGTCGCTGCTACTTCCATGAAACCCGAGCATGGGACTGCGAGTACAGCCCGTGTCGATGTGACCCACACGAATTTCACGCCATGGGAGTACGCCGGGCGTCGAGTCAAACAGGTCCCAGGCGGCGTTGATACCGGTTACCGTGATTTGCCAATCCAGTTCCACCTGCCGACCATCGGCTGATACAAGTTTGCCGACCACGCCCGGCGGCGCAATACCTGCTGCGCCAGCGTCGCGCAAAAAGTCGGCTTTGGTGGCACGGCGTGCCAGACGTGATTCCAGCTCTGCCAGCGGCACTCTAAGCAGTTCCGCCGCACCGGCTGCAGCGCATAGCGCCTCGATGGTTATTCCTGCACTGAGTGATTTCAGGAGAGCTTCATGGCCGCCGGAGAGATAGCACCACCGGGCATCGATCCACGAAAAAAGTTCCCCGTTCGCGGCTCCGACCTGCACCTCGATGCGGGCCTGAAGAGCTGCTGGTGTATCGCCGTCAGCCAGTCGGATAATGAGAACTTCCGGTGTTGCCAGATCTCCAGACATTTGGACTCCTTTCGAAAGATAGGGTGCACTGATCGGCAGTCTTCGATGAGTGCTTTGTTCAGTGCGTTGCGGGCGGTATTTCAGGCGAGTCGGATGATGCTCACATTCAGTGGGCCTCCTTGCTCCGGGGGTAGTGCATGGTTGTTGCCATAGCGGCCGCGCCAGTCGTTGGCGAAGAGATAGAGTTGTTTATCGGGTAGACCGGCAATGGTCTCCGGGACGCGCCATTCGCGGCAGGCGCCAATGGCAAACGCGTTGCGATCATCGTCGCCCACGCAACCACAGAGACAGAAGAACGCGGCTCGCGGGACCCGGTTGCGCAAGTGTAGCGGCCACAGCTTCCATCCTTCCGGGCCTACGACACGGAACCAGTCTTTCCATTTACCTTGGGCAGAAAAACTGTAGATCTGGTTCGGATCGACTTCGATGCCGGTCGCAACGAAGAAGGGTCGAGGATCGACGGAGAGGGAGAGGTTTGTACCGACGGCGACTTGGGTCAAAGGGGCCTCCCGTGTATGCGAGAGGGAAATATTCCACCATTTTGGACGGGTCGGCAACATGAAAATTGCAACGTAGAACTGGCTCGATATGACCAAAGCGATAGAGGCGCCGGTGTCAACGAAACGTGTGGCAGGCAGCGAAGTCGGCGATAATGCACTGCATCATTTCTAGCCAAGCAAGGAGAATCAAATGAGCATCAAGACAGTAGGCATCATTGGTGCCGGCACCATGGGCAATGGCATTGCGCAGGCGTGCGCGGTGGTGGGCATCGATTCGGTGATGCTGGACATCAACGAGGCAGCGGTGCAAAAAGGCGTCGACATGGTTTCCAAGAGCCTGGATCGATTGGTCAAGAAAGAAAAAATGTCGGCCGAGCAGAAGACGGCGGCAATGGCGCGCATCAAGCCGACAACACAGATGGCCGACTTGAAAAATGTCGACATCGTGATCGAGGCAGCGACCGAAAACGAAGGTCTGAAGCTGAAGATTCTCAAGGAAGCCGAGGCGGTCATTGCCGCGGATACCATTATCGCCAGCAACACCTCGTCGATTTCGATTACCCAGTTGGCCGCCGCGACGGGGCGCGCAGACAAGTTTATCGGCATGCATTTCTTCAACCCGGTACCGATGATGGCGCTGGTTGAACTGATTCGCGGGCTGCAGACTTCGGACGCGACTCACGCCAAGGTGGAGGCGCTGGCAAAGGCGCTAGGCAAGACGCCGATCACAGTGAAGAACAACCCCGGCTTTGTGGTGAACCGCATTTTGTGCCCGATGATCAACGAAGCGATTTTTGTACTGGCCGAAGGCTTGGCGACGGCAGAAGAGATCGATGCCGGGATGAAACTGGGCTGCAATCATCCTATCGGCCCATTGGCGCTGGCCGACATGATCGGCCTGGATACGATGCTGGCGGTGATGAAAGTATTCTACGAAGGGTTTGACGATTCGAAGTATCGGCCGGCACCGCTGCTCAAGGAAATGGTTGCGGCCGGATACCTTGGGCGCAAGAGCGGGCGCGGTTTTTATCAGTACTGAAGCGCAGCGAAAGGGCATTTACCACGGCGTGCACGGCGACACGGCGTAAGACAAAACAAGGGTTCAATCATGTTTTTCGCCGTGTCGCCGTGTCGCCGTGGTAAGCGAATTGGGTCTTACTCGGGGAATGAGCCGCCTATCCGCCGAAGCTGCGCAGGCCGTCCAGATCAAGTACGGTGATACCGCCGTATTCGGTGGTGAGAAAGCCGGCATCTTCCAGAGACCTCAGTGCCTTATTGACGCGCTGACGGGAGACACCTGCCAGATAGCCGATTTCTTCTTGCGAAATTGCGACGCGAGATTCCATTCCAGGGTGCAGCACCGGATGGAACAGGGCGGCCATGGTGCGCGCGACGCGGGCATCGACATCAAGCAGCCGCTCGGATTCCAGTAGGCCGATGAACAGGCCCAGTCTTTCGTTGATCTGGGTGATGATGAAGCGGTTGAAGGCGATGCTGTTGTCCAGCAGCCAATGAAAGGTATCGCGTCGCATGCAGGCTACGCGCGTATCGCGCAAGGCGATCACGTCATAGCGACGCACTTCGGTTTTGAGCATGGAGCCTTCGCCAAACCAGCCGCCGGCCGCGATGCCAGTAAAGCTGGCGGTTTTGCCGGTGACCCAGTCGCTGGACATCTTGGCCAGGCCTTCGATCACACCATGCCAATGCGTGACCGGCTCGCCCTTGCGACAGACATATCCGCCGGCAGGGATTTGTTTTTCGCTAGTACCTTCGCAGGCCCGATCGAAATGCTCAGCGGATAGTGACTGCGCCCAGCTTGTGCGATGCAGCATCTGGTCCAGCGAGATTTCGGTTTTTGGGCAATTGTCAGTCACGCGACAATTATAGGCAGGTGATTGGCTTAAACTCGATCCGAGTGATGGAACGTTTTACCTGCTTTCGCTTAGTATTGAGTGTGTGGCGGGGTTCCGGATGCTTCCCTGTCATGGGTTTGGTTCTGGCAGGTGAAGCCCAAATAGGCATAGGCAGGACATCCCGTTGCGGACAAATCGCGATAACAGCGAGTCCACGATGGTTGCGCTGGAGGAGAGAAAACGCATGGCTGTATCTCAATCGGAGCGGGCTTCTGGCCCGCTGGATACGTTTCCCCGTCTGTTGCTCAATCACGCAGCAACGCGTGGCGATCGCCCGGCGACGCGCGAGAAATACCTTGGTATCTGGCAGACCTGGAACTGGACTCAGGTAGCAGAGGAAGTTCGTGCGATCGCCTGCGGCCTGGCCGAACTGGGCTTCAAGCGCGGCGACAACCTGGCCATCGTTGGCGACAACCGTCCCCGCTTGTATTGGGCGATGTGCGCAGCGCAAATGCTGGGTGGCGTGCCGGTGCCGATGTATCAGGATGCCGTGTCGGCCGAAATGGTTTTTGTCCTGACCGATGGTGAAATTCGATTTGCCATTGTTGAAGATCAGGAGCAGGTCGACAAGCTGCTTGAAATCAAGGAGCAGTGTCCGAGCTTGCAACACATTCTGTATGACGATTCGCGCGGCATGCGTCATTACACCCAGACCTGGCTGCAGGGGCTGGACGAAGTGGTCGCCATGGGCAAGATCCATGACAAGAATCAGCCTGACTTCATTCCAACGGAAGTGGCTCTGGGCAGCGCTGAAGACGTCGCAGTAATGCTCTACACCTCAGGCACCACCGGCAGGCCCAAAGGCGTTTGCCAGACTCACGAGACTTTTATCGCTGCAGCCACCAGCGGTGTCGACTTCGACCACCTCACCGAGCAGGAAGACATTCTTTCCTACCTGCCGATGGCATGGGTGGGGGATCACCTGTTCTCCTACGCACAGGCTTTGGTCGCCGGCTTTACTATCAATTGTCCCGAATCGGGTGACACGGTGATGACCGATCTGCGCGAGATCGGGCCAACTTACTACTTTGCCCCTCCGCGAGTTTTTGAAAACCTGCTCACCACGGTGATGATTCGCATGGAGGATGCCGGTTCACTGAAGCGCGGAATGTTTCATTACTTCATGAGCGTGGCCAAACGTTGCGGGTCGGACATTCTGGACGGCAAGTCCAGTGTCCCCGCGACTGACCGACTGCTGTATGCGCTGGGCAACATACTTGTCTATGGCCCGCTGCGCAACGTGCTGGGCATGAGCCGAATCCGCGTCGCTTATACCGCCGGTGCGGCGATTGGTCCGGATTTGTTCCGTTTTTATCGCTCCATCGGGGTCAATCTCAAGCAGCTTTATGGTGCCACAGAGACCTGCGCAGCGGTTTGTCTGCAGCCGGATCGAGAGATCAAGTTCGATAGTGTAGGCAAGCCGGCGCCGGGCGTTGAGGTCAAGATATCCGACGGCGGCGAGGTGCTGGTGCGCGGCAAACTGCTGCTCAAGGAATACTACAAGCGTCCAGACGCAACGGCCGAGGTGATTGATGCCGAAGGCTGGTTCCATACCGGTGACGCAGGCTTTTTCGATGAAGATGGCCATCTCAAGATCATCGATCGCGCCAAGGATGT
>JAIPCF010000022.1 GCA_021738385.1 Sulfuritalea sp. | reverse complement strand
GGATCCACCAGATGGAAGGCATAAATGCCGAAGGCGCGCAAGCGCACCATGCCGAAATCCTTGTCGCGAATGGTCACCGGATTCGGCGTGCCCCACTTGCGGTCCACCTTCTGCCGCGTGCTGAAGAAGTAAACATCGGACTTGAAGGGCGACTCGAACAGCTTGTCCCAGTTCTTCAGGTAGGTCAGCACCGGCAGGGTCTGCGTCGTCAGTTTGTACATGCCGGGCCCGAACACATCGGCGACCTGGCCTTCATTGACGAACACCGCCATTTGCGATTCGCGCACCGTCAGGCTGGCGCCGTGCTGAATCTCGAACTCGGCCATGGGAAAGCGCCAGGCCATGGTCTCGCCATCGTCCTCGGTCCACTGGATGATGTCGATAAACTGTTTCTTGATGAAATCCATGAGTGCCATGAGGTTCTCCTTAATAAGTCATGCAGGCGGCGTTGATCAAACCGACCGTCAGCGACAGTGCGGCGACGAAAGTAGCCGGCGCCACGCGCCCGGCGGCAATGTCTTCCTGCAGCTGCGGCAGCGCCACGCGCGCCAGCAGCCAGGCCAGGATTTGCACGATGCCCGCGACCACTCCCCAGAAGACCAGATCAAGTACCGTATCGCTGTGGGCGATGACATTGGCAATCGGCATGGCGAAGCCGAGCACAGCGCCTGACAGCGAGATGGCAGCCGCCGTATTGTTGGCACGGATCAGTTTGATCTCATCGTAAGGGGTGACGTAGAGATACAGCGCAACGAAGCCGACCAGCAGCACCGTCGCAGCGCCAAGATAGGCAAGAAAGTTCGGCAGCGTGGCAAGAAAATGTTCGGGCATGGGAATGACCTCCGATCAGAGAAGCATTGTCCGACAGGTGGCCGACCCGGGCAAGTGTCTTGTTCAATAAACTTGCCGCGCTGGTAGCGAGGTGACGATGCGGAAACCATGGGAGACTCGACACTGACTTCGACTGACTTCTGTCATTTTTGCACGGTATCCCCCTGTGCAAAAATGCATAGTGTAGGATAGTTGCTCTAGCTGCAATGACAATGGCACAGAGCTGAAGATAGCCAGAACATTTAGCCTGAATACCTCCTGTGATCCGCTAAGGGTTCCAATACATGCCCCGCGACTCAAGATCTCGTTTGACTTTCTCGCTGACAGGGTTGGGAGTATTTGTCTGGACGCTGTCTTTGGTCGGCTCACTGCTCTGGACGCTGGCAAGCAACGAAAAAGAGACCATGGAAACCGCGTTTGCGGAAGCCCAAGCCAATCTCAACAAGGACATTACGCTGCGGCGCTGGGCCACCGATCATGGCGGCGTTTACGTGCCGATTACCGACAAACAGAAATCAATCCCGTGGCTGGCCCATGTTCCGGGGCGCGACGTAATAACGACCGACGGCCTCAAGCTCACGCTACTCAATCCGGCCTCGGTGGTGCGGCAGATGATGGATCGTTACGCGCAGGACTACGGCGTTCGCGGACGCATTACCGGGCTCAAATATCTAAACCCTGGGAATGCGCCGGATGCCTGGGAGAAGATTCAGCTGGATGCCTTTACCCGGGGCGAAAAAGAGGAAGTCCGAGAGATTGCCGACCTCGACGGCCAACCCTATCTGCGCTATCTACGCGCCATGTATATGGAACCGGGTTGCGAGAAGTGCCACGCCATACTGGGTTACAAGCAGGGCGACATGCGCGGTGCCACGGGGCTTAATTTGCCGCTGGCGCCCTATTTTGAAAAAATCGAGCGCACCCGCCGCGACCTTGGATTGACCCATGGCGCTATCTGGCTGCTTGGACTATCGGGCATCGGTTTCTCCTATTCCCTGGCACGGCGGCGCGAGAGGGAATTGCGCCAGTCCAAGGCGATCATAGACTCAACCGACGACGCGATCATCAGCACGACTCTTGACGGCGTCATCAGGAGTTGGAATGCGGGTGCGGAAAAACTGTTTGGCTATACGGAAGAAGATATCGTCGGAAAATCGCAGCAAATATTGATTCCACCCGATCTTCTGGAATCCGAGTCTGCGATTCTTTCACGTATCTCGCAGAATGAAGGTATCGAACATCACGAAACAATTCGTCGCCGTAAAGATGGGCGGATGATTGAAATATCCGTCACCATTTCTCCGGTAAGCGACGGAAAGGGCAAGCCGATTGGCGCGGCGAATATTGCCAGGGACATTACCGAACGCAAGCGGGTCGAGGAAGAAATCAAGAGGCTCAATTCCGATCTGGAGGAGCGCGTTCACCGACGCACGGCGGACCTGGAGATTGCCAACACGCAGCTTGGACAGGCAAAAGACGACGCCGAGGCGGCCAATATCGCCAAGAGCGCCTTCCTCGCCAATATGAGCCACGAAATTCGCACACCGATGAACGGCATTCTGGGCATGGCGCACATTTTGCGGCGTGATGGCCTGACGCCCAAGCAGGAGCAATACCTCGATACCATCGACACCTCGGCCAAGCATCTGCTGGCGATCATCAACGATATCCTTGATCTATCAAAGATTGAAGCAGGCAAGCTGGTTCTCGAAGAAGCCCCGGTCGCAATCACCAGCCTGTTGAGCAACGTCAGCTCGATTCTTAGAGAACGCGCCAGAAATAAGGGGCTGCGCCTGCTACTCGAGACCGAGTCGTTTCCCCACCATTTTGTGGGTGATCCGACGCGCTTGCAGCAGGCATTGCTCAACTACGCCACCAATGCAATCAAATTCACGGAAACTGGATCCGTAACACTGCGCGCCGTTAAGATGAACGAAACAGCAGAGTCGGTACTGATACGTTTTGAAGTCGAAGATACCGGCATCGGCCTGCCGCCGGATGCAATCAAGCGGCTTTTCCGTGCGTTTGAACAAGCCGACAATTCAACCACGCGAAAATATGGTGGCACCGGACTGGGGCTGGCGATAACGAGACGACTGGCTGAGCTGATGGGCGGCGATGTCGGGGTTGAGAGCACACCAGGGGTCGGTAGCACTTTCTGGTTCTCGGCCAGCTTGAAGAAGGTTCTGGAGGCAGAAAGCGACGTGTCACAGTCGCTAGCCGGCGACGATTCAGAATTGCTCGTCAGACAGCTGCACCAGGACAAACGCATTCTGGTTGTCGATGACGAGCCGGTTAATCGGGAGGTAGCAAGAATTCAGCTCGATTCCGCCGGACTGATTATCGATGTTGCTGAAGATGGTGCCGAGGCAGTCGCGATGGCCAAGGAAAATCCCTACTCGGTCATTTTCATGGACATGCAAATGCCGAACGTAGATGGGCTGGAGGCAACCCGGCAAATTCGCATGCTCCCTGGCTACGGCGAAACGCCAATCATTGCCATGACGGCCAACGCTTTTTCAGACGACAAGGCGCGCTGCTTAGCGGCCGGTATGAGCGATTTTCTGATCAAGCCGTTTACCCCGGACGAATTGTTCAAGGCCTTGCTGCGCGGGCTGGACCGCCGCGTCAGGTAACCGAGACCTGGTCCGACTCGCCGGGTATTCCAGGCCGGAGGCTGCGGCGAACGCGCTGGATTTACCTAAGCCTCCTGACTGAACCGCGCCAGTCCTTCGAGCACAAGATTGTCGACCCGACGGCAATGCAGATTCAAGTGCGGCGCCAGTTCATTGGCCGCACCACCGGAAAGCAGACAAAGAGCGTTGCTGCCCAACGTGGCATGAATGCGTTCGATGGCGCCCAATGTGGCGTGAATTGCGCCGCCGGCAATGGCGTCATCGGTATTGGTCGGCTGGAGCCGATAGTGGCCGGCAGCGTGCGGTAGATCTGCTGTGTTGTGGGCAAGCGCGACACGCATCAGCTTCAATCCGGGCAGGATCAGCCCGCCACGAAACAAGCCATTACCATCCAGTGCGTCAATGGTTGTTGCAGTACCGGCCATCACCACCACGGCGGAACCCGGATGCAGCGACCACGCACCGATCAGTGCGGCCCAGCGATCGGCGCCCAATTGTTCTGGAATGTCGTAGCCATTGATGACACCGCAGGCAGCGGCTGAACTGGCGAGCCATTGCAGCGGCAGCTTGAGCCGGCTGGCGTAGCTTTCGATTTGCTGCCGCGGCATTTCGCCTGCAACATTGCAGGCCACCACGCGCGTCGGCTGCTGCTCGAGGTGGCCCAGCCGATCGTCGAATTCCTTATAGTCGAGTGCGCCCTGCGCGCTCCACGAGCGGCCGTCGAACAAGCCGTATTTGAGTCGCGTATTACCAGCGTCGAGGCACAGAATCATGTCGGCGCTTCAGGCAGGGCGCAGGGACACTTCGCCGGAGAGAATGCGCTCGACGTGGCCTTCAATTTCCAGCAGCAACGCACCATCGCTATCAACACCGCGACAAATGCCTTCCATAGCTGGCCCGAAATCGCTGGCCAGCTTGACGCGCGTGTTCTGCATGACGTGGCGCGCCAGCCATTCAGGGCGAACGGCGACGAAGCCCTCGGTGGCAAAGATTTCCAGAGTGACCAGTAACTCGCCTAGCAAGGCAGCGTAAAGCGCGCTCTGATCCAGCGTTTCCGCCTGATCCAGCGCGGCTGATGCGTTGCGCAGTTCCTCGGACATGCCTTCCGGCAGACTTAGATTGATGCCGATACCAATGACTGCGGCATGCGGCGCACCGGGAACCAGCTCGACCAGTATCCCACCCAGTTTGCGCCCCCCCTTGAGCATGTCGTTGGGCCATTTCAACGCCGTATCGCCAACGCCGACTTTTTCAAGAGCACGCGCAACGGCAACGCCCACCGCCAGCGAAAGGCCCGCTGGCGCGGTACCCGGCGCGAAACGCCAGAGCAGAGAAAAGGTCAGGCTGTCGCCGCGGCTGGCGAGCCAGTTGCGGCCGCGACGACCACGGCCGGCGGTCTGCTCTTCGGCGATAAGCACCGTGCCCGAAGGTGCGCCCGCCTCGGCGCGATCAAGCAATACCGCATTGGTCGAATCGCAGATGGGCACGATATCGATATCGAAACGGCGGGCGGCAGTGCCGAGCCCGGCAGCTATCGATGCGATAGAAGCGGTCGCTGCAGATACTTCTGGCATGACGATGTCTCGCAGTTGAAAAGGCCTTCGCCGCACCGGCGAAAAAGCCGGATCGACTATAACCGATGCCACGCAGGTGCGTTAAGTTTCACACCGCCCAGGAGGTGTTTTGGCAGATCGACTCCAGGTTCGATCCGACTCAATCTGGCACCTAATCAGTATCGGCATCCACCTTGACGTCATCCAGACCCAGCTCCTGAATCTTGCGCGTAATCGTATTGCGGCCAATGCCGAGCAACTGGGCCGCATCGATACGACGCCCGCCCGTGGCGTTCAGGGCACGACGAATCAGCGTAGCCTCGAACTGGTGCGTGAGCTTTTCAAATACCTGGCCGGGTTCGGTTCCGAACAACCGGTCGGCTTCACTCGCCAGTGTCGCATTCCAATCGGACGACAAGGCGCGGCTTGAGGCTTCGCGCATTTCGGCCGGCAGATCGGAGATGCCCACACTTTGTCCCGGCGCCATCACGGTCAGCCAGTGGCAGAGATTCTCCAACTGACGCACATTGCCGGGAAACTCCTGCCCCTGCAAATACTTCAGCGCCGCTTCGGTAAGCCGCTTGGGCTCGCCTCCGATTTCCTGGGCGCTTTTTTGCAGGAAATGTTTCGCCAAAAGCGGAATATCATCGCGCCGCTCACGCAGTGGCGGCAAGCGCAGACGTATCACGTTCAGACGATGAAACAGATCTTCGCGGAACAGGCCGGCCTTGACCCGATCCTCCAGATTCTGATGGGTGGCCGCAATGACCCGCACATTGGCCTTGACCGGCTGGTGTCCACCGACACGGTAAAAGTTACCGTCCGAAAGCACCCTTAGCAGTCGCGTTTGCAGTTCTGCCGGCATGTCGCCGATTTCGTCAAGAAATAGCGTACCGTTGTCGGCCTGCTCGAAGCGCCCGCGACGCAACGCGCCGGCACCAGTGAAGGCGCCTTTTTCATGGCCGAACAGTTCGGACTCAAGCAGGTCGCGTGGAATCGCAGCGGTATTGATGGCAATGAAGGGCGCGTCTTTGCGCGGGCTGTGTCGATGCAGTGCGCGCGCAACCAGCTCCTTGCCGGTTCCCGATTCACCGTTGATCAGCACCGTGGCGTGAGATTGGGACAGGCGACCAATGGCACGGAAGACTTCCTGCAAGGCCACGCCCTGGCCCAGTATTTCCGGCACGGCACTGCCCTCCTCCGGCGCACCATCCTGGTGCGCCGCCTGTGTGAGCGCCCGCCGCACCAGATCCACCGCCTGATCGACATCGAAAGGTTTGGGCAAGTACTCGAAAGCGCCGCCCTGAAACGCGGCCACAGCAGAATCCAGATCGGAATACGCCGTCATGATGATGACCGGCAGAGTGGGATAGTGGGTTTTCACAAAGCGCAAGAGGTCCAATCCACTACTTCCAGGCATGCGAATGTCGGATATCAATACTTGGGGCCGCTGCCCATTGCCAAAGGCGGCCAACACCTCGTCTGCTGAAGTAAAGCACTTGGCAGGAATGCTCTCCCGACCCAGAGCCTTTTCCAATACCCAGCGAATGGAGCGATCGTCATCAATGATCCAAACGGCGTTCATGACCCTAACTCCGGCCCAAGCTTGTTGCCATGCCGGCCAACCTCAGCGATATTTCCCGGGTTCATCACTCTTCCTTCTTCTATAGCTTCTACATTACGCCTGCATTCACCGGCACTAGTCTTCACCGAAACTGCGTTTTCTTGCCAGCGGCAGCATTATTGAAAAACATGTATGACCCGGACGCGAGCTGACTTCAATGGTTCCGCCATGTTGTTGAATGAAGCTCTGTGCAATGGTCAGCCCCAGGCCTGTGCCATTTTCCCGACCAGAAACCAGCGGGTAAAAAATCTTGTCCTGGATTTCGGGAGCAATCCCCGGGCCGTTGTCAATCACTTGCAATTCGAGTGCCAGCTGGTAGTGCTTCTTCGCCAATGTGACATGGCGGGCAGCTCGGGTGCGAAAGTGGATTTCACCTTTTCCTTGCATTGCCTGCGCAGCGTTTCGCGAGATGTTCAAAATCGCCTGAATCAATTGTTCCCGATCACCGGTAATGTCGGGTAATGAGGTGTCGTAATCGCGATTGACCCGGACATCGTGAAACTCGGCGTGGATCAGCCGTCGTACGCGCTCGAGAATCTCGTGAATGTTCACCAGCGCCGGCTGCATCACCCGATGTGAGGAAAGCAGCCTCTGCATCAGATCTTGCAGGCGATCAGCCTCCGCAATAATGACTTGGGTATATTCCTTGAGTGCCTCGCTCGACAGTTCGCGCTCCAGCAATTGGGCGGAGCCACGGATGCCACCGAGAGGGTTCTTGATCTCGTGCGCCAGATTGCGCACCAATTCACGGTTGGCCTGCTGCTGCTGAGCAAGCTGCTCCTCACGCGCCGCTTTCAGTTGCTGGTCGATGGGACGTACTTCGAGCAATAGCCTGGCGTTGCTGGTTTCCACGGGGGATACCGTGCAATCGACATGCAGTTGCACATCTCCACCAAGCGTGATCAGGATGTTGTGTCCGGTGTAGCTCCAATTGTTGTTCAGCGCATTGTCGAGTGCGGAGGAAAGTTCAGGTGGCTCGCCCAGCAGGCGCTGCAAGGGGTGGCCGAGCAACTGGCGCGAACTGACGGCGAAAAGGTTCTCTGCTGCCGGATTGACGTGGCGAATAATCAGCCGGCTGTCGACCAGCACTACGGCAGAGGAAAGCAGATCCAGTCCGCTGAACGCATGTAAGGGCTCTTTGGCATTCATCCAGGTTACCCTTGCAAGAAGCGGACCCGCCGGTTGAAAAGTCAGCTTCGCCGATCAGCGCAGGTTGCCAAGCTCTTTTTTCAAGGCTTCGACATTTCGCTCGTGCAACGCTACCGTGTCATTCAAAGGCTGCAGCTTTTCCGGTGACAGGCCGCGTGCATCGAGAATCGCCTTGCGGGCTTTTTCCATGCTTTGCAATTCGGTGGCGAGTTCCCTGTCGAGAATAGCGCGTCTATCCCCATCCCTGGCCTTTTGCTCACCGTTCGACACGCGCGGAAAATCGCGTGGCGTTGGTGCAGACGCAATACGTTGCTTTGGGCTGCTGTTGCCAGATGTGGAAGGCGCCGCCTGCACCGAAAGCACTGTGCATTTTTTCTTGCTGGCCTTTTGGTTGGTATAAAGCGTAACGCCGGAGTCATCGACGCATTTATAGAGCGTGTTCGCGTCTGCGGCCAGCGGCAACAGAAGCGAAGCGGCGAGAAGTAGTGTCTTCATGAATGCAAGTGTACGTCAATTGCGAATTCACCGCCAAGGGTACCGCCCCACTCAAAGGGCAAGAAAAAGGACGGGCTTACCCGTCCTTTTTCTGGATTGCTTTGAAACCAACCATCCGTAGCGGCGAGATCAGCGTTCTACTCTGCCTCGCCCTGCTACGCCGGGTTTCATCAGATCGAGTAGTACATCTCGTACTCGAGCGGATGCGTGGTCATGCGGAAACGCTGGACTTCTTCGGCCTTGAGTTCGATGTAGGCGTCGACCATGTCGTTGCTGAAAACACCACCGCGCGTGAGGAACTCGCGATCCTTGTCCAGGTACTCCAGCGCCTGGTCAAGGCTGGAACACACGGTCGGAATTTTTGCATCTTCTTCGGGCGGCAAATCGTACAGATTCTTGTCGGCCGGATCGCCCGGGTGCATCTTGTTCTGTACGCCATCCAGACCCGCCATCATCAACGCGGTGAAGCACAGATAGGGGTTGGCGCCCGGGTCGGGGAAGCGCGTTTCAATGCGGCGAGCCTTATCCGAATGCACATAGGGCACACGGATCGAGGCTGAGCGGTTGCGCGCCGAGTAGGCCAGCTTGACCGGGGCTTCGAAGCCAGGAACCAGGCGCTTGTATGAGTTAGTCAGCGGATTGGTGATGGCGTTCAAGGCGCGGGCATGTTTGATGATGCCACCGATGTAATACAGAGCGAATTCGGAGAGACCCGCGTAACCGTTACCGGCAAACAGGTTCTTGCCATCCTTCCAGATCGACTGGTGCACGTGCATGCCAGAACCGTTGTCTCCAACGATGGGCTTGGGCATGAAGGTTGCCGTCTTGCCGTAGCTGTGTGCCACGTTATGCACGATGTACTTGAGGATCTGCGTCCAGTCGGCGCGCTGCACCAGGCTGCTGAATTTGGTGCCGATTTCGCATTGGCCGGCAGTGGCAACTTCGTGGTGGTGCACTTCGACAGGAACGCCACATGCCTCCAGGGCCAGGCACATCTGAGCGCGAATGTCATTGAGGCTATCGACTGGCGGCACGGGAAAATAGCCGCCCTTGACGGTCGGACGGTGTCCGGCATTGCCACCATCGAACTTGTCGGCCGATGCCCAGGCAGCTTCTTCCGAAATGACCTTGCACATCGAGCCCGACATGTCGACTTTCCACTCGACGGAGTCAAAAACAAAGAACTCGGGCTCAGGACCGAAAAAGGCGACGTCACCAATCCCAGACGACTTGAGATACGCCTCGGCGCGTTTGGCGATCGAGCGCGGATCGCGGTCGTAACCCTTGCCGTCGGCGGGTTCGACAACGTCACAAGTGAGCACCAGTGTAGTCTCATCCATGAAGGGGTCGATATAGGCGGTAGACGCATCAGGCATCAACTGCATATCGGACGCCTGGATACCCTTCCAGCCAGCGACGGACGAGCCATCGAAAGCGTGGCCGTCTTCGAATTTGTCCATGCCGAAATGGGAAATCGGCACACCAACGTGCTGCTCCTTGCCACGTGTGTCCGTGAAACGGAAATCGACAAAACGAACTTCCTTCTCTTCAACCAGCTTGAGTACATCCTGGGGGGTCATGAGTTGCTCTCCTGAGAGTAAATGACAAATACGAAACAATAAAAACCGAAGACGAAGCGTAGTAAAGCATCAGTGCCGACGGCACACCAAAACAAACTACTGTGCACCACCGTAGTAGCAGATTGCGTGCCACTCGCCCCAACAAAACAAGCGATTGTGCCACAAGGCTTTTGGCTTATCGGTAGCCAGACAGATGCACCATGGTTGTGCGTTTATAGAATTTCTGCACTAAATTGGTGCGACTCGCTGATTCAGGCGAATAGCGACAAACCAGGGATCGTCCGGCAGGGCTTCTTCCACCCGGCGCCCGATCTCTGCCAGTCTGGCTTCGTCGGCAAACCCGGGGGGTAAAAATATCTCTGCCTCGACTTTTGTGCCGAGGTAGTGCAGGGTCGTCGTTTCGAACCCAGGCGGACGGGCATTGATCATCTTGAGCAGGTGCTCAAGAAGAACGGCCCGGTCGGGCAATTGAACCGCAGCGTCGGCCAGCAAATCATTTTCGGCATCGACGTGGACCAGGACATCGAGGACCTCAGGGTGCCGGTCCAGCACTCGCTGCCGCGCAGACTCAGCGACGCGGTGCCCCTCGGAGACGCTGATGCGGGGGTTGACCTGCACGTGGGCATCTACCAAAACCTGATGCGCCATGCGGCGGGTACGCAGTTCATGCATACCCAGCACTCCGGAGGTGCTGGCGATGGTATGGCGAATCGCAGCAACCTCCTCCACCGAAAGTCCGGTATCGATCAGCTCTCGGATGGCTTCCCAGGCAAACTTGAAACCGACACGGATAATCATGGCGCCGACGATGATGGCGGCGACCGAATCGGCGAAATTGAAACCCAACAAGGCACCACCAATACCCACCGCCACGACCAATGACGAAAGCGCGTCGGCGCGAGCGTGCCACGCGTTGGCCACCAACATGGGCGAACGCAACCGCTCTGCCGTCGCCAACATGTAACGAAATAATCCTTCCTTGGCCGCCAGGGTAAACAGAGCGGCCCACATTGCAGCAACGCCGACCGGCGGCACACTGCCAATATCCTGCAGGCGAATCGCGGCAGAAAACAGAATGCCAGCACCGGTACCCGCCAGAAGCAGTCCCAGCACCAGTGAGGCTGCGGTTTCAAACCGGCCGTGACCATAGGGATGGTCGGCATCGGCCGCCTCAGCGCCTTTGCGGTTGGCGAACAATACAAAAGTATCGGCAACGATATCCGACAAGGTGTGCATTGCGTCCGCGATCAGGCTTTGCGAATGCGCAAGAAAACCGACCACCAACTGCATGCTGGTCAACACAAGATTGACCGCGACACTGACCCAGGTGATGCGCTGACCCTCCTTGAAACGTGTGTCTTCCTGCGACTGCGCAGTGCCAGCTTGAGGATCGGCTGTCTTGTGAGATGGGGTTTCGCCGGACATGGACAAATTGAAAGTGCGAAGGCCCTACATTCTATTGCGCCAGGGAGCGCAGCAAGCACATCCTGGACATTCAATCTCGTCCGTCATTGACGGCTCTTCGTAACGATCCATTGCTGCATGCTGCTACTGCTAGACTATGGCCAACATGCACATCACTGTACTTGGCGCCGGCGTCACCGGCCTTACCACCGCGTGGTACCTGGCCCGCGATGGGCACAAGGTAGAAATTATCGAGCGCAACAAGGGCGTGGCTCTGGAGACCAGCTTCGCCAATGGTGCCCAGCTTTCCTATTCCTATGTCGCGCCGCTGGCCGGCCCCGGCGTCTTGCCGAAAGTACCGCCCTGGCTGCTGCGCCGCGACGCGCCGCTGCGCTTTTATCCGACCTTCAATCCGCGGCAATGGCGTTGGCTACTGGAATTTGTACTGGCCTGCAAGCGTAGTACCAGCAATCTTTCAACGCGCCGGCTGCTCGCACTGTCGTTTTATAGCCGTGAGCTGATGCACCGCTTGATTAGTGAGGAAAGCATCGACTTCGGCTATGCAAATAACGGCAAACTCGTCGTTTTTTCCGACCCGGCCGATTTTGACGCTGCACGTCGCCTGCTCGACTTTCAACGCTCACTTGGCTGCGAGCAGACCGCGCTTGACCGCGACCAATGCATTGATCTCGAACCAATGCTCGGCAACCCGCAGTCGGAATTGGGTCGCCGGCTCATCGGCGGCATCCATACGCTGAGCGAAGAAGTGGGCGACTGCTACCGCTTCTGTCAGGGCCTCGAAACCAGCTTGCGCAAACTCGGCGTGGCCTTCCGTTTTGATACCTGCGTCACCGGCCTGGCAACTCATGAAGGTCGCGTCACCGCGATAGAGACCTCAGCGGGCTCACAACCCACCGATCTTTGCGTGATGAGCCTCGGCGTGCAAAGCGAGGCGTTGGCGCGCCCTCTGGGCATTCGCCTGCCCATCTATCCTCTCAAGGGATATAGCGTCACCTTGCCGCCTCGGGCAGGCATCCCGACCCTGGGCACCAGCATTACCGATGCAACTCGCAAGGTGGTCTATGCACCGCTCTCGAGCGCAAGCGGCACTTCGCTGCGAGTTGCGGGGATGGCGGATATCGCGGGATATTCAAACCGGATCGATCCGGTACGGGTCAAGCAGTTGTTTCTCGAGGCCGAGCGCGCCTTTCCTTCCGCAGCCGATTACACGCAAGGACCGGACGCCATGCAGCCCTGGGCCGGCTTGCGCCCGGCAACGCCAAAAGGCACCCCCATACTGGGGGCAAGCCCTTACGCCAACCTGTTCTTCAATTGCGGCCACGGTGCGCTGGGCTGGACGCTGGCGCTGGGCAGCGCCCGCATTCTGGCCGACCTGATCCAGGGTGCGGCCCCGATCATTTCCCTGGATGGTTTTACTTTGCAGGGATAAGCACTTCCCCGAAAGACCCCGGTCCACCGGGTAACAGCCGTGGCAGTTGGTCGTGGTTCAGTTTGAGATTGGGGCTGTTACAAATTATTGATTGACTCCAATAACTGATTATATATACAGTATTGTTTCTTTTGTATTGACTTATCCACAAGTTTGCACACATACTTATCAACAGTTTTGTGCATAATTTACCTAGAGGGCACGCCATGCTTACATGTCACGACGTAGCCAATTATCTTCTTGCTCGGTCGCGCACCGATGATGATGTTGGCGAGCCAATGTCAAACCTGAAGCTACAGAAGTTGGTTTATTACGCTCAGGGAACATACTTAGCCGTCCATAGCAAACCCCTATTCAAAGAGCAGATCGAAGCTTGGACGCATGGTCCCGTAGTAGCCGAGCTGTATCACCGTTTTAAACAACATGGTTCTGATTCAATCGAATTTGATGAGCAAATCGATATGGATAAGTACGACGACAATGCCAAAGAAGTTCTTGATAGTGTCTATAGCTTTTTTGGTCAATATTCCGGGTGGAAACTGCGCAACATGACCCACGGGGAACCTCCATGGAAGGAAGCTGCGGATGGCGGGGTAATTACGCACGCGGCAATGAAGAATTATTTTGATACCATCATAGTTGCTGAGTGAAGTTCAAAGAGAAGAAGCCCGAAAAGACAATAATTCGGGCGGGCGCGTCAAAGAGGTCGGGGGAAGAGTACCCGGCCTTTTCTTTGCGTTATCTTTCCCCCAAGTGGTGCATTACTGGTTGCAACCAGGAGGGTAAGGCCGCGTTTGCCGACAAGGTTCGGATCCTGACGCAGAAGTCATGGATGGAGATATTGAATCTGCCGAAAAAGGGCCAAGGTTTTGAAAAGATTCCCCGCGATCAAATCAAAGCACCAATCCCGCCTCACGTAACAGAAGACGTCACTCATTTTTGGGCTTTCCGATTTCATGGAAAGGCGCCGATGGTCGGCTATAAGAGCAATGAAATATTTCACGTTCTTTGGTTTGATCCGGACTTTGAGCTTTATGACCACGGAAGCTAGCTCAGCGGTTATCTATCAATAATGTATTTGTATCAGCCATCATAATCACTTCTTCCAAGTCCCAAACGTGATCGGCAACACCCGCTTCCATGGCTGGCGTGACCCGCAGCGTCTTGTGAATTTTGCAGAAGTTGTAGTACATGAAGTAGAGGCTGATCGCGTGCATGTGGTTCTCCAGCTTCTTTGAGAACGCGTTGGTCAGTCGGGTGAAGCGCCGCATGCGCATGCGCATGTGCATGTGCATGTGCATGTGCATGGTGAGGTTCTGGCGCTCGACGTAGCTGGTCGATACGTTCTCCATATCCGGGTTGCCGGTGATCCGCGTTTTCTCCGTCCCGGTGCATTCTGCTGGACTGTAGCGCCGCGCATCTTCCTTGGTTTGGCCTTCGTTGCCATAAATCTTGATGAGCTGCGCAAAGTCGATGTCACGGCCAAACGCTTCTTCTACAGCCGTCAGATAGGCTTTGTGGCCGTCTGTGGTCAGTTGAACCCGATTGACAAGGCGATCAGCCAAATCCTGAATGAAGGGACGCGCTGACTCGATAGCGCGGGTTCCTACATGCCAGCACGGTACGAGTTTGGTATCGGCATCAATCGCCGTCCAGGTATAGACATCGCCCAAGCCAAGCACGCCCTTAAGCTCTTCCGGTACGTTGCGCTCTTTCATCCCAACGAATGACCAAATCTCGTCGCACTCGATACGCTTGCAGGTCAGGCCATTCATGACGCGATCTTGATACAGGGCGCAGGCTTCGCCGACTTCAGCCAACAGTTTCAGAACCGTGTTCTTTGACGCGCCGGTGACACGACATGCGGCATTGACGCCCATACCCTCACAAAGGACTGAGAGGATTCTTGCGCGGTCTTTGGTGGTTAGGCGGTTCATGGTCTATTCCCTTTCGTATTCCATACTGACAATTATACGTAGCGCTTGGTATTTGTCAGTAAAGGAATAATCTCAGGAATATTTTACACGCTCTTTCGTGTTTTTTGATATAGTGAAGTCTTGAATGTAACCCTGATGGTGATTCCATGGCACTGATCGAGAGAGAAGATGCATTGGCGATTCTTGGTAATGATCGTTTGACTGGCATTTACAGAGTCGTCAGCAATGCGTGGAGCATTTATCAGTCGTACCCAATTGATCTACGAATTGACCATTCGGTACGATCCCGCGCATCGCTTCTCCATGACCATATGATCAGTGGTGCAGCAAAGTACGCGGGACAGGCGGCAGGAATTCATATCGTCGAGAGAAAAAAGCTCTATTTGTTTGTGGTTGATGCAAAGTTGGCTATTCGATTCAAGAAATTTGATGAAGAACTGAGAACGTCAAACAATCCAACCGGGCAGGTTCATAAATTTAAGAACCAAGTTCAATTGCCAGGTATAGAAGCCGCACACAACCTTGAATCAGGCTATATCCTCAGCGAGGATGGACAATCTATTCAGGCTATCCATTTGGTATGCCCAAGCGGACGTGGAATATATTGGGACGTGCTTTTGACAGAAAGCACACAAACCACTGTCGTTGAAGATTTGTTTTCAAAGAAGATCGCTACTGAAGAGAGCGATGAGGGCGCGCGTGTAAAACGCCGTGAAGAAGCAAAAATTATTAGACTGGTAAAGAATGACCACACTAAGAGTTAACCCGGAAATGGTCACTCTCGCCCGCGAATATCGCGGGCTTACTCAAGAGCAACTTGGACGTGCTCTCGGAGTCACTCAAGCAAAAATTGCAAAGATTGAAGGTGGCCTGCAAACCGATGTAATGACCTATCACGCCGACTCTTTGTGCGAGGCATTGGACTTTCCAATTGAGTTCTTCCAACAAAACGAGGAGCTTCTTGGATGGGGTTCAAGCGCCTATTACTACCGCAAAAAGGCATCAATCACGGCTCAGGATCGCAAGCGCATTCAGGGACAAGTGAATATGAGCCGTATCCACCTCAAGAAATTCCTGAAGTCAGTCGAGATTGAAAGTACGCGAACCCTTCCGGTCTTGGACTTGGACGAATATAGCGGATCGCCAATTCAGGTGGCAAGAGCGATGCGTTCTGCTTGGGGGCTTCCTGATGGGCCGATAAAAAACATAACGTCGTTGATTGAAAGCACTGGCGTGATCATTGTTCCGATTAACTTTGGAACCAATAGCCTTGATGCAACCAGTATCCGGCTTGCGGAGCTTCCGCCCGTTATTTTTATAAATGCCAACATACCAACCGACCGATGGAGATTCACTCTGGCGCACGAACTTGGGCATCTATTAATGCACCAAGTCCCGGATGATTCCATGGAGGATCAGGCAGATGCTTTCGCGGCCGAATTCTTGTTGCCTGAGGATGAATTGAAGCCACAGTTTGCTCGTATTGGGAAAATACGATTGGTAGACCTTGCCAACCTTAAGCCGTACTGGAAGGTTTCTATGCAAGCGCTGTTAATGTGCGCTACACGCCTTCAATCAATTCAAAAAAACGAGGCGCAATATCTGTGGATGCAAATATCCAAGCTTAACTACCGCACGAATGAACCGCATCCTCTTCCAAAAGAAGGGGTCAAAACATATCCGGCGATCGTTAAGTATTTTGAGGATGAGCTGCACTACTCAATAGAAGATGCGGCTCAGTTCCTGCGCGTCACTCCTCAGGAACTCGAATCACTCCACGGTGCTTCTGGCGCTTGGAAGATGAATCAGCCTGCATTGAGGATTGTTTCTGCTTCGTAGCCTCCCACCGCTTCGTAACAGCTTTTTTGGCGGCTTCTTTTCGTTCCTCGTCTGTTAACTTCTTGGCGCGGGCTCTCCCTCCCAAACTACCAAGAGCCACTGCCGCCTGGTTCTTCTTGGGCCTATCGGGTTCAGGCGGCGCTTCCCCTGTCGCCTGTTGCACAACGCCAAAGGCAATTTGGGTGAAGTCCTTGCGTGGATTTGTTCGTTTCGTAGTCATATCACAAAGCTAGCATAGGCCGATTCATATGGCTAGCGAAGTGTAACAAGCGGTGATTCAAACTAGACCACTATCTGGCAGTTGAGTGGGTTTCGTCAGCCTTGCGGGAAAGCTATACTCGAAACCTTCGATTTCAATCCCGCCTGCCGGGTTAGTCTTGCCATGGGTCGCCTCTCCGAAATCCTCAGTCTGGCGCAATCACGCGCCCGCGAATTGAATTTGCCATATGAAGGTGCACTGACGCCAAAAGAAGCCTACGAGCTTTGGCAACTTGCACCCGGTGCCAAAGTCGTTGACGTGCGCACCAAGGCTGAGTGGGATTGGGTCGGCAGAGTTCCTGGTGCGATCGAAATTGAATGGCTGAGTTATCCGGGCAACCAGCTCAATATCCATTTCATGCAGACGCTGAAGCGCAGCTTGAGCACAGAGAATTTATTGATGTTTCTGTGCCGTTCCGGCCACCGTTCCAGCCATGCGGCGAAAGCGGCGACCGAAGCCGGGTTTCCCGACTGCTACAACATTCTCGAAGGATTTGAAGGAAACAAGGACGTTAACGGCCAACGCAATCGCACGGGTGGCTGGCGAGCAAGCGGCTTGCCCTGGAACCAGTCCTGATTTGGCCACCACTTTATTCACGAGCTCATCACATGCAAACCGCCACTATCTCGTTTGACCGCTTCAACACCCTGGCCGACCAGCCTGCCGGCGAGCGCATTCGCGCCGCCAAAGAAAAGCTGGGAAACAGCGTTACGCTGCTGTGCCACCACTATCAGCGCGCCGATGTCTATGCCCACGCAGACATTACCGGCGACTCACTCAAACTTTCGCGCCTGGCCTCGCAAGCCGATGCCGAGAACATCGTGTTCTGTGGCGTGCACTTCATGGCTGAAGTCGCCGACATTCTTTCGCGCCCGGAACAGGTTTCAATCCTTCCCGATCTGGCGGCAGGCTGCTCCATGGCCGACATGGCCAGTCTGGCCAAGGTCGAGCGCTGCTGGCGCGAACTTGGCGCGGTGCTGGATCCTGACGAAAAGATCACCCCTGTCACCTACATCAACTCAGCGGCCGATCTGAAAGCATTTTGCGGCGAACACGGCGGCATTGTCTGCACCTCGTCGAACGCACCGAAAATTCTCGAATGGTCCTTTGCTCAGCGCGAGAAAGTACTGTTCTTTCCCGACCAGCATCTGGGACGCTGGAGCGGATACACGATGGGCATCCCGCTCGACGAGATGGTGATCTGGAACCCCGATCTCGAACAAGGCGGCCTCACCCGGGAGCAGATTGCCAAGGCAAAAATTATCCTCTGGCATGGCTTCTGTTCGGTGCACCAGATGTTCCAGCCGCGCGACATCATCAAGTTCCGCAACCTGTACCCCGACGGCATTGTCATTTCGCATCCGGAGTGCAGTTTTGAAGTCTGCAAGCAGTCGGACTTCATCGGCAGCACCGAGACCATTCTGAATACCGTCAAAGCCGGAGCGCCGAATACCCGCTGGCTGGTCGGCACCGAGCTCAACCTGGTCGAGCGACTGGCCCAGGAGGTCAAGCATGAAGGCAAGATCGTTCAGTTCATGGCCAGCGCCATCTGCATGTGCTCAACCATGCAGCGCATCGATCCCCAGCATCTGGCCTGGACCCTGGAAAACCTGGTCGAAGGCAAAGTGGTCAACCAGATCGAGGTGCCCGAACATGAGGCGAAACTGGCGAAGATAGCGCTGGAACGCATGCTCGCGGTTTCCTGACAGGTAATTTTCCCGATGCGTGCGCGACGGTGAAGACATCGACTGCACTATCCATTGCCACCTGGAATATCCATAAAGGATTTTCACAGTTCAACCGCCGCATGATGGTGCACGAGTTGCGCGATCGCCTGCGCGAGCTGTCCGCCGATATTGTGTTTTTGCAGGAAGTCCAGGGCCTGCATCTGGGACACGCCGAACAACATGCGGACTGGCCATCCGCGCCGCAGCACGAGTTTCTCGCCGAGGACGTCTGGGACAACCACTCCTATGGTCGCAACATGGTTTACGACCACGGTCATCACGGCAATGCAATCCTCTCGCGCTTTCCAATTCTGCATGAACACAATCAGGACGTGACTCATTTGCGCTGGGAAAAGCGCGGCCTGCTGCATTGCGCGGTGACCTTGCCGCAACTGCCACAGGCCTTGCATTGCGTGTGCGTGCATTTGTCGCTATTTGCGAGTTCGCGACGGCGCCAGATGGAAGCACTCTCCCGCCACATCGAAAAAGTCGTCCCCGCCGATGCACCGCTCCTGATCGCCGGCGACTTCAATGACTGGCGCAATCATGCGGATGACTTGCTGGCCGAACGTCTCGCCTTGACTGAAGTATTTGCCGACAGCGACATCTGGCAGCGACCATCGCGCAGCTATCCCGCAGCTCTGCCCATGTTTCGCCTCGACCGAATTTATCAACGCGGACTTCAAGTCGCCACCACGCAGGTGCACGCCGGGCCGCCGTGGTCGACCATCTCGGATCACGCGGCACTGACTGCCAAGTTCAAAATTAAGGTCGCAGGATCGTGAGCGGTTTTCCTTTGATTGCGGCTGCTCCCGAATATGTTTCCGGCAACCAGCTTGATTTGCTGGAGTCGGGAGGCCAGTACTTTCCCGCGCTGATCGCCGCTATCGAAGCGGCACTGCACGAGGTGCATCTGGAAACCTACATCTTCGCCAACGATCCGACGGGACGCCGTATTGGCGCAGCGCTGGCCCGCGCTGCACGGCGGGGTGTTGCCGTGCGTGTACTGGTCGACGGATTCGGTGCGCGCGAGTTCGCCGCCGGCCTCGGCAGCTCTTTGGCGGCCGACGGCGTTGAAGTGATGACGTATCGCCCCGAAGTCGGACGGACACGCTTTCGGCGACACCGCTTGCGGCGGTTGCATCGCAAGCTTGCCGTAATCGATGCCGCCGTGGCCTTCGTCGGTGGAATCAACGTACTGGATGATTTCGATGACGGCAAATCGGCGCTGGCCCGTTTAGACTACGCCGTACGCATCGAGGGGCCGCTGGTCGAGCGCCTGCACGAAGCTGTAAGGCATGTCTGGCAGCTGGTGCGCTGGGTACAGCTTGGTCGCCGACCGCCAGCGCCCACTGCTTTGCTCGCCGATAAGGCGATCCGGGGAGCGACTTTGGCCGCATTGCTGATACGCGACAACCTGCGCCACCGGCACGACATCGAAAATGCCTACCTCGATGCAATTGCAACCGCACAGCAGCAGATTCTGATTTCCTGCGCCTATTTTCTTCCCGGACGAAATTTTCGGAATGCCCTGACATCGGCAGCCCAACGCGGCGTACAGGTCATCTTGCTGTTGCAAGGCCGCTCCGATCATCCGCTGCTGCACTACGCGACAAAATCCTTGTACGACCACCTGCTGACAGCAGGCGTGCAGATCTTCGAATATGAATATGCCTATCTGCACGCCAAGGTCGCGGTGATCGACCAGGACTGGGCGACAGTCGGCTCATCCAACATAGACCCCTTCAGCCTGCTAATGGCGCGCGAAGCCAACGTAGTGGTGCGCGACGCCGCATTCACCGAGAATTTGCGAAACCGGCTTCGGACCGCGATCGGAGCAGCAGCTTGCGAGATCCGGGCCGAGGATCAGCGCCGTCGTTCATGGTTGGGACGCCTTGCCAGCACCCTCGCCTACAGTCTGGTGCGCCTGCTGGTTGGCGTCACGCGTTACGGTTCCGAAAAGCGTTAACAGTCACCGCCTGTCCGGGAAATGCTGAACAAGTCGCTAGCGTTCGGCTTGAGCCGTGATTTCCTAGCCGCTGTTGCGCAAACCCGCCGCAATGCCGTTGATGGTCAGGTGAATTCCGCGCTGTACCCGGTCGTCGGTTTCACCCGCGCGATGGCGGCGCAACAGTTCGACCTGGATGTGATTGAGCGGATCGAGATAGGGAAAGCGGTTGCGAATCGATCGCTTCAGCAGCGGGTTGCCGTCGAGCAGTGCACTTTGCCCGGTGATCGCCAGCAACCCGTCGATGGCCGCCTGCCACTCGGCCTTGAGATTGGGAAAAATCGCGTTGCGCAGGGTCTCGTCGTGGACCAAATGCGAGTAGCGCTCTGCAATGGCAATGTCGCTTTTACCCAGCACCATGTCCATGTTCGACAGCAACGCGCGGAAGAAGCCCCATTCGCGATTCATTTCGCTGAGCAGCGCCATTCCCTCAGCCCCGTGCTTTTCCCGCCACGCCGCAACCGCGGCACCAAAACCGAACCAGCCCGGCAACATCAGTCGGCATTGCGCCCAGGAAAACACCCAGGGAATCGCACGCAGATCTTCAATCGCGGTGGTCTTCTTGCGTGAAGCCGGTCGACTACCGATATTCAGCGCAGCAATCTCGGCGATGACCGTGGACTCCCAGAAATACTGCTCGAAGCCCGGCGTTTCGTAGACCATCTTGCGATAGGCGGCAAAGGCCGTGGCCGAGAGTTCCTCCATTGCCGCGAGAAATTCCGGGCGCGGCGAATCGTGCTCGTGCGCCAACAGCGTGGCTTCGAGCGTGGCCGCAGCAAGAATTTCCAGATTGCGCCGGCCCAGTTCCGGGTTGGCGTAC
The DNA here is from genome assembly GCA_021738385.1 of Sulfuritalea sp. Lineage (GTDB taxonomy): Bacteria > Pseudomonadota > Gammaproteobacteria > Burkholderiales > Rhodocyclaceae > Sulfuritalea. The sequence continues at coordinate 13,176 of JAIPCF010000022.1, read as the reverse complement.
TTTGAGGCAATCACTTCGCCCTGTTCGGTAATGCGAATCTGCCCCTGCACCGCACCCTGTGGTTGCGCAAGAATGGCCTGATAGCTCGGCCCGCCGCCGCGCCCGACCGAGCCGCCGCGACCATGAAACAGACGCAGGGTGATGCCATGCCGGGCAAAGACTTCGGTCAGCTTGATTTCGGTTCTATACAGCGACCAGCCCGACGTCAGAAAGCCGCCATCCTTGTTGCTGTCGGAGTAGCCGAGCATGGCCTCCTGCAAGTTCTGGCGAGAGGCCAGCAATTGCTTGTACAGCGGGATCGACAAGAGCCTGTCCATCACCGTGCCGGCATTGGCGAGGTCACCGATGGTTTCGAACAGCGGCACGATGTTGACGTCGAGCGCATGCTCCTGCGGGCGCAGCAGACCGACCTCTTTCAACAGCACGGCGACCTCGAGGATGTCGGAAACACCATCGGCCTTGGAAATGATCACATTCTCGATTGCGCCCTTGCCGTAGCGCTGGTGAATACCGCGCGCCGTATGGAAAATCGCCAGCTCGCTGCGCGTTTCCTCGGAATAATCGACGCCCGGCGCCGCCAGCGGACGCGGTGTGGCGAGTTCTTCCAGCAGCAATGCGATGCGCGCATCTTCATCGAGCGCCAGGTACTCAGTGCCGGGGCGTGCAACCGCCAGCAGCTCGGCCACGGTACGTTCATGCACGTCCGAGTTCTGACGCAAATCGAGTGGCGCCAGATGAAAGCCGAAAATGGCTGCGGCATGACGCAGGCGGCGCAGCCGGCCGCGCCCGAGCAGGCCGCAGTTATGGCTGAGCAGCGAGCGATGCATGACATCAAGGTCGGCGGCGAACTCGGCAACTGTGGCGTAGGGCTCGGCAACAGCGACCGCATGGCGCGGCGCCTCGAGATCGTCCAGCTTCCGCGCGGTAGCGGCCAGGCGCGCATAGAAACCGGCAATGGCGCGCCGGTAAGGCTCATCGAGACGATGCGGGCTCTTGTCGGGTGACTGATCTGCAAGGCGCATCAATTCGACATCGGGCACTTCGATCAGTGATGTCGTGGTCGACAGCTCGGCACCCAGTTGGTGCAGTTGCTCCAGCAGGAAGCTGATGGCCTTGCGGCTTTGCGCGTGCATGGCATCGGTCAGCACCTCGGCGGTAACGAAAGGATTGCCGTCGCGGTCGCCGCCGATCCATGATCCGGGATGCAAAAAGGGCGGCAGTTCGCACGCGACCCAGCCCGGAACTTCGGCAGCCAGACGATCCTCCAGCGCGTTATAGAGCCGTGGCAGTTCGCGCAGAAATGTCGTGTCGTAGAAAGTCAGCGCGTTGTTGATCTCGTCGAGCACCGAGAGCTTGGCCCGCCGCAGCATGCGTGTCTGCCACAGGCGCAATACTGCACGGCGCAAGGCTTCTTCATGATCTCCCTGCTCTTCTGGCGAAAGCGTTGTTCGGTCGCGTTCGTCGAGCAGGCGTGCGATCTTCCACTGGCAATCGAGAATGCTCTTGCGTTGCACTTCGGTCGGATGTGCGGTCAACACCGGGCGCACATGAGCGCCGGCGAAAAACTCACCGAGCTGCTTTGCATCGGTACCGTCGGCAAGCGCGCGTTGCAACGAATAGGCCAGACTGCCCTCGCGCGGTTTTGATCCGGCTCGCGCATGGGCACGCGCTCGACGAATATGGTGCTGATCCTCGGCAATATTGGCCAGGTGCGAAAAATAGCTGAACGCGCGCACCACCATATTGGTTTTTTCGCGCGGCAACTCGTGCAGCATGGCCTCCAGTTCCCCGCGCGCCGCATGATCGTCGTCACGATGAAAGCGCAAGGCAAGACGGCGGATCTCCTCGACACGCTCGAACACTGCAACGCCCTCCTGATCGCGCACCGTGTCGCCGAGCAGGCGGCCCAGCAGGCGAATGTCATCGCGCAGGGGCTGGTCTTTTTCCGGAGTTGTTGAGTTCATGGTCAATGTTTTGTCTTTAGCTTGCTGCGGCTTTCATTGATGGCGCGCTCCAGATAGGCGCCATAAAAATCAGCCAGAAGAAAACCGACAATGGGCTCGGCCAGGCTGGCGCCATCGGGCCCGTGAAACATCACGGTGGGTGCAAAGCGCGCCTTGACCCTCCGCGAAAAGTCGGCGCTGGTGGTACGGCGCCCCTCGAAATCAATCAAGGGGGTTGCGTGGTCCATGTGCAACTCTCGAATCAGGACTTTGACGGCCGGGTCACGCGACATCGGCCCAAGGTATTCGCGTTTCAGCTTCTCGCACCAACTGCAGTCGTCCTGGCTGTAAAGAATCAGCAGCGGCATGCGTTTCGCTGCCACCAGACGGCCATCGGCGGCGAGGTCGCGGGCTTGCTCCAGAACGTTGGCTTCCATCCCCAGCGCAGTAGTTACCACGCCCGCCAGGAGCCAGACCATCGCTCCGACTTGTCGAATTTTTCTCAATTGAATGCTCCACTATATGGACCAACAACTCCCCGGAATCCCGCACGGCGCACTGCACAACATGAAGCCCAGCGCCGCGGCAAGGAATTCTACCGACGCGTCCGGTACCGCCCATTATTGTCCTGAATCCCCGGATCAGCGAAGCAGAATGGTGCTGAGTTGGCGGACCCGGCGGCACTGGCGGCCCTGGTGGCACTGGTGGCACGGGGGGCTCAGCCTTCGATCAGATGTTCCTGCTGTTGCAAGGCCCACATCTGGGCATACAGGCCATTGCTTTCCAGCAGGGCGCGATGCGCGCCGCGCTCGATGATGTGACCGGCGTCCAGCACCAGGATCTCGTCGGCATTCATCACGGTCGACAAACGATGGGCGATGATCAATGTGGTGCGCCCCACCGCCGCCAGATCGAGCTCGGCCTGGATGGCCTTTTCGGTCTTGGAATCGAGTGCCGAGGTGGCCTCGTCGAAAATCAGGATTGGCGGATTCTTCAACAGCGCGCGGGCAATGGCAACGCGCTGCTTCTCGCCACCGGAAAGCTTCAGGCCACGTTCGCCGACGCGGGTTTCGTAGCCCTCCGGCAGCTTTTCGATGAAGCCGTGAATGTGCGCCGCCCTGGCCGCGGCGATGACTTCCTCGCGCGATGCCGTGGGCCTTCCGTACTGGATGTTGTAGAAAATCGTGTCGTTGAACAGCACCGTGTCCTGCGGCACGATGCCGATCGCCGCGCGCACCGACGCCTGCTGCAGGGCGCGCAGGTCGGAGCCATTGATTTTCACGGACCCCGAGGTGACGTCGTAGAAGCGAAACAGCAGCCGCGCCAGCGTCGACTTGCCGGAACCGCTGTGGCCGACCACCGCCACCGTCTTGCCAGCGCCGACTTTGAAGGCCACGTCGAACAGGATCTGGCGATTTGCCTCATAGGCGAAACCGACGTTCTCGAATTCGACTTCGCAACGCCCGACTGAATCACCGGGGTCGCCTGAAAACAGCGGCCTCGCGTCCGGCGCATCCTGCACCTCGCGGTTCTTGTCCAGCAGCCCGAACATGCGCTCGATGTCTGTCAGCGACTGGCGTATCTCGCGATACAGTACACCCAAATGATTGAGCGGCATGTAGAGCTGAATCAGGAAGGCATTCACCAGCACGATATCGCCCACCGTCATCTCTCCGGCGGCGACACTGACCGCAGCGCGCCACATCATCAGTGAGACGCCGCTGGCGATGATCATCGACTGGCCGAGATTCAGCCATGACAGCGAAATCTGGCTCTTGATCTGCGCCGCCTCCCACTTCTGCATCTGCTCGTCGTAGCGGTCGTGCTCCCAGCGTTCGTTGTTGAAATACTTGACCGTCTCGAAATTGATCAGGCTATCGACGGCGCGCACATTGGCCGCCGTATCCAGTTCATTCACCTCGCGCCGCAACTTGGTGCGCCAGTTGGTGACAATGACCGTAAACACCACGTAGATCACCAGCGTGCCGAGCGTGATCAGGGTGAAATCCTTGTCGTAGCGGTAAGCCAGGATGCCCAGCACCAGCGCGATCTCGACCAGCGTCGGCAGGATGGAATACAGCGTGTAGCTGATCAGCGAACCGATCGAACGCGTGCCGCGCTCGATGTCGCGCGTCAACCCGCCCGTCTGGCGATCCAGATGAAAACGCAAGGACAAGGCATGCAGGTGTTCGAACACCTGCAAGGTGATGGTGCGCACTGCCCGCTGAGTGACGCGGGCAAAGAAAATCTCGCGCAGTTCGGTGAACAACACCGTGGCAAAACGCAGCGCCCCGTAGGCCGCCAGCAAACCCAGCGGAACCAGCAACACCGCCTGCTCCAGTTTGCTGGCGCCGGGCAGGGTGAAGGTGTCGATGATCTCCTTGAACACCATCGGTACCGCGACATTGGTCAGCTTCGCCAGCAGCATGCAGCACAGCGCAAAAATGACCCGGCCCTTCCACGCCCACAGATAGGGCAGCAGAGTCTTGATGGTTTCCCAGTCGTGACGGGTTTCTGGAATCGGGCCCGGCAGGGCCACAGAGGAGGAGGCGCGACGCATCATGCTTTAGATTCTAACAACTTGGCGCGGCGCAACATTGGCTGGTTCGCCTGCGACGGGTCTATCGCGAAGAACGGGGCTGTCGGAAAGAAGATATATGCCCTGATGGGTTTTTCCAACAGCCCGAAGCCACAGTGTCGAATCGCAGATACTGTTTCGGGCGTTGGAGACGACGAGAAATGTTAAATCAACGACCGCTCGTCGGCCATAACAAACAGTGGGCATTGGTCCCGCCAAAACCAATCGCAAACGTCCGCTAATCAAAACTAGAAATTAGTGCTCCCGGCACCAACTGGGAGTTGGCCAATACGAACAGCGCTGGCCTTCGACATATGGCCGGCGGCGGCGGGATGAACCCAGTCGCTTACCTATTGTGCTTGGTCGAATTACCAGTGTTTCTAGGCCACTACCGCCACCGTTTTCAGATTTGCGACTGTACTGGTGAACGGCATAGCGTCCCAAGTGCGCCCTGCAAAGACACGACCATTCTCTTTTTTCGACCGCTTCTTGCCGTCCGCGCCCCATCCACCCCATTGCTTGAAGAAAAAGGCGGAACCTTGGGCTTCACAAGCTTGCTTAATGTTGGCTACCCACATTGGCTCCATCGGGCGGGCCTTCGGCCCCGATTCGCCTCCGACTATGACCCAATGAATGTGCTGTAAATCAATCTCGCCAAGGTCTTCCAGAAGGGGCTCAACGGAAAGAAATCGAATCGCTGCCGGGATGGCGCGCAAATCATCAATGCGCGGCAAGCCATGCCTTCGGTCTTCTACCGATACACCGAGCCAAACATTGCCATGGACTCTTCGTCCCTTGTTCGCAAAATATCTACGCATCCGGCTCGAACGCTTTGTGAGAATTTGGTAGGTGTGTTGCGGGGTGGAGCCGATCACTTCGAATACACGGTCAAGAAACGAGAAGGGGATGTCCTCATGAAACAGATCGCTCATCGAGTTGACGAAATACACCGTTGGCTTTTTTCGAGCCAGCGGCTCGACTAGACGCTCTGGCAGTTGACTCAAGGCAAAGCCGTTCTCATAACCGCGAACACCCATAGCCTTCAGTCGCCGAGCCATTGTTTCCGCATAGCAATGCTTACACCCTGGTGAAACCTTTGTGCACCCCGTGGTGGGATTCCAAGTCTGTTCGGTCCATTCGATCGATGTAGTGGTGGTCATCTTGTTTTCCTTAGCCGCTCCGCTTTGTCGAAATAAACAAAGTGCCTTTTCCGGCTTCCGCGAGCATCGATATTTTCCACTTTTCCGGCGGCTTGAAGTCGGCCAAATGCCTGCTGAAAGTCCGAAATTTGCCAACCCTGGCTTTCAAGCATGTCAGCAAGCACAGCTTCGTCGAATGCTCTGGCTTCCGTATCGAGCAATTTCAGCCAGTAATCCTCGACCATGTCCAATCCGACACGACCATCGTCAATTTGTTCCGCTTCTTGCTCCGGTGCGAACAGCCCTCTCTGCCCCGATCTCTCGCGAGCTGTTTGTATCCGGACAACACGCTGGATGAAGTCGACTTTCTCGGACTGCTCAGCGAACACTACAATCCCTTTGGGATGGCGAGTGACATAGACCATGTGGTATTTGGTTCTGTCCTTATCCTTGTCCTTCACAATCGCGTGGTATGCACGGGGTTTCTCACGCCCCTCAGTTCCAGCCGCAGCCTTTAAGCACTCTCGATAACGGTTTACAACCCATGCCGCGCGATCCTTCGGCAAACGCGCGGCTAGTGTTTGTCGATCAGATTCGTCCAACTTACCCAACATGTCCGTGACCTGGTTGTTCAAACTTGGTAGATCAATGAATCGATTAAAAAAATCGTACATGAAATTAATCAGCAGCTCCGAACGGGGCCGCGCAGCCAGTTTGCGCAGTTTCGGAATGGTCACATCCTTCCACCCCTTTGGGTCGATGAAAAAGAAAGCGAACCCTTTGCCGCACATGCGCAGTATGTCGTCCTGCAAATCAGAATAGTCGCCGTAGAGTGCGTGGCATTCGATGCTTGGTGGAGCGTTGGTCATCAAGTAACTCGCGAGGCGTTGATAGCGACGCTCTGCTTTCTCTACATATATTGCTCGCAACTTCAGGCTCGGAATGCTGTAGGGCGGTGCAGCGAGAGTATCTTGAACTCCCTTGAGGATGCCAAGGGAAATGGCGATGGAAGTGCCGTCCAGTGATTCATCTTCGGATCCCCAAGGACCGGCGAAGCAATCTACATAGGTAATTTCGCGGGTACCGCTCGTACCAACTATGAGCAGGAGCTTCTGCAGGTAGCCCTTCAGCAGTTCGTGCTTGATGAGGGAATGCTCGCGGCCTCGATAGGTGTGGTCGATTTCCATGGAGTGTCTTAGCCGTGGCAGATTGCGTTAAGTGTGCCCCCTGACGTTTGCCAGCATAGTGGGGAGAACCTAGTGATTTATATGCCAATTCCATTTCTACTGGTTTGTCATCAAGGTGCCGTCTGTTGCCCTGCCCAACAACCTGATGCAGCTTAGTGGAACCTGCGGCGTACCAGAAACCTACCTTTCTTAAACGGACGGAGTCATGCGCTAATGGCTTGCCAACCACCGTCCGCTCCGGCCGACGAGCTACCGTCTCACCAGCGCCGAGTTTTGCGTGCCGTATCACCAGCGCCGAGTTTTCGTGCCGTTTCACCAGCGCCAGCGCTTTGCGTCCCTTCGGGAAGTTTTCCTGCCGTCTCACCAGCGCCGAGTTTCGCGTGCCGCCTCACCAGCGCCGAGTTTTGCGTGCCGTCTCACCAGCGCCGAGTTTTCTTGCCGTCTCACCAGCGCCGAGTTTTGCGTGCCGTCTCACCAGCGCCGAGTTTTGCGCCCGACGCCAAGCGTCGGGCGCGGCGACTATAGTCAGTCGCCTGCATCGATCCGGATTGCTCCGCTAACCAGTACACTTGCGTCCTCACCGGGAGTCGTTCGGCTCCGGTTCACTTCAAACAAAGGTCATCCCATGCACCCGATCCACGATGTGGATGTACTCCTTCTGCTGGCTACGGCGGTTTCCTCAAAAAGACGGCCGGCGGAGCTTGCCGAGATCATGGCGGCGGCGGACTTGCTGCAGGGTTCGATTCCGCTGGACGTTGATCTGGCGGCGGCTTTTCTGCGCTTGTCGGTACAGGACCTGATCGGTGAGGAGGCTGGCGGCTTTACGCTGACGCGCGGCGGGCGGGAGTTCATGTCCGGGATTGCGCACAAGCGCAAGGCCGAGGCGGCGGAACGTCTGCTTGGCGTCAAGCAGGCGCTGGCCGACTACACGCCCAAGGATGAGGGCACTGCCATTGCGCTTGCGACGGAGCAGATCAGCGCCGCGATTCTGGCGCACCGGGTTTTTCTCAAAAGCCCGGGCCGCAACATGCTGGTGCCCAAACCCAAGCCTGCTGTAGACAAGAGCAAACGCCCGGGGCAGTGGCGCCGGGGCGATGGCGGGAGCCGCTCCCGGCATTGAGGCGAGTCCTTGTCGGCGGCTTAGCTGCTGCGAGTTGCTGCAGGGTCAATCGTAGCGGCCGACCACAGGGGCTGCCCGTTGGCTTGCAGGTGGCTGAGATAGGCCCGCAGGTCAAATTCAATCTGGTGATAGTCGGGTTCCATGTGCCGGCATAGCTGATAGAAGGCCTTGTCGTGCGCGGCCTCCCGCAGATGGGCGAGCTCATGGACGACGATCATGCGCAGGAATTCGGGCGGCGTCTCGCGGAACACGGCCGCGATGTGTATTTCGCGCTTGGACTTGAGCTTGTGCCCCTGCACCCGCGAGATGCGGCTATGCGTACCCAGCGCCTGTCGCATGACGTGCAGCTTGCTGTCGAACATCACCTTGCTCAGTTGCCCGGCGTTGCGCAAATAGCGGGCCTTGAGCTCCTGCACGTAGCGTTGCAATGCGCTGTCGGTGCGCACGGTGTGCGCCTGCGGATACTTTTTGAGCAGCAGTCCAGCCAGCAGATCACCTTCGATCAGCCGCTGTACTTCTGCGGTGAGTGCGGCCGGGTAGCCAGACAGGTAGTTCGGCGCGGGTTTCTGGCGCATGGCGGGCTGGAAGCGATGGGAGTTGGATTGATTGTATCGGCCGCCGGCGGCGGCACGGCGATTTGCTGCGCCGCAACGCAGAATTAGAGGGTGTCCTCCTTGACTTAAGCCGCCTTCAAATGTCAGGATTCAAACATTCGTTTGAAACTGATGTTTATCAGAGGCCGGATTGCCCATGGAAATTGATACCCGCTCCCGCATTCTTGACGCCGCCGAGAACCTGTTCGTCGAGCATGGGCTCGACGCTACCACCATGCGCATGATTACTGCCGACGCGAAGGCCAATCTTGCCGCGGTGAATTACCACTTCGGCTCGAAAGAGGCGCTGATCGAGGCGGTGTTCCGGCGCCGTCTGACCTGGCTCAATGAACAGCGCATTGCTGCACTGGATGCGCTGGAAGCCGAAGCCCAGGGCGCACCATTGAAGCCGAGGCAGATCGTCGAATCCTTTTTTGGCGTGGCGATCCGGCTGGCGGCCTCAAGCCCTAGTGGCAAGACCTTCATGCGCCTGCTGGGTCGCACGTATACCGAGCCCACGGAATTCGTCCGGCGTTTTCTTGCCGAGGAGTATGCGGGGGTAATCGCCCGTTACAACGCGGCCTTCTTCAAGGCTTTGCCCGATGTACCGAAGGAGGAATTTCTCTGGCGCTTTCATTTCATGATGGGCGCACTGTCGTATGCCGTCTCCGGCACCGATGCGCTGCGCATGCTCGGCCCGATTGACGATTCCGACCCTGAAGCGCTCTACACCCGCCTGATGAGCTTTCTGATTGGCGGCCTGCGGGCGCCACTGCCTGAAATTCAATCTCAAGCTGTCAGAAAACCGCGTGTAAAGCGCGCGGCCTGATGGTCTTTTAGCAAAAAGGAAAATGCCATGACCTGGTTACTGGCTTTGATTACCGCAATCGCCGCTGTGCTTTTGCTGCCCCCCCTGCGTCGCACTCTGCTTACCGGCCCGATCTTTGCGGCGTACAAGAAGCTGCTGCCCACCATGTCGCAAACCGAAAAGGAAGCGCTCGAAGCCGGCACGGTCTGGTGGGAGGGCGAGTTGTTCTCCGGCCGGCCGGACTGGAAAAAGCTGCTCGACTACCCGCAGCCCAAGCTTTCGGCTGCCGAGCAGTCCTTTCTCGACAAGGAATGCGAATCCTTGTGCGCCATGGTCAGCGACTGGGACACCACCCAGATTCACAATGATCTTGCGCCCGACGCCTGGGCCTACATCAAGGAAAACGGCTTTCTTGGCATGATCATTCCCAAGCGTTACGGCGGTCTCGAGTTTTCGGCTTACGCGCATTCGGCGGTGGTGCAAAAATTGTCCACGCGCTGTTCGGCGGCGGCGGTATCGGTGATGGTGCCCAACTCGCTCGGCCCGGCGGAACTGCTGCTGCATTACGGCACCGAGGAACAAAAGAACCACTATCTGCCACGCCTCGCCAAAGGACAGGATATCCCGGCCTTTGCCCTGACCAACCCGCACGCCGGCTCGGATGCGGCTTCGATCCCCGATACCGGCATCGTCTGCAAAGGCATCTGGCAAGGCCGCGAAGTGATCGGCATGCGCGTCACCTGGGACAAGCGCTACATCACGCTGGGGCCGATCTGCACCATCCTCGGCCTGGCTTTCCGTTTGCAGGATCCTGACCATCTGCTCGGCGATATCAATGATATCGGCATCACCTGCGCGCTGGTGCCGACAAATCACCCCGGCGTCAATATCGGTCGCCGCCACTTCCCGCTGAATGCCGTGTTCCAGAACGGCCCCAACTCGGGCACGGATGTCTTCATGCCGCTCGACTGGATCATCGGCGGGCCGGACATGGCGGGGCAAGGCTGGCGCATGCTGATGGAGTGCCTGGCGGCCGGGCGTTCGATCTCGCTGCCCTCGTCAAACACCGGCATGTCCAAGCTGGCGGTGCGGGCTACCGGCGGCTACGCCCGGGTGCGTAGCCAGTTCAAGACCGCCATCGGCAAGTTCGAAGGCATCGAAGAGCCGCTGGCGCGCATGGGCGGCTACACCTACATGATGGATGCGGCACGGACCATGACGGCCGGCGCCATCGATCTGGGCGAAAAGCCCTCGGTGGTTTCCGCCATCGTCAAGTACCACGTCACCGAGCGCACGCGCCAGGTGGTGAATGACGCCATGGACATTCTCGGCGGCAAGGGCATCTGCCTTGGCCCCAACAATTTCATGGGTCGTGCCTACCAGCAGATACCTGTCGCCATCACGGTCGAAGGCGCCAACATCCTGACGCGCAGCCTGATCATCTTCGGCCAGGGCGCGATTCGCTGTCATCCCTTCGTGCTGAAGGAAATGGAGGCCGCGCGTGACGAAGACGCCGCGAAAGGTCTGCGTAATTTTGATGCGGCGCTGGTCAAACATATCTGGTTTGCCTGGTCGCGCGGATTCCGCGCCTGGAGCATGGGCCTCACCGGTTCTCACTTCGGCCCGGTGCCGGATGACGTGGCGCCTGAAACCCACCGCTACTACCAGCAGCTCACGCGCTTTTCTGCCGCTTTCGCCTTCCTGTCCGATGTGTCGATGGTGGTCATGGGCGGTGATCTCAAGCGCAAGGAAAAACTTTCGGCGCGCCTGGGCGACATCCTTTCACTGATGTATTTGTGTTCGGCCACGCTCAAGCGTTTCGAGGCGGAAGGCCGCCAGGCCGAGGATGCACCGCTGATGCACTGGGCGATCTGGGACGCCATGTTCAAGATGCAAAATGCCTTCGAGGGCGTGATATCCAACTACCCGAATCGCTTCATCGCGGCAGTGTTGCACTGGTATATCTTCCCGCTGGGTCGGCCTTACGAAGTGGCTTCCGATCAACTCGGCCACGAGGTGGCAAGCAAGCTGATCGCACCCTCGGCGACGCGCGACCGGCTCACCGCCGGGATGTATGTGCCGCGCGATCCAGTTGCGGCGGAGAACGACGCCGTCGGCGTAATCGAGCTGGCACTGGAGGCGACGATTGCCGCCGAACCGATCGACGCCAAGCTGCGTGCCGCCGAGAAAGCCGGAAAAGTCGGCGCTGGTGATACGGCGACCAAGCTGAGCCACGCGCTGGAAGCCGGCATTCTCTCGGCCGAAGAAGTCGCCTTGGTCAAGCGCCGCAATCACTTGCGCGACAAGGCGATTGCGGTTGATGATTTTCCGCAGGATTTTTCGGTGGAAACCACCGAAGCCAAGAAGCCGCTGCGCGCGGCGGCCTGATTGATGTACCACGGCGACACGGTGAACACGGCGCGGGCGCACGACACATGCGCCTGCGCCAGCCTTAGCGCCGTGCCCGCCGTGCCCGCACTGACTTGGTGGTGAAAGGATTTTCATGAAGTTTGAACCTGTGTATATCGTCGATGGCGCTCGCTCGCCTTTCCTCAAGTCGCGCAATGTGCCGGGGCCGTTTTCGGCATCCGATCTGGCCACCATATCCGGCCGCGCCCTGCTCGCGCGCCAACCGTTTGCTCCCGACCAGCTTGACGAGGTGATCGTCGGCTGTGCCAGCCCGAGTGTCGACGAGGTGAATATCGGCCGCGTGATTGCACTGCGCCTCGGCTGCGGCCACAAGGTGCCGGGCTGGACGGTGATGCGCAATTGCGCTTCGGGGATGCAGGCCCTCGATTCGGCCATCGCCAATATCCAGCTCGGGCGCGCGCAACTGGTACTGGCCGGCGGTGTCGATGCCTTGTCACGCACGCCGCTGCTGTATTCGGACAGGATGGTGTTGTGGTTCTCGAAAATGACCCAGGCGCGCAGCCTCGGCCAGAAGCTCGGCATGTTCGCCAAGCTGCGTCTGGGCATGATGCTCAGCCCGGTGATTGGCATCGTCAAAGGCCTGACCGACCCGGTAGTCAATTTGATGATGGGCCAGACCGCAGAAAACCTGGCCTGGAAGTTCGGCATTTCGCGGCAGGACATGGATGCGTTTTCGGTGGACAGTCACAAGAAAGTGGCCGCGGCGCAGGAAGGCGGCCGCTTTGACGAAATCGTGCCGCTGATCGATACCGGCGGCAAGGTATACGCAAATGATGATGGTGTGCGCCACGACTCGAGCGTGGAAAACCTGGCGAAACTGAAGCCTTTCTTCGATCGCACCTACGGCAAGATCACCCCAGGCAACAGCTCGCAAATTACCGATGGCGCAGCCTGGCTGCTGCTGGCATCCGCCGACGCTGTTGAGAAATTCGGACTGCAGCCGATCGGCAAAATCACCGATACCCAGTGGGCCGGACTCGACCCGGCGCAGATGGGCCTCGGCCCGGTGCATGCCGCAACACCGATCCTGCAGCGTCACGGCCTGGGCCTGAATGATCTTGACGCATGGGAAATCAACGAAGCCTTCGCCGCGCAGGTGCAGGGTTGCCTCAAAGCCTGGAACGACGACGACTACTGCCGCGAGCAGCTCGGGCTGGACGGAGAGATGGGTGAGCTGGATACGAACAAGCTGAATGTAGACGGCGGCGCGATTGCGCTGGGCCATCCGGTCGGCGCCTCGGGCGCGCGCATCGTGCTGCATTTGTTGCATGTGCTGAGGCGAAACAAAGCCAAGCGCGGCATCGCCTCGATTTGCATCGGCGGCGGCCAAGGCGGCGCCGTTCTCGTGGAGACATATCCGTAACAAACTGAACGTCAT
>JAIPCF010000155.1 GCA_021738385.1 Sulfuritalea sp. | reverse complement strand
GAGCAGTTAGAGACAGTGGGGTCATCAAGCGACGCACCAGCGCCAATGACGCAAACCCGGCGGCAAGCACCGCCAGACTCACCGCAATGATCGCGAAAATGGCCTGGCGTCGCATTTCAACCAGGGATATATCGATACTGACCGCACCCAGCACCGTGCCGGAACTCACCGCATGGCATTCCAGGCAATTGGGGGTACCTTGAGCAGTGGCGATATACGGAATTACCGCCTGAAAGGTCAGACCGTCTCCTTTATCGACGACCTTGAAGCTTTCCTTTCCCGTCGCCAGTACTGATCCGACACTGTCGATTTCGCTTCTTTCGCTCGCCAGACCCGGTCCGTACTGCCTGATCACTTCCGGCCCGCGCACTATCTGAACGTTTTTCACCTCGGGCACCGAAGAAAGCCTCGCGAGAAATTGTTGACGCTTGTCTATCGTGCCATGGATCATGCTCTCGGTCAGGCCCACCTTCACCGTCTCGGCAACCGATCGCGCATGGCGTTCGGTGGTATAGATCGAGAAAAAGTAGAAGCTCAAAGCAGACAGCCCGGTCAACACCACAACCAGGACGGCCAGGATGCTGACAAAGTACATCAGGAATTTGGTGGTGAGCTTCAAGTGGATGCCGCCGCTGCGTTTGGGTAACTATGCCTTTAGCAATAATACCGGCGCACAACGATTATCCACAATCAAATCATGGAATTTTTCTATGGGTGGCAAATTTGCGGGTTATTTCAGGCGCGCCTTGAGACAGACCGGGCAAAAACAGCTAGCCGCGCCGGACGCTCCAGTTTCGGCTTTAGCGGGAAGCGGCACTATTGCCGGCAGCTTCACACACCAGCACTCCGTGTCGCCCGCTTCCATGCCGCAACGAAACTGAGCACCGCATTGCGGACACACATTGGTCGGCAACAGCGAAGCCGACACATCGACCACCTGATTCACTCTAGGGTGTGCCGCCACTGCCGAAACGTTTGCATGCGTCACGCAACACGCTCATCTGTTGGCGATAGTTGTTGCATGCGTCGCAAATCAAGACATGAATACGCAAGTTGATACGCTCGAAAAAAGTGAGCTGACGATCCTGCTCTTGCGACATCAACTCGGTCGCCTGTTTGCAACTCATCATCTCAAGCTTCCTCTCCAGCGAACCATTTGGTTTCCAGACAAGTGCGCAGACTCATTCGAGCACGATGCAACACCACCCAACAGTTAGACGTACTGATACTGGCTTCCTTACATATCTCGTCGGTGTCCAGTCCAAGAAACTCACGCATCATGAATATTCGAGCCGTCCGCTCAGGCAAATGATCAAGGCAGGCCTCAAACACCTGCCAGAACTGCTGTTGCTCGAACGAATTTTCCGGATCAGCCCAGCGACCCGGCCTCGCGGTTTCCTGCCAGTGGCCTCTTTGATCGAACAAAGAATCGACCAGATCGTCGCCGGTTTCGTCGTCGGACAGGGAACTTGCGGTCACTTCCCGGCTCTGGCTGCGAATGATGTCGATGATCTTGTTGCGCAAAATCGAGATCAACCATGTCTTGTAGGAAGAACGATTCTCGAAGCGATGGTTGCCCACCAGAGCGGCGAGCATGGTCTCCTGCACGGCGTCTTCAGCCGCGCCCGAGTCACGCAATTGCAAATGCGCGAAGCGCAACAAGTCCGGGCGCAAAGCATTCAACTCTTTTTGACGGTCCAGTTCCATAAAGCCCGATTGCTGTTCAATAGTGCATATTCTGACCCATGACGACGGGCACCTGCAAATACAATTGATTTGTAAGGAAAGTCGGGGCGGGCAAGACATAGCTGCATGGATTCAAATTGATCGTGGCCCCGCCATGGAGATAAAAGGAGAAGTTGATGAACCGCCGCAACTGGATATTTAGAGCTGCCGGCTTGCTTGCCGCCGCCTTACCCTTTGGCGGAGCAAACGCCGCCAACAGTTTTCCCCTGAACAAGACGCGTCAGCAATGGAAGCAACTGCTTCCGGCAAACGCCTACCGGGTGCTTTTTGAGGAAGGCACGGAACCGGCTGGCAGCAGCCCCCTGAATGCCGAGAAACGCGCCGGCACCTTTGTTTGCGCGGCCTGCAACCAGCCGCTGTTCGACAGCGCCCACAAGTACGAAAGCGGTACCGGCTGGCCCAGTTTCTGGCAGCCGCTGGCAGGCGCGGTGGGCACCTCCACCGACTTCAAACTGATCTTCCCGCGAACTGAATATCATTGCTCGCGATGCGGAGGACACCAGGGCCACGTTTTCAACGACGGGCCGCAACCGACGGGAAAACGCTACTGCAATAATGGCGTCGCCCTGAGCTTCATCGTCAAAGGAACCTCCCTGCCGGAGCTACGCACATGAAAATGCCTGCATTGATCAGGATTCTCGCGCTCGGTGGTGTTCTTGTTGCTGCCACCCAGGTCATCACCATCGCGGCGACGCCCGCCACCGCGCCGGCAAGCAGCGCTAAAACCGTGACAGCGATATTTGCAGGCGGCTGCTTCTGGTGCAGCGAAAGCGATTTTGAAAGAGTGCCCGGCGTCATCGAAGTCGAGTCTGGCTACACCGCCGGCAACAAGGACAACCCCAGCTACCAGGAAGTCAGTGCCGGCATCACCGACCATACGGAGGCGGTGCGAGTGATCTATGACCCGCAGAAGGTCAGCTATCCGCAACTTGTCGAGTACTTCTGGCGCACCATCGATCCGACGGTCAAGGATAGTCAATTCTGCGATCACGGCACGCAATACCGCAGCGGCATTTACTGGCAGAACGACACGGAACGCAAAGTCGCCGAAGCCAGCCGTGACGCGTTGGCCAAGAGCGGAAAATTTAAGACCATCCATACCGAACTGGCTGCCGCAACGACCTTCTGGCCGGCTGAGGGCTACCATCAGGACTACTACAAGAAGAATCCGATCCGTTACCGTATTTATCGTGCCTCCTGCGGTCGAGACGCGCGCCTGGAACAGTTGTGGGGCAAGCGACAATGACAATCGCCAGCGCGCCAGGCAAAGGCCGCCCACCGAAAAGACTATTCCGACTACTGGCCGGGCTGACCTTGCTCGCGGCCAGCGTTCCATTTGCTGCCAGCGCGCAGGAAATGAACGGTTTCGATTTGAAAGGGTCTTTGATACCGATCGATCAGATTCATTCCGGGGGACCCGGCAAGGACGGCATTCCTGCCATCGACAAACCGGATTTCTTGAACGCAGGCGCTGCAACTTTCATACGCTACGAGGATCCTGTGCTTGGAATGACACTCGGTGGCATTGCCCACGCCTACCCGATCAGCATTCTCAACTGGCACGAGGTAGTCAATGATCGCTTCGGCAAGGACCCGGTCGTAATCAGTTATTGCCCGCTGTGCGGCACCGGTGCTGCCTTCGATGCACGGGTTGATGGGCGCACCCTGAGTTTTGGCGTTTCCGGCCTGCTCTACAACAGCGACGTGTTGCTTTACGACCGGCAAACATCGTCGCTGTGGTCGCAGCTTCTGGGAAAGGCCATCAGCGGCCCGCTCAAGGGACGCCAACTGACAATGCTGCCGGTGACCCATACCACCTGGGCCGACTGGCGTAAGACGCATCCGGCAACACAGGTGATGTCGATCAGCACAGGGCATATTCGCCCCTATGCTCGCAATCCCTATTTCGGCTACGAGAAAACCGAGGAGCTGATGTTTCCGGTCGAATTTCGCTCTGCCGGCTTCCACCCAAAAGAGCGCGTGCTGGGCGTCAGGATCGGCGATCAGGCAAAAGCCTATCCTTTCGTCGAACTGGGCAAGACGTCCGGCAGTTTTTCCGACCGGGTAGGTGACACATTATTGACGATTCGTTTTGATTCCAAGGCGACTCGTGCCACGGCCCACCGCGCCGATGGAACACAAGTGGCGGCCGTGGTCGGCTACTGGTTTGCCTGGTACACCTTCAATCCCGGGACCGCCGTGTTTCATGCCGACACTGTGGCCAAATGATGACGGGCCATTTAAGCTCGGCCGGGCTCGTCCGGGCTCGTCCGATGGCTTGACGGGGACTTGACTTGAATCGAATGATTGCCCCGCTATCCCTGTCATGAAGCCCGAACTATCCATTGTCATGCCGGTGCTGAACGAAGCAACGCAGATCGTCGACCGTTTGCGCGCCTTGCAGACGCTGCGCGCGACGGGCGTGGAACTGATCGTGGCGGATGGCGGCAGCGCGGATGACACAGCTCACCTCGCCATGGCACTGGCTGATCGAGTCGTCACCGCGCCGCGTGGTCGGGCGTCACAAATGAACACCGGCGCCGCTGCCAGTCAAGGACGGATACTGCTGTTTTTGCATGCGGACACTTGCTTGCCGGAAAGTGCCGCGCAGTCCGTGCTCGCTGCCATTGGCGAGGGAAGCTCCTGGGGCCGCTTCGATGTGCGAATTAATGGCGCCCACGCCTTGCTGCGCGTGGTCGAGCGCATGATGAACTGGCGCTCACGCATCACCGGCATCGCTACGGGCGATCAGGCAATTTTTGTCTGTCGCGACATTTTCCAGGCAATGGGCGGCTATGCCGATCTGCCACTGATGGAAGACATCGCCTTGACAACACGACTCAGACAGCTGTCGCCTCCCGCGTGCCTGCGCGAAAAGGTCGTCACCTCCGGGCGACGTTGGGAGAAGCACGGCGTGTTGCCTACCATCCTGCTCATGTGGTGGCTGCGTGCGGCCTACTTCCTCGGGGCCGACCCGTCACATCTGGCGCTGCGCTACGGCTACGCGCCAGTCGCCAAACAAACGCCGTAGCACCATCGCCGACTTTCAAGGCCGGCTGTTGCAACCACGCTAGCGACGCACATCCGCCATCGCGATAGCGAAGCCGACGAATACGCCACCTGTAACGCGATTGAACCATTTCATTACCGAAGCGCGACGCAGGTAGATCGCCAGCCGCTGACCACTGCTGGCGTAAACGAAATACCAGGTGACCTCGATCACCGAAAACGTCAGCAGCAGAATCGCAAACTGTGGCAGCTTGGGCAGTGCGGGATCAATAAACTGGGGTAAAAAAGCGGCCGCGAACAGGATCGCCTTGGGATTGCTCGCGGCGACCAGCATGCCCTGATGGAACAAGGAGCGCGGACTTCTCGGCAGATGCGCTCTCGCCTCGGCCTCGGCCTCGCCTGCATGTACAGGTGCGCGCCAGGTCTTGATGCCCAGATAGGCGAGATAGGCGGCACCGGCCAGACGCAATCCGTCGAACAGCGCTGGAAAGGTCTGAATCACCGCACCCAGACCCGCAGCGCTGATTAGCATCATGGCCATCAACGCCGTCCAGCATCCGGCCATGGTGGCCACCGCTGGACGAAATCCGAAGCGTGCACCGCTGACCATCACCAATAGCATGTTGGGACCCGGGGTCGCCGATACGAAAAATGTCACGCCTACAAACAGCCACCAGGTAGTCAAAGCCATGTTCTTGTCGCTCGATCAGGCCGCTTCGAGGAAATCGTAGTGGCAAAAAAGGGAAGTGAAACCACTCGAATTTGCCGCCGATTCTCCCGGACTGGCGGTAGCGATCCAACGGACCTGTCCGCCAGACGTTCAAGTGCTCTGTCTGGATGGTAGCAGTTTGCGGTAACACCCAAGCATTGAGTCATGTGCGATTCGAACGTCGCGCGCAGCGTCGAAGCGCCTGACATTTTCCGGTTAAGCTTTGCTCACCATCAACCCGAACAGGAGTCCCAAACATGGCTATGGATGTCATCGACTATTTCATTCACGGTGACGACATGCAGTTTGTCGAAATCGAACTCGATCCGGGCGAGGCCGCCATGGGCGAAGCCGGCAGCATGATGTACATGGAAGACGGCATCGTCATGGATACCGTGTTCGGCGATGCCTCGGC
>JAIPCF010000154.1 GCA_021738385.1 Sulfuritalea sp. | reverse complement strand
GCAGATCCGGCGCGGCATTACGCCCGACAACTTCATCTCGCCAAACGCGCTCACTTCACTGGAGAAAAGTCACCTGAAGCAGGCGTTTGCGGTTGTCGGCCAGTTGCAAGAGGTGCTGGCTCAGCGGTATTCGGATCATCTCTGACAATGATTTTCCTGATTAGCAAAGTTCAGCCGTTCATTAATTTGCGCACATATCGATGTGCTTTTCATCGTCACACCGGCGAAAGCCGGTGTCCAGTACAGCGCTCCACTGGATTCCGGCTTTCGCCGGAATGACGAGCTGAACTTGATGGCTAATCATGATGATTTTTGAAACTTTTTTTGGACTGAATTTCCGCCGCCACCGCTTGCTGGCCAAAGCACCAGCGGGGCCTTTGCGTGATTACCTGGCGACACCCTTCCCGGCGAGCAATACGGCAAGTTCCGAAGTGGCTTACCTGGCGCTCGATCTGGAAACCACCGGCGGCGATCCGCAGCACGACGAAATCATCAGCTTCGGCTGGGTATGCGTGAACGGAAACAGCATCGACCTGGCGACCGCGCAGCATCATGTCGTCAGGGTACAAAACGCCATCAGTGAGTCGTCGGCCGTGATTCACAGAATCACCGACGACGAGTCAGAGCGTGGCGGCAGTCTTGAAAACGCGCTGGAAAAGCTGTTGCAAGCGCTTGCCGGCAGGGTGCTGATTGCGCACCGGGCAGAAACGGAACTGGGGTTTGTCGGCCACGCTTGCGAGCGGATTTATGGAAGTCGCATCCTGATTCCGGCGGTCGACACGCTAAAAATAGCCATCCGCATTGAAGAGCGCGCACAACGCGCACTCAAGCGCGGCACGCTGCGCCTGCATGCCTTGCGCCACAAATACAATCTGCCACGCTATCCCGCGCATAACGCACTGAGCGACGCCCTCTCCGCCGCAGAATTGTTTCTCGCCTTCCAGGCCGAACGAGGTGGAGCGACACGGCTCAAGGATTGGATGCAGTGAGAAGTATGGCTTGTTGCTGATCGAATCACACAAGCATCTGACGAATCGCCAAACACCCTTCCTGACCAGTTGAAGATTCGCCTTGCTACTCGAAAAGCATCGCTTGCATCCGCTCCAAAACCGTCAGCTCCAACCACCAGGCCTGCGCCCTGTTGAACGCCTCGCGACCCGACTCGGTGAGCAGGAAGAAGCGCAGATTCGGTACCCAATGCGGTTTATCGCTGGGCGTGCACCAGCCGGAGCGAATGATTATTCGCCCGATAACACCGGGATAGGCCGTGCCCGGTACCAGAACCGGTTCCAGCCTGTTCACTCCTTGCCAGGTGGCAACATTTCGCAAAGACTGGAACCAAGCCTCTCTTCCACTTTCGTCATCGAGATGTTCCGCCACCTGGGAGATCCGGCGCTCCACCACCATCATTTCGCCCTTGTCCATTGCCCGCAGCGCTCTTAAAAGTTGGTAGCGCGTTCCCTTGGGGGCGTCCATCACAACAGAATTGAGCGGCGACACGCTCGTGGGAACTGCAGCGACGCCTGATATCACACCCGGCGGTGGATCGTTCGGACGACGAACAAGTTGGTGTAGCTTATCGGTGGCGAAAATGATGAACACGGCTCCTCCCTCTCGAGCAGGCCCCCTTCTCATCAAATAGTAGACCCCGCGCCATGAATTTCAAGTTCGCATTTCATTTTTTTAGACTTCAATCATGCTGCAGCGCAAGAAACAACGCGCACGGCAGGGCCTGGCCGACCTAAAGAAAATCGGCGCTGGCAACACGGCGCCCTTGTCGCCCCCGGTGAACCCGGCGCTGCGTTGCTACTTTATCCAGCTGCCTGTCGCGGAATGGGCAATCGCTCCATCAAATAGCACAAGCAGTCCTGCCGCACCGC
The DNA here is from genome assembly GCA_021738385.1 of Sulfuritalea sp. GTDB lineage: Bacteria > Pseudomonadota > Gammaproteobacteria > Burkholderiales > Rhodocyclaceae > Sulfuritalea. Next base: position 4,009 of record JAIPCF010000154.1, on the reverse strand, counting down.
ACGCGTATCGAGCGTGAGCATTGCCGGCGTGGTTTCGCGTTTTAGGCTGATCGTGCCGTCATTGCAGTCGAAGAACTCGCGCAGCACATCACGCTGCGCTTCGTCGCGCACGTCCAGCGGGACCACTTCCCGGCAACGCCCGAAGGCCGTGCCGGGATCGAGCTGCCGAAAGTTCAAATGATCGAGCCGTGGATCGAAGTCGATATCCGCCAGCGGGTCGCCAAAACCGAACGACACGTCAGCAGGAACCCGCACCGTGGCTACCGTGTGGTAGAGATCAATGTCGTGCTCGTGCACCTCATGCACCGGAAACTGCGCCAGATGGAGGCAGGCATCGACAAAGCTCGCCGCCTGCGCTTCGTGCGCGGGGACTCCCGGCTTGCCGCATTCAATCGTCAGCGACGGGCAAATCGACGAGAACGCCGTGGTTTGCGACCCCGCCATGCCGCGAAACCAGACAACGGTGCGCGAGAACAGCAATGCCAGATGCAGAACCGAATGGTCGAGGCGATTCACCACCGAATACAGTGGGTTGATGCCGGTGTTGTTGTGGATGTCGACGCTGGCAAACACGCCCCGCGACTTCACGATATCAAGCACCTCGCTCATCGCGAGATGCTCGGGGGAGCCGGCATGCAGGTCGGTGCCGGGCCAGACCCGGTTGTAGTCCGGCTGACTATCAAGACGGCGCAAGCCCTGGCGCGCGGCGGACACATTGCCGACCAGAATTGACAACGCGCGCGGCAATTCTCGATCGGCATAATTTCGCAGGACGGTTTGCAGCGCGGCGACGCCGCTGTCTTCGTTGCCGTGCTGAAGCACGGAAACAAACAGCGTGTCCTCGCGGCGCCCCGGCAAATGGATGAGTGTCGGACCTTGCAGCAAACGATGCAGTTCTCGGGCATGGGTGTCGAGAAAGCCCTCGGGCAAACGATCAAGTACGGTAAGCATTTTGTAATTGGACTCAGATAGGCCACTCGTGCACGGGCGTGAGTTGGCGCTGCAGTTCAAGATAGTCAGCAGTAAGACGCTGGAAATCGCGGTATTTTGCGTGGTGGGCCAATTGCCAGACGGCACCGTTCTGGCCTGAACGCAGGCGCCCTTCGACCACGTCAAGGTAGCGCCTGATGTCGGCGGCGGCCAGCCCGAGATCGGTCAGCCCTTCGCCCGCCAGCGGCAACAACTCCTGCAGCAGGAGATCGTCGACACGTCTGCGGTTCCCGTCGAGCCAGGCTACCTGCGCTTCCAGACCGTAACGCGCGCAATCGTAGAAATTCGCGCGCGCGGTGGCGAAGGGCAAGCGGGACTCCGGCGCGATGGACTGCCCGGCGAAAACCCGCGCCAGCCCGTAAAAGAACGCGGCATTGGCGATCATGTCGATGATGCTGGGACCGGCAGGCAATACGCGTTGCTCGACCCGCAGATGCGGCACTTCATTTTCATCGAAACCGACCAACATTCGATTCCATCGCCAGATGGTGCCATTGTGCAAGCGCAGATGGGCATATCGGTCCGCGGGTTGGTGCTCGTCGTATGGCAGCAGAACCGGATACAAGGAGAAATTTTCAGCAAAGTAGTCCATCGGATCGGCTGCCAGGTAGTCCGAACCGAATGTCACGCGGCGCTGTTCCAGGTGTTCCGGGTCGCAGCAATCTACCGCTTGCTCGAACAAGGGAATCCGGGTTTCGTGCCAGAGTGCGTGCTCAAAAAGAAATGGCGAATTGGCGGCCAACGCCACCAAGGGTGCAGCGAGAATTTGCGCCGCGTTGTAGGTGCGGACGACTTCGCTTGCCGGCGTCTGCAAATGTACCTGGAAGGACGTGGTCGCGGCCTCAAGCATGATGTCGTCGTGTGTCGTAGACAACCGGTCAATGCCGGAAACCTCCAGCGTGACCGGCCGGCCGCCGCGAAGCTTGAGAATTTGCCGATTGAGTGCGACGTAACGCTTGCGCGGCGACATGCTGGCCAGCGACAGATCGCGTTCACGCACCGTGGGTAGTGTGCCTATGGCGGCCAGCACCGTTCCCTGATCGCGTGCGACTTCCATGCATTGCTGCCAGGTTAAAACAAGTTCGCGCTCAAGCTGTGAAAGCGCTGTTCCGCACAAACGCTGCGCCGTTCCGTTGATTTCGACATTGAAGCGCGATAGTTCCTCAACCACCAGCGGGTTGCCCAGTTGCTCAAGAAACGCCACATTGCGCGGCACGGGAAAGAAGTGCTCGTCGACCAGCCAGGCTTCGAGTTCGAAGCCCGCCACCCATCCCTCATTCGAAAATCGTCCATGGGCAAAAGTTTCGCGCGCATGCCGGGTTTCCAGCTCAAGGCGCTGACTGAAGCGCGCGAAGTCGTCGGCCGTAAACGTATCGCTGCCAATCTCCTGTCCCATTACCCCCCCAATTCGTGACGCGACTCCCAAGTGAGAGCCTATTCCCGAACACCGGCTTTGTTGATTTACAGCGACAGATTAAGTTTTTGCCACCATCCCGGCAAGCCCTGTCGCAAGGCACCGGTTGCCTGCGATTGATGCTCCATCAATTTCTGTGCGCGATTCGGATGGGATGATTGAGACACGAAACCTCTCAATCAGCTACCTGCCTTCCGGGCCACTTCGTGGTCCGACGGGTAAAAGTCGGCGATGGTGATACGGCAGCTTTTGGCACACCCCCGAGAAACGGCTGGAGGCAAGGCAAATCGTTTCGCTCAATAGCCGCGACTGGGCAAGCGCACAGGAGGACGATAGCCCAGCGCCAGGGCCAGTTTTTCGAACCGTGCGGCATCCGCCACCAGTCCGTTATTGTTGAAGGTTTCCGCCAGTTTCCAGCTGGCCTGCCCATTCCCCAGCTCGGCGGAAAAACGCAACCATTGCTCGGTACGTCGTGTGCTGGCCGTGAGGCCCGACCGCCCGATGCGATAGGCCATGGCGATGCGGTATGCAGCGTCTTTGTCCCCGTTGACCGCCCTGATCAGGTTCCGGCGGTAGTCGCTATCGCCGGCAGCATCGTCAAATCCCTCATTGGATAAACCGATGCTGCGCTGTATTTCCAGAGCCACGCGCGCGTGCTCAACGATGTCCGCGATTTGCTGTACATGCCTGCTGCGTGGAAAATCCCGCTCGAATTCTTTGCACAACTCGATCAAGCGTGCCGGTAACGCGGTAGTCTGGATTTCTCGCCAACGCAAAAACAGGTCCAAAGCATCCCTCGTCTTGATACTCTGCGCCAGACTTTGATCGAACGACGGCGATGGTGAGCGACTCTCAGCCGCAACGGGCGCGCCAGTTTGCTTGTCGCCCGCCCACGCCACTACCGGGCCGATAACCAGACCCACTCCGATTGCGATTAGCCAGGCCCGGGAAGCGAGATTCCGGTCACGGGACAATCTGACATTGAGCGGGAAAAGGCGCATTGGAGAATCGACGATTCCTATGGTGTTGAGAATCAGCCACGAAAAACGCTGTTTGAGCAGTACCAAAATCGGACCCCGACAGACGCGGTCATAGTCGAGCGGCCAGCGTCCGCCTGTTTGACCTCTTGATCATCCGGATTTGCTTGCGATGACTATCGCCTGAACAGGCTGGTTTATTCCCTTCATCTCGCTTTATATGTTCAACGCGGCGGCCTGTCCGCCGCTCCCCGAAACGGGCGAGCGGGCTCTGGCAGGTAAAAATTTTCGGATCAGGCGTTAATACCGCACAACTGTACATGCATACAGTTATGCGGTAAGCTCAATCACTGTAAAAGTCGGCGCTGGCAACACGGCGCTGTTTCTCCATCACCCCCGCTCTGGACAGGGTTTAGCCCCAGTGGCTATCGACTCCCGGTCGGGGTATATTCATCGGTTGCTCCCGACACAGCCTGATCCCATGGACACCATCAAGATTCGCGGCGCACGCACGCACAATCTCAAAAACATCAATCTCGACCTGCCGAGAAACCGGCTGACGGTCATCACCGGCCTGTCCGGCTCGGGCAAGTCCTCACTGGCCTTCGATACGCTCTACGCCGAGGGC
>JAIPCF010000021.1 GCA_021738385.1 Sulfuritalea sp. | reverse complement strand
GCCCTCGACTTCCTTTGCCAGACGCACCGCCTCGTCGAGTATGGTCAGCGTGCGCAGCCCGAGAAAGTCGAACTTGACCAGGCCGGCCTTTTCGACGTCGTCCTTGTCGAATTGCGACACCACCGATTCTGCACCCGCCGCCGCGTACAGCGGACAAAAATCGGTAAGTTTGCCCGGTGCGATCAATACGCCGCCGGCATGCATGCCGACGTTGCGCGTCAGGCCTTCGAGCTTCAACGCCAGCGCCCACAACTCCGCCACTTCTTCTTCGCTGTCGACGCGCTGGCGAATAAGGGGTTCTTTTTCCAGTGCGTCCTCGAGCGTGATGCCCAGTTCGTTGGGAATCAGCTTGGCAAACTGATCGACGAAATTGAAACCGAGATCAAGCACGCGACCCACGTCACGAATCACTGCCTTGGCTGCCATGGTGCCGAAGGTGACGATCTGCGACACGGCATGCGCGCCGTATTTGTTCTTGACGTAATCGATGACGCGATCGCGTCCTTCCTGACAGAAGTCGATATCGAAGTCGGGCATCGATACCCGTTCCGGATTGAGGAAGCGCTCGAACAGCAAGTCGTAACGCAGCGGGTCGAGATCGGTGATGTCCAGGCTGTAAGCCACCAGAGAACCGGCTCCCGAGCCGCGTCCGGGGCCGACCGGCACGCCGTTGTTCTTGGCCCAGCGAATGAAGTCGGCAACGATCAGGAAGTAGCCGGGAAAACCCATCTGAATAATGGTCTTGACCTCGAAATCAAGCCGGTCAACATAAGTCGGCCGTTGCTTTTCGCGCTCTTCGGTATCGGGGTAAAGCAACTCAAGTCGTCGCGACAAACCGGCGTGTGATTCGCTGGCAAGAAACTCTTCCAGCGGTTCGTCGTTGGGCGTCGGGAAATCCGGCAGTCGGCTTTTGCCCAGTTCAACGCTCAAGTTGCAGCGGCGCGCAATCTCCACCGAGTTTTGCAAGGCCTCGGGCAGATCGGCGAACAGCTCGGCCATTTCCTCCCGTGTCTTGAAGTACTGCTCCGCGCTGTAGCGTTTGGGTCGGCGCGTATCGCCCAGCACATAACCATCGGCAATACACACTCGCGCCTCGTGCGCCTTGTAGTCGTCGGTCTGCAAAAACTGTATCGGGTGCGTGGCGACCACCGGCAGGCTTAGCCGTGCCGCCATGTCGACGCTGGCAGCCACCAGCATTTCGTCTGCGGCGGCACCGTCGCGACCGGACGGGCGCTGTACTTCAATGTAGTAGGCACCGGGAAACATCTGTGCCCAAGCCTGGGCACGAACGGATGCCTGATCCAGCTTGCCGGCCACCAGCATCTGTCCGATGTCGCCCAGTGGACCACCGGACAACGCGATCAGGCCGCTGTTGTCACCCGCATTTAGTTGCATGCGGCTGATCTCGGCACGGCCATGGCGACGTGGCGACAGGTAGGCGGCTGAAATAAGCTCGCACAAGCGCAAATAGCCGCCGTGGTTTTTCGCCAGCAGCAGCAAGCGTGCAGGGCCATCGTGTTTTTCGCCGACGTCTTCCTCGCCGATCCAGACATCGCAGCCGATGATCGGCTTGACGCCCGCGCCGCGCGCCGCGGAGTAGAACTTGACCATGCCAAACAGATTGGCCAGATCGGTGATCGCCAGCGCCGGTTGTCCATCGGCGGCCGCCCGTTCTACGGCATCGCCGATGCGAGTCAGACCATCGGTAATCGAGTACTCGCTGTGCAGGCGAAGATGAACAAATTGTGGCGCGGATCGGGAGGCTGACATGGCTCGCCGATTTTAACCCCCATGGCTCCGACCGAGCCGGCGGATTTTCCGTGGGCGGACGCCGTGTCGCCAGCGCCGAGTTTTGGGGTTCCGCTATTCCGTCGGCTCAATCTGTGACGCTCTGGATTCCGGCGTTGCCACCCCGCGCAGCGGAATCAAAGGCATGCAGAGCCACCGCAATGACGTTGCCGGAAAAGTCGGCGATGGTGACACGGCGAGGAATACGGTCCGGGACGTCTGATCCACAGACCGAAGTCAAAACTTCAGATCGAACTTATTTCCCTCACGCTGAGGCGAAACTTCCGGTACTCCCGCTCAAACCGTCTGCTGCACCCAGTCCAACAGCGGCTGCCACTGATCGAGGTCTTTCTCGGCCCGGCTGGGTGATAGCTCGAAAATACTCATGCCGTGGGCCGCCGCCTGTACGTAGTTCTGGGTGTCGCGCAGATGCGCAACTACCGGCAGATGGGTGCTTTCCAGAAAGCGCTCGAGTTCGCCTGCAGCCCGGGTGCGGGCATCCACCCGCATGGCGACGATGGCGACAAAGGCTTCGTGTCTGCGAACTTCCTTTTCTTCGAGCAGCTTGTCGAGGAACTGGCGCGTAGCGAGGATGTCGAATATTGAAGGCTGCAGTGGCACGATTACCCGACGCACCATTCTCAGTACCTGCGCCAGCTTTTTGCCGTGCAAACCGGCCGGAGTGTCCAGCACCACATGACTGGTGCCTTTGGGTGGACGCGCCGGCTTGTCCGGCTCGATGTCCCATGTCGCGATATGCGGCAATGCCGGGGAACGCAGCTTGAGCCATTCACGCGAGGATTGCTGGCGGTCAATATCGCCGAGCATGACGCGATGTCCCTGCCGGGCAAAATAACCTGCCAGATTTGTCGCCAGCGTGGTTTTGCCGACGCCTCCCTTTGGGTTGGCTATGAGAAAGGATTCCATTTAGCTATGTCCGAAATAGACTTACCACGGCGCACACGGCGGCACGGCGCAAAGCAAATGATTGAGTGCTGTTAGCGGTTTTCGCCGTGTCGCCGTGTGCGCCGTGGTTAAAGGTTTTGACATTGACCTGAATTTGGATTTCTACGGCAGCAGCACGGTCGAACCGGTAGTCTTGCGCGCCACCAGGTCGATCTGCGCCTGCGCTGCATCTTTCAGTGCGTAGGTTTGGTTGACTTCGATCTTGACCTTGCCCGAACTGACGACATCGAACAGGTCGTTGGAGATCGCCACGAGGTCGCTGCGCTGCGCGGTGTAGACGAACAGGGTGGGCCGGGTGATGAACAGCGAACCCATCTTGGCCAGCAGACCGAGATCGAAGGGTGGCACGGGCCCGGAAGCGGCGCCGAACAGCGCCATCAGGCCCAGTGGCTGCAGGCATTCGAGCGAACCCATGAAAGTGTCTTTACCGATCGAGTCGTACACCACGCGCACGCCCTTGCCCCCGGTAATTTCCCTGACCCGCTCGGTGAAATTTTCGCGCGTGTAGATGATGGTGTGGTCGCAGCCGTGGGCTTTGGCCAGAGCCGCCTTTTCGTCGGTACTGACAGTGCCGATCACCGTGGCGCCCAGCGCGTGCGCCCACTGACAGACGATCAGGCCGACGCCACCGGCGGCGGCGTGAATCAGGATGGTGTCGCCGGACTCGACCTTGCAGGTGCGGCGCAACAGATATTGCGCGGTCATGCCCTGTAGCATCATCGCTGCGCCCGTCTTGAAGTCGATGGCGTCCGGCAGCTTGACCAGGCGGTCGGCCGGCATGTTGCGCACTTCGGCGTAGGCGCCGAGCGGACCGCCGGCATAGGCCACGCGATCGCCGACTTTCAGCTCGGTGACGGCACCGCCCACGGCTTCGACCACACCCGCGGCTTCGAGTCCGATGCCCGAGGGCAGCGGTGCCGGATAGGCGCCGGTGCGGTGATAAATGTCGATGTAGTTGAGGCCGACGGCGTGATGCTTTACGCGCGCCTCGTTGGGTGCCGTGTCGCCAACGCCGACTTCTTCCCAGCGCAGCACTTCGGGGCCACCGGTTTCATGAAAACGAATTGCATGGGTCATGGCTCAGCCTTTCAGAGGGTTGGCGGCGACAACCGCGAGTGCGATTTATTCACCAGACGCCATACTGTAGCAGCAGCCGTCAGAATGTGTACGAGCATCGCCGGGCCGGCAGTCCGTGGCCGCTTGACGAGGCTGCTAAGCTAATGCCTGATGCTGGCTCGTGCCGGCGTCTGCTACCCGCCTCAACCCTTAGGAGACGACAATGATTCCTTTGCTTCGCCTGATAGCCAGCCGCGCCCTGCCGCTCACCCTTTGGTTGGCCTTGGTGTTCGGCACCAGCGCCGTATTTGCTGACACCCTGCGCGTCTCCGCCATTCCCGATGAAGCCCCGACCGAGCTTCAGCGCAAGTTCAAGCCGCTGGGCGATTACCTGGAAAAGCAGACCGGTCTCAAGGTTCAGTTCACTCCTGTCAGCGACTATGCGGCGGTGGTTGAAGGCCTTGCCTCAAAGAAAATTGATCTGGCCTGGCTCGGCGGATTTACTTTTGTTCAGGCCAAGTTGCGTACTCACGACATGCCGGGCGGCGGCGTGACGCCCATCGTGCAGCGCGCCGAGGATGAAAAATTCACCAGCAAGTTCATCGTGCCGATTGGCAGCGCGGCCAAGACCGTGGCAGATTTGAAAGGCGGCAACTTCGCCTTCGGTTCGCCTTCGTCCACTTCCGGTCATCTGATGCCGCGGCACTTTCTGCTCAAGGACGGAATCGATCCGGACAAGGATTTCAAGAATATTGCCTTTTCCGGCGCTCATGACGCCACCGTGGCCTTCGTCGCGTCGGGCAGGGCGAACGGCGGCGTGCTCAACGCCTCGGTGATGGACAAGCTGGTGATGAAGGGCGATGCCAATGCCAAACGGGTGAAAGTGATCGCCACCACGCCGCCTTACTACGACTACAACTGGACCGTGCGCCCCGGGCTCGACTCCGCGTTGAAAAAGAAGCTGACCGATGCCTTCCTCAGACTCGATCCGGCCAATCCGGAACACAAAGCGCTGATGGACCTGCAGCGTGCCTCGAAGTTTATTGCAACCCAGGCAGAGAATTACGCCGGCATCGAAGCGGCGGCGCGCAGTGCAGGCCTGATCAAGTAAGCCGGAATAGTGCAGGCACCGCTCGCCAAGCCCATGGCCTTGGTCACCCACCAGCTCGGTCTCGAGCACGGCAACGGCCTGCGCGCCCTGCACGGTCTCGAGCTGAAGCTGTCGATTGGCGAACGCGTTGCCGTGATCGGTCCGTCGGGTGCAGGCAAAACCAGCCTGATCCGCCTGCTCGGTTGTGCGCTGCGGCCGACCGCCGGGCGCCTTGAACTGTTCGGCGCCAATCCGTGGCAACTTTCAGCGGGCGATCTGCGCCGTCTGCGCACTCGCATCGGCACCATTCATCAGGCACCGCCGATTCCGCCTCGGCTGCGGGTTATTACCGCGGTTCTCGCCGGGCGGCTCGGGCGCTGGCCGGCCTGGAAGGGCCTGCTCTCTTTGCTGTATCCGGCCGACATCAGCGGCGCGCAGCAGGCGCTGGCGCGCCTCGATCTGGCCGACCGGCTGTTCGACCGTTGCGACCGGCTTTCCGGCGGCCAATTGCAGCGCGTCGGCATCGCCCGCGTGTTGTACCAGCAGCCCGAGCTGATCCTCGCCGACGAACCGGTGTCGGCACTCGACCCGACCCTGGCCGATGCCGCCGTGGGTCAGATCGTCGCCGAAGCTGAGCAGCGTGGCGCCACGGTGCTGGCCTCCTTGCATGCCGTCGATCTGGCGCTGAAATGGTTTCCCCGCGTGATCGGCCTGCGTGGCGGCGAACTGGCTTTCGATCTGCCTGCGGCGCAAGTCAGTCGGGAGATGCTGAGTGAGCTGTATGCCAGCGAGGGCAGCGTAGTGCCAACCCAAGGCAACCACCCCATCGCGCTGCAGGCGTTTGGTGACGGCGGCGAGGCACGGGTGCTGCGAATCGACAACAGCCGGGGACTCGGATGAGCGGCGCTCAAGTCGTTGCCTTGCCGATGGAAACGACCTTGCGCGACCCGGATGCTCGGCGCCGTCTGGGCGCGGTCTTGTTCGCTCTGGTTGTGCTCTGGCCCCTCCTGCAGCTGGCCGAATTCCACCCGGCAGTGTTGTTCGAAGCCGGCAACCTGAACGTCATGACCGGGTTTCTCGCCGGTTTTCTGCCGCCCGCGCGCTCGCCCGAGTTTCTTGGCCTGCTGCTCAAGGCCACGCTTGAAACGCTGGCCATCGCCACAGCCGGCATCACGCTGGCGCTGCTGATCGCCGCGCCGCTGGCCGTGATCGCCACGCGGGCGCTGTCGGTAGCGAGCATCGGGCCCGGGCCTGGACGCTGGCGCGGCCATGCACTGCGCACCAGTTGCCGCGCCTTGCTGACGGTTTTGCGGGCGATACCCGAAATTGTCTGGGCGCTGATGTTCGTCCGCGTACTCGGCCTCGGCCCGGCGGCCGGCGTGCTGGCGCTGGCAATCACCTATGGCGGCATGCTCGGCAAGGTATATACCGAAATTCTCGAATCTACCGACACGCGCCCGGCGCGTGCGTTGCTCGCCGGCGGCAGCGGTCGGCTCGGCGCACTTGCCTACGGGTTGCTGCCGAATGCCGCGCAGGAGCTGACCTCCTATACCGTGTACCGCTGGGAATGTGCGGTGCGTGCATCGGTCATCATGGGCTTCGTTGGCGCCGGCGGTCTCGGCCAGCTGATGGACCAGTCGATGAAAATGCTCAACGGCGGTGAAGCCAGTTCCATCCTGCTGGTGTTTCTGTTGCTGGTGCTGCTCGCCGATGCGATCAGCGCCGGCCTGCGCAAGGCGCTGGCATGAACGCCCTGAATGGCCAGAGCGAAAACTGCGCGCCGCAGGGCCCCGGCGATTTCTGCCTGACCTGCCTGCTCAGCAGCGGCGCGCTGCTGCTGGCCATCGGCGCCAGCTTTGCCTATCTCGACATCGAATTCGGTGCGCTGTTCTCGCACGAGTCGGCCGCCGGCATGGGTGACTTCGTTGTCTCTTTCTTTCCGCCGGATATTTCGCCGGGCCTGCTTTACAAGACGGCCTACGGCGCCCTGCAAACCTTCGCCGTGGCAGCCATCGGCACACTGCTGGCGGCGCTGCTCGGCGGATTGCTGGCGCTGCCCGCTGCCGGTCGTCTGGGTGCCGCGCCGCGTCAGTTGGCACGCTTCGCGCTCAACCTGCTGCGCAGCGTGCCGGAACTGGTCTGGGCCACGTTGATGGTGCTGGCTGCAGGGCTTGGGCCTTTCGCCGGTACGCTGGCGCTGGCACTGCACACCACGGGCGTGCTGGGCCGGTTGTTTGCCGAAGCCATCGAGAACGCGCCGCCGCTTGCCGAAACCAGTCTGCGCGAAAGCGGATCAGGCAGTGCAGCAGCCTTCTTCTACGGCACGCTGCCCCTGGTATGGCCGCAGTTCATTGCCTACAGTTTGTATCGCCTGGAAATGAACATCCGCATGGCCGCCGTGCTGGGTTTCGTCGGTGCCGGCGGGCTGGGGCAGATGCTCTACTTTCATCTTTCGATTTTTCAGCAGGCGCAGGCAGCAACGGTACTGGCGGCCATGCTGGTGCTGGTGCTAATTGTCGACGGGTTAAGTCATCTGCTGCGCGGGCGTCTGGCCGGCTGAGTCGCGCAGCAACTTCCGGCCCGCCTGCCGCCGACCAAAAGTCGGCGATGGCGCTACGGCGTTTCAGCCGCCCAGACCTTTCAGATGGTTGGCATCGACCACCGCCAGCGCGGTCATGTTTACCAGGCGGCGTACCGTCGCCGTGGCCGTCAGAATGTGCACCGGTTTGGCCGCGCCAAGCAGCACCGGGCCGACCGTGATGCCGTCACCCGAGGTGGCCTTGATCAGGTTGAAGGAAATGTTGGCGGCATCGACATTGGGCATGATCAGCAGGTTGGCTTCTCCCTTGAGCCGGCAATCCGGGTACAGCTTGTCGCGGATGCTTTGCAACAGCGCGGCGTCGCCATGCATTTCGCCGTCAACTTCCAGGTCCGGGGCGCGCTGCTCGATCAGACGCCGGGCGGCCGCCATTTTCAGCGCCGAGGCCGAGCGCACGCTGCCGAAGTTGGAGTGTGACAGCAGGGCCACTTTGGGCTCCAGGCCGAAACGGCGCACTTCCTTGGCCGCCATCAGGGTGATCTCTGCCAACTGTTCGGCAGACGGCTCTTCATTGACGTAGGTATCGCACACGAACAGCGTGTGCTTGGGCAGCAACAGCATGTTCATCGCGGCAAAGCAATGCGCGTCGCGTTCCAGGCCGATCACATCGCTGACGTGTTTGAGATGCTGGCCGTGGCGGCCGACCACACCGCACAGCATGGCGTCGACATAGCCGGTCTTGAGCAGCATGGTGCCGATCAGCGTGGTGTCGGTGCGCAAGCCGCGTTTGGCCCACTCGGGCGTCACGCCCTGGCGCCCCATGATGTCGTGATAGCCCTGCCACAACTCCTTGTAGCGCGGATCGGATTCGGGATTGACCACCTCGAAATCGCGCCCGGGTACCACGCGCAGGCCGGCCTTTTCGATGCGCATGCTGATGACGTCGGGGCGGCCGATCAGTACCGGCTGAGCCAGGCCTTCGTCGAGCACCGCCTGTACGGCGCGTAACACGCGTTCGTCCTCGCCTTCGCAATAGATCACGCGGCGCGGCGCCTGCTTCGCCGCCGAGAACACCGGCTTCATGACAAAGCCGGAGTGATAGACAAAACTGTTGAGTTTCTCGCGGTAGGCGTCGAAGTCGACAATCGGCCGCGTCGCCACGCCCGACTCCTCGGCGGCTTTGGCCACGGCCGGTGCGATCTTGACGATCAGGCGCGGATCGAAGGGGCGCGGGATCAGATATTCGCGGCCGAACGCCAGCGCCTCGCCGCCGTAGGCCATGGCCACGATGTCCGAGGCTTCGGCACGAGCCAGTTCGGCGATGGCGACAACCGCCGCCAGTTTCATTTCTTCGGTAATGGTGGTCGCACCCGCGTCCAGCGCGCCGCGAAAAATGAAGGGAAAGCACAGTACGTTGTTGACCTGGTTCGGATAGTCGGAGCGGCCGGTGGCGATGATCGCGTCGGGTCGTACGCTCTTCACTTCTTCCGGCAGGATCTCCGGCGTCGGATTGGCCAGCGCCAGAATCAGCGGATTCTTGGCCATCTTCGCCACCATCTCCGGCTTCACCACACCGCCGGCCGAAAGGCCAAGGAAAACATCGGCATCGGCCATGATGTCGATGAGCTTGCGCGCCTCGGTTTTCTTCGCGTAGCGGTCCTTGATCGGGTCCATCAGCTTGGTGCGCCCTTCATACACCACGCCTTCGATGTCGGTGACCCAGATGTTCTCGACGCGCACGCCGAGTAATACCAGCAGATCGAGGCAGGCCAGCGCCGCCGCACCGGCGCCGGAAGTGACCAGCTTGATCTCCTCGACCTTTTTGCCGACTAGCTTGAGACCATTGAGGATCGCCGCGCCGACCACAATCGCCGTGCCGTGCTGGTCGTCGTGGAACACCGGGATGTTCATGCGCTCGCGCAACTTGGCTTCAATGTAGAAACATTCCGGCGCCTTGATATCTTCCAGATTGATGCCGCCGAAGGTCGGCTCCATCGCCGCGATCATGTCGATCAGCTTGTCGGCATCGGGTTCGGCCAGCTCAATGTCGAAGACATCAATCCCGGCGAATTTCTTGAACAGCACGCCTTTGCCTTCCATCACCGGCTTGGCCGCCAGTGGCCCGATGTTGCCCAGGCCCAGGACTGCCGTGCCGTTGGTTACCACGCCGACCAGATTGGCGCGCGAGGTGAGGCGGCTGGCCATGGCCGGGTCGTCAACGATGGCATTGCAGGCGGCGGCCACACCCGGCGAGTAGGCCAGCGCCAGATCGCGCTGGTTGGTGAGTCCCTTGGTCGGCACCACCGCGATTTTTCCAGGAGTGGGCCATTCGTGATATTCGAGGGCGGCGGCGGAAAGGTTTTCTTGTTCGGTGGTCATCGCAAATTTCCCGAGTGCGGAGGAGTCGCGGAATGATAGTCCTCCATGGCTGACAGGACCATTACGGAAATCCACGAGCGGGCGGGCGACTTGATAAAATTCGCGCCCCAGACCGGAGGAAATCACATGAAGCGCGTTGTATTCAATCAAAAAGGCGGCGTCGGCAAGAGCACCATCACCTGCAATCTGGCCGCTATCGCCGCTGCGCGTGGTGCCCGAACGCTGGTCATCGACCTTGATCCGCAAGCCAATTCGACCCAATACCTGCTCGGCCCCGCCGCCGGAGAACTGGAGCTGACCGCCAACGAGTTTTTCGACCAGATGCTGAGTTTCAAGCTGCGTCCGCTGGCCACTGAAGAATTCATCACCGAGACGCCTTTCGAGAATCTGTCCATCCTGCCTTCCGGCCCGGCACTGGAAGAACTGCAAGCCAAACTCGAGTCGCGCTACAAGATCTACAAGCTTCGTGAAGCACTTGACGCGCTGGAAGGCTACGACGAAATCTGGATCGACACGCCGCCGGCGCTGCACTTCTATACCCGTTCGGCATTGATCGCGGCCGACGCCTGCCTGATCCCCTTCGATTGCGACGAATTCGCTCGCCGCGCACTCTACAGTCTGCTCGACAACGTCAATGAAATTCGTGCCGACCACAATGCCGGCCTCGAGATCGAAGGCATCATCATCAACCAGTTCCAGGCCCGTGCCAGCCTGCCGCAGCAAATCATCAATGAGCTGCGCGAGGAAGGCCTGCCGGTGCTGGCGTCGTTTCTTTCGTCATCGGTGCGCATCAAGGAATCGCATCAGCAAGCCCGGCCGATGATTCATCTCGACCGCAGCCACAAGGTGACGCTCGAGTTTGGCGCGCTGTTCGACGAACTGGCTGCGGCGAAAAAGGCGCGAGACAAACGGGCGGCGAAAAAGCGCGCCTGAGGTCTTGGGCGCGGCGAGGCGCCACGTGCCACCGTGTCACCAGCGCCGACTTTTCCGTTCCAATCTTTCTGCATATCGGGACTGGCCGAGGGGGTTAGTCTCGTGCTGGCGTAACATCAACGCCTGAATATAAAGAAACAGCGCCGGGGGGAGAACGTAATGAACGACAACAGCGCCTTGCCCGATCAGGTTCGGGTTCCGGGTCACGACGCCAGCTTCCATTTTCTCGCTTACCCAACCAATATTCTGGTGTGGATGAGCGATGCGGAAGGTTCGTGCATTTTTGTCAGTCCATCGTGGACCACCTACACGGGCCGCGAGTATTCAGCGGAACTCGGCCAGGGATGGTTGGACGGCGTTCACGTCGACGATCGAAAGCCGCTCGAGGACGGGCTGCATGAGGCGCGACGCAGTCGGCAGGAGTTTCGCCTGATATTTCGCTATCTGCGCGAAGACGGTGCGTATCGCTGGTTGATGGGTCAGGGCATGCCGCATCTATCACCGACCGGCGAGTGGTGCGGCCACCTGAGCCTGTGCTTCGATGTAACGCCTTATCAGGAGGGCGAGGCCGAGATGGAAAGTTCCATCCAGAACGTATTTCCCCTGCTCAGGCAAACCCGATTGATCGCCGTGATTCTGGACGATCGAGGCCATGTGCTGTTTTCCAACGGCGGCCTGTGCCGGCTGCTCAAAATCGGTGGTGCCGGCCTGGCGGGCAGCAAACTGTTCGAGGACCATCTGGCGCCGAACGACCAGGATCTACTGGAAAGGCTCTATCCAGGCGGAACTCAGAGTGCCCAGCTTCCCGTCGAATTTCAGTCCGAACTGTTGTCGAGCGACAAGCAGTCGATGCATGTTTCGTGGCATTCCATTGTCTGGCGCGATTATTCGGGCCGGGTCAGAGGCGCCATGCTGATCGGCGAAGACATCACCGCGCTGCATCACGAGGAGCAACTCAGCTCGCTCTACATCAAGGCGTTCGAGGCGACCGACCACGCGATCCTGGTCACGGACGCCAAGGGCCGCATCATTTCGGTCAATCGCGCGTTCGAGAACCTCACCGGTTATGACGCCAAGGAAGCCCTGGGCAAGAACCCCAGCCTGCTCAAATCCGGCCGGCACGACGAGGAGTTTTACCGCGAATTGTGGGCGACCCTGAAGGAGACGGGGCACTGGCGCGGCGATATCTGGGATCGCCGCAAGGATGGCGGCATTTATCCGGAGTATCTTTCGATCAGCGCCATCAAGAATGCCGACGGCGAATTGACGAATTATGTGGGCATTGCCTACGACAACTCAGAACGCAAGACCGTCGAGGAACGCCTCGACAATCTGGCCCATTACGACCCGTTGACCGGTGCGCCCAACCGCAGCCTGTTGCTCGACCGGCTGGAACAGGCGATCGAGCGCGGCATCCGCATCGGCACCAAAGTCGCCTTGCTCTACATCGATCTGGATCATTTCAAGCTGGTCAACGACGGGTACGGCCATGCGGCCGGCGACGAGTTGCTGAAGGCGGCTGTCCAGCGCATGAAAACCTGCGTACGCGCCATCGACACCGTCGCCCGCCTCGGTGGCGACGAATTCGTTGTGCTGGTGCCGGATACACACGGCATGAAGGACGTAAGCGTGGTTGCGGAAAAGCTGCTCGAAGTGCTCTCGCCGCTTTACGAGATCGACGGCAACCGCCTGTCATGCACACCCAGTATCGGCGTCAGCATTTATCCCGACGATGCCGGCTCCTGGAAGGAATTGATGAAGAACGCCGATGTCGCCATGTACCAGGCCAAGCAGGCCGGTCGCGGCAATGTCAAGTTCTTCCACGGCATGGCCGCGCAGAAGTCGAGCGACGACTGACCCGCGTTGGGGGATCGGCGGTCAGACCTCGCGTTTGTGTTCCCCAAAGCCGTGCATGAACACAGTGCTATGGTGTCGTTCGCGATGATCCAGCCCAGCCTGCCCTCATGCTCTCAACACTCGTAATCCATGCCCACCCGCGTCCGGGTCAGTCCGTCGTCACGGCGGACCTGCACCGCTTTTTTGCCTCGCGGGACGCGGTGGAAGTCCGCTCACTGTATGAGCTTTACCCGGATTTCGACATCGACGTCGCGGCCGAGCAACAGGCGTTGCTGCGCGCCGATCTGGTGGTGTGGCTGACGCCGGTGTATTGGTACAGCGTGCCGGCGCTGATGAAGCACTGGTTCGATCAGGTGCTGGCCCACGGCTGGGCCTATGGTGAGGGCGCCAGCAACTTGCACGGCAAGGCGGCCTGGTGGGTCACCAGCGCCGGAGGCGACACCGCCAGCTATAGCGAAACCGGCGCGCACGGCCGGCCGTTTGAAGAATTTGTAGCACCCATCGAGCATGTGGCGCGCTTTTGCGGCATGCATTGGCTGCCGCCTTTCGTGGTGCACGCCGGCCATGCCGCCAGCGCCGAGCAACGCAAGGCCACCGGTGAAGCGCTGGCGAAACGCTTTGCCGAGTATCAGGCCAGCACGCATTCGACAACGAACAAACCATGACCCAGGCGATCCTTTTCCTGCTCGCCGCGCTGGTGTTTGTGCCCCTGGCCGTGCGCCTGGGCCTGGGTTCGGTGATGGGCTATCTGGTCGCCGGCGTGGTGATCGGTCCCATCGGCTTCGGTCTGGTGTCCGACCCCGAGGCCATCCTGCATGCCTCGGAACTCGGTGTGGTGCTGATGCTGTTTGTGATCGGCCTGGAGCTGGAGCCCAAGCGCCTGTGGGCGATGCGCACGGCGGTGTTTGGCGGCGGGGCGCTGCAAATGCTGGCCTGTGCGGCGTTGATGTTTCCGCTCGGGCTGTTGCTCGACTGGCGTTGGCAAGCGGCATTGGTGGGCAGCCTGGCCATGGCTTTGTCATCCACCGCCATCGTCGTGGCGATTTTGCAGGAACGCAATCTGATGTCGGCACCGGTCGGACAGAGCGGGTTTTCCATGCTGCTGTTCCAGGACATTGCGGCGATACCGTTGCTGGGGCTGGCGGCGGCGCTGGGCACGATAGAGCTGGTTGGCAACGAGGGTGCTGCTCATGCGGCGACGAATGCCAGCGGCCCGCTGGCGCAGATTGCGGCGGTTCTCGGTGTGGTGGCCTTCGGCCGCTATGTGGCCTACCCGGCCATGCGCGCCATCGCGCGCTTGCAGGTGCGCGAGCTGTTTACCGGCTTTGCCCTGCTGCTGGTGCTGGGCGTCGCCGCGCTGATGGAGCGCGTGGGGCTGTCGATGGGCCTCGGGGCATTTCTGGCCGGTGTCCTGCTGGCCAGCTCGGAATACCGACACGCGCTGGAAAGCGACATTTTGCCGTTCAAGGGTTTGTTGCTCGGCCTGTTCTTCATTGCCGTGGGCATGAGCATGCAGTTGGGCTTGCTGCTCGACGCGCCGGGACAGGTGCTTTTCGGGCTGCTCGCGGTAGTCTCGCTCAAGGCTCTCGGGCTATGGCTTGTGGCCCGTGTCGTGGGCCTGCGCGGCCGCACCGGCGCGCTGCTGGCGGTGCTGCTCTCGCAAGTGGGCGAGTTCGCCTTCGTGGTGTTGGCGGCGGCCAAGGTTTCGCAAGCATTGCCGGCGGGTGATGCTGATCTGCTGACGCTGATCGCCGCGTTGTCGATGGTCACCACGCCCTTGCTGCTGATTGTCTTCGACCGCTGGTGCCGCAGCGAAATCAGCGAGCGCGAAGCCGACGTGATTGAGGACGACCACGCTCCTGTTCTGCTCGCCGGTTTCGGACGTTACGGCCAGACCGTGGGCCGCATGCTGCTGGGCGCAGGAATCAAGCCAACGGTGATCGATCACGATGCCAACACGGTAGACGCAGCGCGGCGTTTCGGCTTCAAGGTGTATTTCGGCGACGCAACTCAGGCCGACCTGCTACGCGCGGCGGGGGCGGACAAGGCGCGCGTACTGGTCATCGCCATCGACGATCAGGCACAAAGCATGCAACTCGTGCACATGCTGCGCCAGCAGTTTCCCCAGTTGCAAATCGTCGCCCGTGCCCGCGATGCGCTGCACGCCATGGAACTGGAAGAACAGCAGGTGCAGCACGTACAGCGCGAACTATTTGAAAGCTCGCTGCGCAGCGCGCGATCGGCGCTGGAGCTGCTGGACTTCGACCGCTTTCATGCCCGGCAACTGGCTGACAATTTTCGTCGCTACTCACATAAATTTCTCAAGAGCGCGGTTGCCGTGCGGCACGACGAAGGTGATTTGATCGCACGGGTGCGGCAGGCGCGCGAGCAGTTCGAGCAGGAAATGCAGCAGGATCTGGAACGGCAGGAGAAGCGTAAAGCGGAGAGTGGTTGGCAACGGGACGAGTGATCCCAGTAATTCCCGTTGTGCGGAGCGGCAAGGCATGCTGAGCCGCAGGAATGGCGGGGCCAAAACTCGGCGCTGGTGATACGGCGACCCAATTGCCGGATAAATTAGCTGTCATCTCCCGCGCCCTCCCCGCCTCGCTGGCTATAATCAAGCCACGCCAATCATGCGGATCACAACAATGTTTAGAAGCGCTTCGGCGCTGGTTTGCCTGGCTTTTTCCTTTGCGGTACAGGCAGCCTGGGTTCAGCAATTCACACCGCAAGAGCTGGTGGATAAGCAAACGCGCGCCACGGCGGTGTTCAGTACCGACATGGTGCCACTTGGCCGCAGCAGGGGGCTGACGCCCTTTCGGATTGACTGCGGCAAGATCCGCGGCACTGGGCGATGGACCGATACCAAGACCTGGACCTGGCAGCTTGAGCGGGCCTTGCAGCCGGGTGAGCGCTGCACATTCACACTGAAACACGGACTCAAGGCAGCCAATGGCGAGGCCGTCAGCGGCCAGAGCCGCTACCGTTTCTTTACACCGGGACCGTGGCCGCGCGCGGTGTACCCCACGCCGGGCGAGGGCATTGAGGAAGATCAGGCGTTTGTAATTACGCCGGCCGGGCCGATCAAGCCCGCCTCGGTGGAAAAGAATGTCTGGTGCGAGGCAGATGGTGTCGGCAACCGTATTCCGGTACGACTGCTGCCAAAGCAACAGCGTGCGGAAATCCTGAAAGTGATGCGGCGCATCGGCAACGACGACGTTGTTGTCAGCTGCAGTGAACGGCTGCCGGCCGGCGCCAAGATGAAACTGGTCTGGAGTAAAGGCGTCGAGGCGGAAAATGGCGCAAAAGCTACTCGCCAGGAAAGCTTTGTCTATACGGTGCGGGAACCATTTCGCGCCACGTTGAGCTGCGAGCGCGAACGCGCCAGCGCGCCCTGTTCGCCGTTGTCCAACCTGACTCTGGAATTTTCTTCCGCGGTAAATGCCTCGCTGCGCGCCAAAACCAAACTGATTACGCCCAGCGGCGAGCGCTTTCCGCTCGACCCGACCCAGCGCGAAGGCCCTCGCGAAAACACCGCCAACCACTTTGTCTTCGCCCAGCCTTTTGACCAGAACGCCGAATTCCGTCTGGAGCTTCCCGCCGACTTCAAGGATGAATCGGGCCGCGCGCTGTCCAATGCCGCGAGTTTTCCACTGCGCTTCAAGACCGGTTCGCTGCCGCCACTGGCGAAATTTGCGGGTGATTTCGGCATTCTTGAACTCAAGGAAGGTGGCGTACTGCCGGTAACGCTGCGCAATGTCGAAGCCACGCTGAGCATGAAGGAGATTCGACTGACCGACGATGCCGAGGTGATTGCCCAGATGCAGGCCCTGAGTCGCTTCAATCGGCAAACGAGAACAGTCAAGCGCATGCGCGACGGCAAACTCGAGGAGTTTGAAGACAGCTACTACGCCCGCGAGTTGCCGTTTCTGACGAAACAACCTGGCGTGGCTCAGCGCAGCATACCCAAGCCGGGCGGTAGTGCCACATTCGAAGTGCTGGGCATCCCGCTGGCAAAGCCCGGCTTTCACATTGTCGAAATCGAGAGCAAGCTGCTCGGCGCGGCTTTGCTCGCCACGGATAAAGGCAAACCCAAGCCGATGTATGTGCGCAGCACTGCGCTGGTGAGCAACATGGCGGTGCACTTCAAGCACGGTGTCGACAACGCACTGGTCTGGGTCACGGCGCTGGACAGCGGCAAGCCGGTGGGGGGCGCCAAAGTACGCATTTCGGACTGCAAGGGCACGTTGCTGTGGTCCGGCCAAACCGACGACAAGGGACGCGCCCTGGTCAATCGGGCGCTGACTGAAAAGAACTGTGACGGCGCCGGTTTTCTGTTCGCCAGCGCGCGCCTTGAAGAGGACTACAGCTTTGTGCGCAGCGACTGGAGCGAGGGTATCGAACCCTGGCGTTTCGGCATTCCCACATGGGGCGAGAGTCAAGGCACGCGCCTGATCCACACTCTGTTCGACCGCAACTTGCTGCGCCCCGGCCAGACCGTATCTATGAAGCACATCGCGCGTGAGCGTGCCAGCAGCGGCATGCGCTTTGCTGACGTGGCGGCGCTGCCCAAGCACGCCACGCTCCGCCATGACAGTGGCGACGAATACAAACTGCCTTTAAGTTGGGACGCGAAAGGCGTGGCCTTGAGTCAATGGAAAATCCCGGCGACGGCCAAGCGCGGTCAGTACAAGCTCGAGATGCCGGGTGCCGATGACGCCGGCTTTCGCGTTTCCGACTTCCGCCTGCCGGCATTTACCGGCAGTGTGCAGGGAGTATCGACGCGTCAGGTGGCACCGAAAAATGTAGCGCTGGCGCTGGGCCTGTCATTTCTGAACGGTGGCGCCGCAAAGACGCATCCGGTGCAGGTGTCTGCCACCTTGCGGCCGGTGTATTCCAGCCACACCGATCGACCGGTCTACGATGATTACAATTTCGATATCGGTTTCAGCGAAGCCGGAATCGCATCTTTCGGCATTAACAACGGTCGCGAGCGTGAGCGGCTGATTCTCAACAAGAAAACGCTGACACTGGACGACGCCGGGGCAGGCAAGCTCAATGTGGCGCTGAACGAAAAGCTGCGCGGCCCGGCTGAAATTTACGCCGAGATGAGCTTCAGCGATCCCAATGGCGAGATCCAGACCATTCACGGCAGCGTGCCGGTATGGCCTTCCGCCGTAGTGCTGGGCATGCGCATTCCCGAATGGGTGGCGCAGGGAAACAAAACAATGGTCAATGTCGTAGCGCTCGATCTGGATGGCAAGCCTGTTGCCGGACAAAAGATCACCGTTACCGCCAAGCGGCGCGTTTCCTACTCGCACCGGCGGCGCGTGGTCGGCGGCTTCTACGCTTACGAAAATCGCGAAGAGTTTGTCGAACTGGGCTCGGTTTGCGGTGGTCGCAGCAATCAGCGCGGACTGCTGCACTGCGAGCCCAGGATAGACGGTGTCGGTGAAATCTACCTGCTGGCACAAACCCACGACTCGGAAGGCAATGTCGCCCACAGCGGCGCCGGTTACTGGAACGCAAGCGGCAGCGGTGATCCCTGGGTCACTGCCGGCAATCAGGACCGTATCACGGTCGTTCCCGAACAGCCCCGCTATCAGATCGGCGACACGGCACGATTCCGCGTGCATACGCCCTTCCTAGACGCCACGGCCCTGATCACGGTCGAGGCCGGCGGCATGATCGATTCCCTTGTCCGCCCCCTGTCGCGTTACAGCCCGATCATTGAACTGCCAGTAAAAGCCGCGTGGGCGCCCAATGTGTTTGTCTCGGTGCTGGTGATGCGCGGCCGCATCCAGCCGCTCAAGTGGTATTCACTGTTCCAGTGGGGCTGGCGCGAACCGGCGGCGTGGTTCCGCCAATGGTGGAACCCACAGCATCCAAGCGCCATGGTCGATCTGGCCAAACCCAGTTGGCGCATGGGCCTCGCGCCACTTGGCGTCGGCACCGAGCGCTTGCGACTCAAGGTAGAGGTAAAGCCAGAGAAGCGCGACTACCGACCACGGGAAGAAGCCACGGTACGCCTGACAGTCAGCACCGCCGATGGCCAACCATTGCCGAAGGGTGCTGAAATCGCCTTTGCCGCCGTCGATCAGGCCTTGCTCGAACTCCAGCCCAACACCAGTTGGAAATTACTCGAGGCCATGACGCCGCGTCGCTCCTACGAAGTGAATACCGCCACCGCGCAATCGCAAGTCGTCGGCAAGCGCCACTTCGGTCGCAAGGCGGTGCCGCCCGGCGGCGGCGGTGGGCGAGCACCCGCACGCGAACTGTTCGATACCTTGCTGACCTGGCAACCGCGCGTAAAAGTCGGCGCTGATGGTACGGCGGTGGTGAAAGTGCCGATCAATGATTCGCTCACCGAATTCAAGCTGGTGGGTATTGCCAGCGCCGGCACCGCTCTGTTTGGTACCGGCAGCGGCTCGATCCGCACTCAGCAGGATCTGCAAATGATCTCCGGTCTGCCGCCGCTGGTGCGCGAGGAAGATAGCTATCAGGCCGTGCTGACGGTCCGCAATGGTACGGCGCAAGCCATGAGTGTGGAGCTCACCGCACGCGCCGGCTCGAAAAAACTCGAGCCCAAGCATCTTGTGCTCGAAGCAGAAGGCGCCACTGAAGTCAGCTGGGATGTAAAGGCGCCCGAGGCGGAAGCCAGACTCGACTGGGAGTTCCAGGCCACCGATGAAAACGGTGCCGGACGCGACCGTCTGAAGTTCACCCAACAGATCGCACCTGCAGTGCCGGTTACAGTTCAGCACAGCAGCTTTGCCCGGATTGATGGCCAGCTTCAACTACCCACCGCGCCACCTAAAGATGCGTTGCCCGGTCGCGGCGGCATTGAAGTCGGTTTGTCCTCCCGGCTGTCGGCGCCTCCGCCTGGGCTGAAGCGTTTCTTTGAGGGCTATCCCTTTGTCTGTCTCGAACAGACCGCCTCTGTTGCCGTCGGTCTGCGTGACCATAGACGCTGGAAAGATGTTGTCGACAGCCTGCCCGCACTGCTCGACCGCAATGGTCTGGCGCGCTACTTTCCCGATCAATCATCCGCCGACAGTCCGGGCAGCGTAACGCTCACCGCCTACCTGCTCGACATCGCACTGGCCAGCGGCTTCGATCTTCCCGACGAAATACGGACGCGCATGGAGAACGGTCTCGCCGGCTTTGTCCAGGCGCGCTTCCGGGCACCGGTCTGGGCGCCGGGACGCACCGACGCGCGGCTCGCCACCAAGCTGACAGCCCTGGAAGCCCTGACCCGCGCCGGCAGAAAGCCGACCAATACCGTCGCCGCACTTGAAGTGAATCTGTTGCGCCTGCCCAGCTCGGCGTTGATCGATTGGTATCTGGTGCTGAAGCGATTGCCTGATCTGCCTCAGCGTGCCAAAAAACTTGCCGCCGCAGAGCGCGAGCTACGCAACCGCTTGAGCTATACCGGCGGCCGGCTCCAGTTCACCACCGAGAAAAGCGACTACTGGTGGTGGATGATGGTCAACGGCGACTCCAATGCGTTCCGGTTAATCGAGGCCGTCATGGATGAGCCTGCGTGGAGCGAGGACTTGCCCAAGCTCCTGCGCGGTGCCCAAGAGCGACAGACGCGCGGCCACTGGATCACCACCACCGCCAATACCTGGGCAGCGATCGTCCTCGAACAGTACGGACGGCGCTTCGAGCTGGATACGGTCAGCGGCGTTACCCGCGTCAGGCTCGGTGAAGCTTCACAGGAATACCGGTGGAAGCGAGGCGAAGACAAACCGCTGCTGAACCTGCCATGGTCGGCTGGTGCGAGCACGCTCGCTCTCCAACACGAGGGTAATGGCAAACCCTGGGCCAGCATCCAGGCGCTGGCGGCAATCCCGACGAGCGAACCGCGCCAATTAGGTTACCGCATCAACCGCAAAGTGACGCCGCTGCAGGAAAAGCAAAAAGGCAAGATCAGTCGCGGCGATTTGTGGCGCGTAACGCTCAACATCGAGGCGGCACAGGACATGAGCTGGGTCGCCCTCAGCGACCCGATCCCGGCCGGCGCGCGCATCCTGGGCGATGGCGGCGGCCGTGATTCGCGTATCGCCACAATGACCGAAGACAAACGCGCGCGCCGTCTTTGGCCCACTTACGTCGAGCGTACATTCGCCAGCTTCCGCGCCTATTACGAAGTCATGCCCAAAGGCCGTTACAGCGTCGACTACACCGTGCGCATCAACAACGCCGGTGAGTTCGCCCTGCCGCCCACGCGCGTTGAGGCAATGTATGCGCCGGATGTGTTCGGCGAAAGGCCGAACGGAAAAGTGATCGTCGAGAACTGATTTTCGACCCAAAAAGTCGGCGATGGCGATACGGCGACTCGGTTGTGCCAAGAACTCGCAACAAGGGAAAGTTATGAAGATTCTGCTTCTGTGTCACGACCTGACCACGCGCATGCGACTGGATTCGTTATGGAAGGCTGCAGGTGCTGCCGTTCTTGGAGTTACGAGCAGCGAGACACCCGATTGCATAGTAATTGACCTTGGCCGGCGCGACGCGCTGGAGCAGATTGCAAGACTTCGTGCTCTTTATCCCGAAGTGGACATCGTCACCTGCGCAGCGACCTTCGATGGCGAAGCCGTTGAGGCCGCAAAGACTGCCGGTGCAACGGATTTTGCTGCACGCAGTTTCGTAGACAAACGGGTCGCGCGCCGCCTCAAACTGGCGAGCTGAACCAATGCATCTGCTGGTGGATATTTCAGCCCACGGTCTCGGGCATCTGGCACAAACCGCACCGGTACTGAATGCCCTGACCGGACGCCTGCCGACGCTGCGCGTGACTGTGCGCAGCACGATCCCGAGAGAGAAACTGGCGAACCGAATCAATTCAATATTTACGTACGTGTCCGAAGCGCGTGATTTCGGTTTCGCGATGCATAACGCCGTGGATATTGATCTGGCCGCAAGCGCGCAGCGTTATCGGGAATTTCATGCCGACTGGCCTCAACGCGTCGCAGTTGAGGCGGACTGGCTTCACCAACATCGAGTCGATGCGGTGCTGAGCAACGTCGCCTACCTGCCACTTGCCGCCGCCGCGCAAGCAGGCATTGCCGCCGCCGGCCTGTGTTCGCTGAACTGGGCAGATTTGTTCGCCCACTACTTTGGAACGGAAGCCTGGGCGAAGCAAATTCATGGCCAGATACTCGCCGCCTTTAACGCCGGGCGAGATTTTGTGCGGATCACGCCGGGACTACCCATGAATTCGGTAAGGCATTTTGCTGTTGCGCCGATTGCGCAAATCGGTCATCGTGACCGCCGCCGTGTCGCGCAACTGCTGAAGCTTGACGAGAACGAGCGCTGGATACTGGTCGCCATGGGCGGCATGGAGTTTCGCCTGCCGGTGGAGCGCTGGCCGCGCACCCCGGGAACCAATTGGCTGCTGCCGAGCGAGTGGAATGTGCAGCGAGACGATGTGCGCAGTTTCGACGTCGCCGGACTTGACTTTTGCGACCTGCTCGCCAGCGTCGATGCCGTGATCACCAAACCGGGCTACGGCACCTTTGTAGAGGCCGCCTGCAGCGGCATCCCCATTTTGTATCTGCAGCGCGACGACTGGCCGGAAACGCGCTACCTGGCAGAATGGCTCGCCGTTCATGCTCGCGCCAAGGTACTGAGTCGCGAGCGACTGCTGGCTGGTGACTTTATTGACGGCTTGCTGAAACTTTGGCACACCCAGCCCCCCGCAGTGCCGGCGCCCATCGGTGCCGAGCAGGCGGCAGATTGGCTGCTGGCAAATCTGGGACTGAACTAAGTGCTGCGCGGGACGCTTTTCCCTGTCGCCGCGACCCTGGCCTTGGCTTTGTTCAGCCTGCCGGCACTGGCGCTACCCTCTTTTGCCGAGGTGCGCGGCGCCCACCGCGCCTCGGACGCCTGGCTGCTGGCGCGCGATGACACCCCGCTGGCGACATTGCGCCTCGACCACACGGTGCGCCGCCTGCCGTGGACGCCGCTGCGCGAGATCCCGGCGACATTGCAGCGCGCTGTGCTGATTTCCGAAGACAAGCGGTTTCACGAGCATGCCGGGGTGGACTGGCAGGCCGTCGCTGCCGGCGCCTGGAGCAAACTGTGGCATGGCAACACTCGGGGTGCCAGCACACTCAGCATGCAGTTGGTCAGCCTGCTCGATAGCGAAAGCCGAAGAAGCGGACGCCGCAGCATCCTGCAAAAGCTCGACCAGACCGCCGCAGCCTTGCGCCTTGAGCGCAGCTGGAACAAAGATCAGATCCTCGAGGCCTACTTGAACCTCGTCTCGTTTCGTGGCGAACTCGAAGGCGTGGCGGCCATGAGTCGCGGCCTGTTCGACAAATGGCCCGAGGGACTCGACGAACAGGAGGCGGCACTCGCCGCTTCCTTGCTGCGGGCGCCCAATGCCAAACCCGACGTCGTCGCCCGCCGCGCCTGTGGCTTGCTGCGCGAGATGCAGCGCGAGGCACTGTGCCACGACATCGACGCCGTGGTGGCGGTGACGCTCGGCAGCGTGCTGTACCGGCCCGATCAGACACCGCAACTGGCTCCGCATCTGGCTGTGAAGTTGCTGACCCACCCGGGCCAGCGCCTCAAGTCCACACTCGACGCGGGATTGCAGCGCTTCGCCAACGAGACCCTGCGTCGTCACCTGACTGCGCTGGACAAACGCAATGTGCACGACGGTGCAATTGTGGTGACCGACAATGCCACGGGTGAAATACTTGCCTGGGTCGGCTCCAGCGGCAACATCTCGGCAGCTGCGCAGGTGGACGGTGTAACCGCGCTGCGCCAAGCCGGGTCGACGCTGAAACCCTTTCTCTATGGCATGGCCTTCGAGCGACACGACCTCACCGCCGCCTCGCTGATAGAGGATGCCCCGCTGGCTCTGGCGACTGGAAACGGGCTCTATGCGCCGCAGAACTACGAACCGGATTACCACGGCTGGGTCAGCGCACGCGTCGCACTGGCTGGCTCGCTCAATGTGCCGGCTGTGAAAACCCTGGTGCGCATCGGTGCCGACAATTTTCAGCAAGGCCTGCGCCAATTCGGTTTTGACAGCCTGACCGAACGCGGCGACTGGTACGGCTACAGTCTGGCACTGGGGTCAGCCGATATTTCCCTGCTGAGCCTGACCAATGCCTATCGAGCACTGGCCAATCAGGGTCGCTGGACGACACTGCGCGCAACGCGGGATGGAACAGTTGTGCCCTGCAGTCGTGACGCTTGCGGCGCCTTTACCGGCCGGGCGCGGCGCGCGCTGTCGGCAGCAGCCAGTTTTCTGGTGGGCAATATCCTGTCAGACCGTGCCGCGCGCGCCGGCACCTTCGGTCTCGAATCCTGGTTTTCCACGCCCTACTGGAGTGCGGCCAAAACCGGCACCAGCAAGGACATGCGCGACAACTGGGCGGCCGGCTACTCGCAGCACTATACCGTGGCGGTCTGGGTGGGCAATGCCTCGGGCGAAGCGATGCATGACGTTTCGGGTATTTCTGGCGCCGCCCCGGTCTGGCGTGAAGTGATGGATTGGCTGCACCGTGGCGACGATGCCGGGCGCCGGCGGGTCCGCAGCGTAGCGCCCAAAGCACCAGCAGGAGTCGTGATGCGAGAAATACGATTCGAGCCCTCCGCCGGCTACCGTGGTGAACCGAGGCGGCACGAGTGGTTTCTGGCTGGCACCGAGCGCAGTGTGGTGCGCGCGGCGCAGGCCACGGCACTGGCGCGCATTCGCTACCCGACGCAGGGAACGGTAATCGCTCTCGATCCGGACATTCCGCCACAACGCCAGAGCCTACGCCTGCAACTTACCGCCACGGGCGAGGCCGGCTGGCAGTGGCGCATCGACAATCAGCCAGCGGGACACGCCGACCGCGCCAACCACTGGTTGCCGCAACCTGGAAAACACCGCCTGGCGCTGCTTGATGCGGAAAATCGCGAACTCGACGCGGTGGAGTTTGAAGTTCGTGCCCTGCACAAGGGTCGCTGAAAGCAAGCCAACTACGCAGCGAAAGAATTGACATCAATGGCAAAGCGTTTAGAATGCCCGGCTTTCCCGCTCTCCAGGATAATTGCAATGCCGGGTATTCGCCTCAAGGAAAACGAGCCGTTTGAAGTCGCGATCCGCCGCTTCAAGCGCGCCATCGAAAAGACTGGTCTGCTTACCGAACTGCGCGCACGCGAGTTCTACGAAAAGCCCACCACCGAGCGCAAGCGCAAGGCGGCCGCTGCCGTCAAGCGTCATCACAAGCGTATTCGCAGCCAGTTGCTGCCGCCCAAGATGTATTGATTCGGTCCGATTCGCCGCAGCCAGGCGAATCCCAGCCGCGTCTGTTTGCACTGCTTGATTTCGGAAACCGCCTTTCGGCGGTTTTTGTGTTTTATGTCCGAGACGTAAGTCGAGGACGGTATTCACGGGAATGTCCGAGGCACGCGCCGAGGGCGGTATCCAGGCAAACACAAAGGAAGTTTTCATGACACTTGAAGCACGCATTGACGATGATTGGAAGACCGCCATGAAGGCCGGCGAGAAGACCCGCAAGGAAGCCTTGAGTCTGCTGCGCGCTGCCATCAAGCAAAAACGCGTCGACGAGAAGATCGAGATCAATGACGCAGCGGTGATTTCCGTTATCGAGAAAATGCTCAAGCAGCGCAAGGACTCCATCACCCAATACGAAGCCGCCAACCGGCAGGATCTGGCGGATATCGAAAAATTCGAATCTTCGGTGCTCGCCACTTACATGCCGCAGGGCTTGAGCGCTGCGGAAATCGAGGCCATCGTCGCTGCCGCAGTGGCCACGTCGGGCGCCAAAGTGCCATCCGACATGGGCAAGGTGATCGCCCTCGTCAAACCCAAGGTCGCCGGCCGCGCCGATATGGGCGAAGTCTCCAAACTCGTCAAGGCCAAGCTGTCGGCTGCTGTTTGAGGGGCATAATGCCCCTGTGATCCCGGAAAGCTTCATACAGGAACTGCTAGCCCGCATTGACATCGTCGATGTGGTCGAACGCTACGTTCCGCTGCGCAAGGCCGGTGCCAACTACAGCGCCTGCTGCCCCTTCCATTCCGAGAAAACTCCATCTTTTACGGTGAGCCCGTCCAAGCAGTTCTATCACTGCTTCGGCTGCGGCGCGCACGGCAGTGCAATCGGTTTCCTGATGCAGCATGCCGGCATTGGCTTTATCGAAGCCGTCGAAGATCTGGCTTCGTCAGCCGGCCTGCAAGTTCCGCAGGAAGAACGCAACGCCGCATTGCGTGCGAAAAAAGCGCCGCTGACTGAACTGATGGCACTGGCTACTCGTTTCTACCGCGAACAGTTGAAGATTTCTCCAAAAGCCGTCGACTACCTCAAGAACCGCGGCGTAAGCGGCGAAATTGCCGCCAAATTCGCCATTGGCTATGCGCCGGACGGTTGGCAGAACCTGCAACAGGTGTTTCCCGATTACAACGACCAAGCTCTGGTGGAATGCGGCCTGGTCATTGTCAATGAGCAGGGGCGGCGCTATGACCGATTTCGTGACCGGGTCATGTTTCCCATTCTCGACCAGCGGGGCAATGTAATCGGCTTTGGCGGACGAATCATCGGTGATGGCGAACCGAAGTACCTGAATTCGCCGGAAACACCGATATTCGAGAAAGGTCGCGAGCTCTACGGGCTTTCACAGGCACGCAAAGCCATTCAGGAAGAAGACACAGTACTGGTGGTTGAAGGCTACATGGACGTCGTCGGCCTGGTTCAGAGCGGGGTTGAGAACGTGGTCGCCACGCTAGGCACCGCCGCCACCGATGCCAATGTGCAAAAGTTGTTGAAGCAGGCCAACCGCGTGGTGTTCTGCTTTGACCGTGACAGCGCGGGCGATCGTGCTGCATGGCGTGCGATGGAGGTCAGCCTCTCGCATCTGGCCGACAACAAGAAGGTCGAAATTCTGCAAATGCCCGGCAATCAGGATCCGGACGAATTCATTCGCGAGCATGGCAAGGACGCCTTCGTGCAGCAAACCCGCAACGCGACCCGGCTGAGTGAATTTCTGCTGCGAGAGTTGGTCAAGCAATCCAATCCCAGCACGGCCGAGGGGCGTGCGATGCTGGTACACGCTGCAAAACCGCTACTGCAAAAAATGTCGGCGCCAATCCTGCGGGTACAGCTAACCAAGGAAATCGCCCAGCGAGCCCAGGTTTCCCAGGCCGAAGTTGAGGCCCAGTGCGGCCTCAAGCCTCTGGCCCGGAGCCGCTATGGCCCGGCGCAGATGAAACAGCGCCCGGTGCCCTCTTCCGTCGAGTACAAGTTGTTGCAAACCGTTCTGCACAAACCGGAATGGGCGGCGCGGCTGCCGCTGGAGCTGATCGACCGGGAAGGCGTGGAGGGTGAGGCTCTCAGCGCCATTGCCGATGCCATTGAACACGGCGAACTACCCTCCGGCGGCTTTGGAATACTGCTGGAATTCTTCCGCGACACCCCTCACGAGGCGCTGATTGCAGCAATCGCGGCAAATATGGTGGAAGAAGTCGATCTTGGCGCCCTGGAAGAGGTGTTCAACGACAGCGTGGCGCATTTGCGCCAAACAGCGCTGAGCGCAGAGATCAAACAGCTTTACGCCCGCGCCAAAGAGCTGAGCCCCCAGGAAAGGCAACGGCTGGCCGATCTGCTGGCGAAAAAGCATCCGACGCCCCCCTCGACGAGCGGCGGCTCGATCTGATATACTTAGCGGTTCTCCAGCGCTATCACGGCGCGCTGAGCCATCCTGCCGCCCGCAGTGCGGTTTTAACGACCCATAGCGCCGTTGTCGCGTTCTAGCCGAGGACAGTCATGCCGAAGGAAATCGCGAAACGGAACACATCGAAGGCCGCCACCAAGCCGGCCGCGAAAAAACCCGCGCCGAAGAAGCCTGTGCCGAAGAAAGCTGCGCCGGTAAAAAAAGCTGTCCCCGCCAAAGCCCCGCGCACCAAGGCTCCAGTAAAAGTACCGGCAAGGACGCCGGCGAAATCAGCCCCCAAAAAAATGACCAAGGCCACCCCTGCAAAGATTCCGGCTGTAAAGGCCAAGACCAAATCCCCAGCGAAAGCACCTGCGGTTAAGGCGGCTCCTGCCAAACCAAATCCTAAAGCCAAGGCGGCGGCCGCAAAGACGCCGCCCAAACCGGCAGCGGGTAAAGTCAAACAGGCGGAAGTTCCGGCAGCGGTAACCAGCGAGGCGCCTAAACGAACTGCCAAGCCGATTGAGGCCAAATCCGTCGCCAAGGCGATTGCGGAGTCGCGCGGTCGCAAGAGCCGGGAAAAGCTGGTCGCACCTGAAGTCAAGCCGGTCGACATGGATACCAAGCGCATGCGCTTGAAGACCTTGATCGCGCTGGGCAAGGAGCGGGGCTACCTGACCTACGCTGAAATCAACGACCACCTGCCTGATGATCTGGTGGATGCCGAGCAGATTGAATCGATCATCTCGACATTCAACGACATGAGCATTCAGGTTTTCGACGAGGCTCCAACCGCCGACGATCTGCTGCTCAATGAATCCACCCCGGCACCGGTGGATTCGGCCGAAGTCGAGGAAGAAGCCGAACAAGCTTTGTCTACCGTCGATTCCGAGTTTGGCCGCACTACCGACCCGGTGCGCATGTACATGCGCGAGATGGGCTCGGTCGAGCTCCTCACCCGCGAAGGCGAAATCGAAATTGCCAAGCGCATCGAGGACGGACTCAAGCATATGGTCATGGCGATTTCCGCCTGTCCGACGACCATCGCCGAGATGCTGGAAACCGCGGGAAAAGTCGCGCGGGATGAAATGCGGATTGACGAGCTGGTCGACGGCCTGATCGATCCAAACGCCGCCGGCGAAGACATCGAGGCATTGGCCGAGGATGAAGAGCTCGAGGTTGAACAGGATACCGACGACGATGACGACGACGGCAGCGCACGAATTTCTGCCTCGCTTCTGCAACTCAAAATGGATTCCCTCGAACGCTTCTCGGTGATCCATGCGCTATTTGCCCGTTTGCAACCGACCCTGGCCAAGAAGGGATCGCAAGACAAAGGCTATCTGCGTTTGCAGAAGCAAATTTCCGATGAGCTGATGAATATCCGCTTTACCGCGAAGTCGATCGAGCGGCTGTGCGACACAGTACGCGGCATGGTCGAAGCGGTACGCAGTCACGAACGCAAGATCCTGCATTTTTGTGTGGATAAGGCGCATATGCCGCGCGCGCATTTCATCAAGACTTTTCCTGGCCACGAAACAGACATGGAATGGCTTAAGCATGAAGTGCAGTCGGGTAAACCCTATTGCGCCCAGCTCATGCGCGCCGCGCCAAACATTCTTGAAGAGCAGCAGCGCCTGATTGACTTGCAGAACCGCATTGGCATTCCGCTCAAGGAGCTCAAGGACATCAACAAGCAGATGTCCACCGGCGAAGCCAAAGCCCGTCGCGCCAAGCGCGAGATGACCGAGGCCAACCTGCGCCTGGTGATCTCAATCGCCAAGAAATACACCAATCGCGGACTGCAATTCCTCGACCTGATTCAGGAAGGCAACATAGGCCTGATGAAGGCGGTGGATAAATTCGAATACCGTCGCGGCTACAAGTTTTCGACCTATGCCACATGGTGGATCCGCCAGGCGATTACACGCTCGATTGCCGACCAGGCGAGAACTATCCGCATTCCGGTGCACATGATCGAAACCATCAACAAGATGAACCGCATCAGCCGCCAGATCCTTCAGGAAACCGGGTTGGAACCTGATCCGGCAACCCTGGCAATAAAGATGGAAATGCCCGAGGAGAAGATCCGCAAGATCCTCAAGATCTCCAAGGAGCCGATTTCCATGGAAACGCCGATCGGCGATGATGACGATTCCCACCTTGGGGATTTCATCGAAGACCACGCCACGCTTTCACCAGGCGACGCGGCCTTGTTTGCCAGCTTGCGCGAAGTTACCAAGGATGTGCTCGACAGTCTTACACCGCGCGAGGCCAAGGTACTGCGGATGCGTTTTGGTATTGAAATGAACACCGATCACACGCTGGAAGAGGTTGGCAAACAGTTTGACGTTACGCGCGAGCGCATTCGCCAGATTGAAGCCAAGGCCTTACGCAAACTGCGTCACCCGACCCGGTCGGAAAAACTGCGCAGCTTTCTAGACTCAGAGACGTGATCGCGTATTGCCAACGGCTCAGGCAACGCGAGCCGTTGCAGATTCAAACAGGGCCTGTAGCTCAATGGTTAGAGCAGAGGACTCATAATCCTTTGGTTGCGAGTTCGAGTCTCGCTGGGCCCACCAGGATTCGACGTGGTTGGCAGCAAGTAACAGTAGTGGCTTTGTGCCACAGTCGGTTGCAGGCACAGGATAGGAGAATCTGAGATATGCAATCGGTCGATTCCAAATTGTCACCTTCACGGGGAGCACTTGATATGCAAGAAATCATGCAATACCTAAAAGACAACGGTCAGCGCTTCGACTCGGAAATCGCTGCGGCGACCGGGCTCTCGCTAGCTAAAGTGCGGCGTTCGATTACGGACCTGTCGGCGCGCGGCGAGATCTCCAAGTGCAGCGTCACGCGCTTCAATAATGGCGAGAAAATTGAAGCCGTGCTCTGTCGTGTGGCTGGATACATTCCGCCCAAGAGCCCAGGCAGAAAACCTGGCGCTTCGAGCTAGGCAATACCTCCCCGGCAGTGCAGGCATATTTCCTGTCTGCACTGCGTGTCTGGGTCAGCAGGTGTGCTCTCGATTGGTGCATCCCCGGCGTCATCCATAGGGGTCAATGATTCCCTTCTACCGCAAGCGGGACCATCCGTTCGCGCGCCTTGAGCAGAATGCGGTAGCTGTCGCGCTCGAACGAGGGCGCAGACGAATCGAGCAAAGCATACAAATCCGCTTCATTGCACACCGTACCCAGATGCCGCCAATGGTGGATCAGGTGCACCTCGCTCCCCTCTTTGATCCATGCTGGGCCCGCAAAGGGCCAAGGTACGATCCTGTGACGGCTCAGAGCAGCCATCAGCCTCGCGCTGTGCGACAGCACCGGCTCCTCGCCAACGCAAGTACCCTTGCAATGCCGTAGTTGATAGGCAAAACACGGCTTGCCGGGCTTCACTGACTCAAGATCAAGCAGCGCGTGACATAGCTGATGGGGTTTTGCCAGCTCGGCCAATACCCTTTTGGCTTCCCTCGCGCTTTTGAACGGCCCGTACCAGTGCGATTGCGGACCAAACTCAAACTCACCCGCGGGCATGAGCACTGGTCTCCACTCCCCGGGGTGTGTTTCGATCAACTGCCAAAAGCAGAGTTCGTCGTTGCGGCGCAGTCTGCGATTGTGAATGGGCTGCAATTGCTTGATCAGCTCCGCTTCCTTGAGTAGCGCGCCGATCTCGCCACCGGTTTCGATGTACTCGATGCGCTTCACCTGTTGCGCCAGATCCATTTCCCTTGCCGCCGCATGATCGGCGGCAAAGTGCGACAGAACGCGCTTTTTCAATTCCTTGCTTTTGCCGACATACAGCGGCAGGTTGTTCTCACCATAGAACAAATAGACTCCTGGTCCTTCCGGCAAGTCATCTATCACGGCAGGCTCAATTCCGGCCGGCAAACTGGGACGCGCCGTCAACGTCTTGATTGTCTCGGCCAGCAAATCCGGATCAATCTCGGCCTGAACACGATTCCAGAATTGGTGGATCAACCGGGCATCGCCCAAAGCACGGTGCCGGCTGCTCACCTCAAGACCGTGGCGCTCGATCAGGCTGTCCAGATTGTGCTTGGCGTGCTGCGGAAAAAGTTTGCGCGAGAGCTTTACAGTACACAAGACAGTGGCACGAAAGTCCTGCCCGGCGCGCTTGAATTCGTTTTTCAGGAAACCATAGTCGAAGCGCGCATTGTGGGCGATGAAAAGGCGCCCCTCAAGACGTGCCTTGACTTCCGCCGCCACCTCGGCGAAGGCTGGCGCTTCGGACACCATCGAGTTCGATATCCCGGTCAGGCGTTCGATGAAGCCGGAAATCGGCGTTCCCGGATTCACCAGGCACGACCACTCGCGCACGCCCGACTCATCGACCTCGACGATGCCGATCTCTGTAATGCGATCGGCGCTCGCCGTGGCACCGGTGGTTTCCAGGTCGACAAAAGCCAGTGCAGGAAAAGACATGAATTGAGATCAGAAAATCGGGCGGGGAGAGGATCATACCGCCCGCCGCCCTGCGATAATTACCCGCATGAATGAAGGCTTTCCCATCCGCTACGTTGATCCTGTATTCCGCCCACCCAGCGAGGCGGAATCGCTGATCCTGCCGGTGACCGACGGCTGCTCGTGGAATCAATGCACCTTCTGCGAAATGTATACCGCGCCACAGAAGAAATTCCGCGCTCGCGACGCAACCGAAACGCTGGAGACGCTACGCCGCTGCGGCGAACGCTTCGGCGATGACATCCGCCGCGTGTTTCTCGCCGATGGCGATGCGCTGGTACTGCCGACCCGGCGCCTGCTTGAAATTCTCGCCGCCATCCGCGAACACCTACCCGCAGTGCACCGCATCTCCAGCTATTGCCTGCCGCGCAACCTCAAAAAGAAATCCGTCGACGAACTCAAAGAACTGGGCGACGCAGGCCTCAGCATGGCATATGTCGGCGCCGAATCGGGCGACGACGAAGTGCTGGAAAAAGTGCACAAGGGTGAGAGCTTCGACAGCACCTGCGACGCACTCGACAAACTGCAGCAGGCTGACATCAAGCGCTCGGTAATGATCCTCAATGGCCTTGGCGGCAAAACGCTGTCGCAGCAACACGCCAAGAACTCCGCTCGCCTTGCCAACGCGACCCAGCCCGAGTTTCTCGCCACGCTGGTGGTGAGCTTCCCGCAGGGCGAGGAACGTTTTCGCGGCGGATTTGCGGAATGGATGCCCTGCACCCAGGCAGAACTGTTCGCGGAAATGGAAACGCTGATTTCGACGCTGGACCTCAAACGAACCGTTTTCCGCAGCGATCATGTCTCGAATCGCCTGGTGCTGAAAGGAACTCTTGGCGCAGAGAAGGCACGCCTGCTCAGCGAAATCCGGACCGCCATCGCTAGCCCGGAACATGCCAGGTTGCGCCCGGCATCGCGCCACGGACTGTAGCGAGAAACACCTGCCGTGCCGCGCTGAATAGCAACGCGGAATCAAACTCACCTTCCCCGGCAAAAAGTCGGCGCTGGTAAGACGGCAGCGTTGTCGTCAGTTGCGCTTGGGCCGATCATTCTTCGACCGCAGGTTATAGCCAGACTCGCTAACAAAATTCTGGATTTGCCATGGGCACGGCTTGGTCACGCCTTAGTCACAGAATAGTCACGGAGACTTTCGACACGCCAAAGCAATAAGGCCAACCACCGCTAAGTGATTGGCCTTATTAACTTTTTGTTGGTTGCGGGGGTAGGATTTGAACCTACGACCTTCGGGTTATGAGCCCGACGAGCTGCCAGACTGCTCCACCCCGCGTCAGAGAGGGGCGATTATGCACTAAAATGCGGCAGTGCGTCAACGCAAAAGCGGGAACGCGATATAATCTCAAGCTTCCGAGGAGCGCTGCAAGGGTAGTTGCAATTTGCCCCCCAGGCTCGGACCATTTTCAAACTGCGCTCACCCACCCGTACCGGGCAGGGTGAGTTCGCCTCCCTCCCGGTCACTGTTCAAGGAAACCTCATGAACGCCGTGACTGACGCTGCTACCAAAATTCAAGACTACGTTATTGCTGACCTCGGCCTTGCCGACTGGGGACGCAAAGAAATTCGCATTGCCGAGACCGAGATGCCCGGCCTGATGGCGATCCGTGAAGAATTCGCCAAGAGCCAGCCGCTTAAGGGCGCGCGCATCACCGGCAGCCTGCACATGACAATCCAGACCGCAGTGCTGATCGAAACGCTTACCGCGCTGGGCGCCGAAGTGCGCTGGGCTTCGTGCAATATCTTCTCGACCCAGGATCACGCTGCGGCGGCGATCGCTGCAGATGGCGTGGCCGTATTTGCCGTCAAGGGCGAAACACTGGTTGATTACTGGGATTACACCCATCGCATTTTCGAATGGCCCGACAATGGCTATTCCAACATGATCCTCGACGATGGCGGCGATGCCACTTTGCTACTGCATCTGGGCGCCAGGGCGGAAAAGGATATTTCTGTGCTGGCCAATCCCGGTGCCGAGGAAGAACAGATCCTGTTTGCCGCAATCAAGGCCAAGCTTGCGACCGACAAAACCTGGTATTCGACACGTCTTGCGCAAATCAAGGGCGTGACGGAAGAAACCACCACGGGCGTGCACCGCCTGTACCAGATGCACGAGCGCGGCGAATTGAAGATTCCGGCGATCAACGTCAACGACTCCGTTACCAAATCGAAGTTCGACAATCTCTATGGCTGCCGCGAATCGCTGGTCGACGGCATCAAGCGCGCGACCGACGTGATGATTGCCGGCAAGGTTGCCCTGATTGCCGGCTACGGTGATGTCGGCAAAGGCTCGGCCCAGGCCATGCGCGCGCTGTCGGCCCAGGTGTGGGTTACCGAAATCGATCCAATCTGTGCCCTGCAAGCCGCGATGGAAGGTTATCGCGTCGTCACCATGGAATACGCCGCCGACAAGGCCGACATTTTCGTTACCTGCACCGGCAATTTCCATGTCATCAACCACGACCATATGGCAAAAATGAAGGATCAGGCCATCGTCTGCAATATCGGCCACTTCGACAACGAAATCGACGTCGCCTCTGTCGAGAAATACGAGTGGGAAGAAATCAAGCCGCAGGTCGATCACATCATCTTCCCTGATGGCAAACGCATCATTCTTCTCGCCAAGGGCCGCCTTGTGAATCTGGGCTGCGGCACGGGGCACCCGAGCTATGTGATGTCTTCGTCATTTGCCAACCAGACCATCGCGCAGATCGAGCTGTTCACGCGCAATGCCGACTACCCGGTGGGCGTCTACACACTGCCCAAGCACCTTGATGAGAAAGTGGCGCGGCTGCAGCTCAAAAAGCTGAACTCTCAGTTGTCGGAGCTGACCGACCAGCAGGCTGCTTACATCGGCGTCCCCAAGGAAGGCCCGTACAAGACAGACCAGTACCGTTACTGAGCCCGGAAACGTCTGCCGCGTCACAAGGAGACATTGATGCGTCTGTTGGCTGTCTGGCTGATCAACGCCCTTGCCCTGCTGGCCCTGCCCTACCTGCTGCCCTCGATTCATGTCGCCAGTTTCACCACGGCGCTGGGGGTGGCGGTGGTACTGGGTCTAATCAATGCGGTAATCAGGCCGATACTGCTGCTGCTAACGCTGCCAGTTACGTTGCTAACGCTGGGGCTGTTCATCTTCGTCATCAACGGTCTGATGTTTCTCCTGGCGGCTCGGCTGCTCGACGGCTTCGTGGTGGACGGTTTCATTGCCGGTGTCATAGGCTCAACGCTATATAGCGTGATCTCGTGGATGCTGACACGACTACTACTGAACTCGCCGCAGGAGCGCGGCCCGCGACTGCGAACCATCACGCCCAAGGATCTGGAATGAAACCTGAATTGTCCATCGAGTTTTTCCCGCCCCAAACTGCAGAGGGCATGGAGAAGCTGCGCCAGACCCGAAAGCGGCTTGCGGTTCTGAAACCGGAGTTTTTCTCGGTAACCTATGGCGCAGGCGGCTCGACCCGCGAGCGCACGCTGGAAACGGTAATGGAAATTGCCGCGGAAGGCCACAATGCAGCACCTCATTTGTCCTGTATTGGATCAACACGGGACGGCATACGCGAAATGCTGACTGGCTTCAAAGAACGTGGCATCCAACGCATCGTAGCCCTGCGCGGCGACCTGCCCTCAGGCATGGTTGATGCGGGAGAGTTCCGTTATGCCAATGAG